>NZ_JAGGMS010000001.1:4923833-5224500 GCF_017875555.1 Amycolatopsis magusensis | reverse complement strand
GCGCACCGGGGTGAACAGGGTGGTGAGGTGGTAGTCCAGATCGGCCACCGTGGGCGGGCCGAACACCCCGGCCTCACCCCGGCCTTCGATCCAGTCGGCGAAGGTGAAGCGCACCGGCGCGTCCCACGGGCCGTCCCGCCGGGGCACCACCATCACCGGGGTGTCCATCATCCGCCGCCCCCAGTCCGCCGGCGGGTCCGGCGAGGCGGTGGCGGCGAAGGTGCGGGCCCGTTCGGTGGCCATCACCGCGAGCCAGCGGGCCGAGGCGGAGCCGGTGTCCTTTCCCGCGTGCACGCGGGAATTGGCGAACAGGGCCAGCAGCACCGGGCCCAGTTCGTGGACCGCGGCCCACCGCGCCGGCAGGTCCCCTGCCTCGCCGGTGTCCACGCAGACCTGCAGCCCGGCCGTGCTGGACATCATCGTGGCGCCGCCAGGACCGTCCGGCGCGAAACGGCGTTCCATCGCGGCGTAGCGAGGGGTCTGCAGGACCCGGCGGGGGGCGCGATGGGCGTCGATGCCCGTGGCGCCCAGTTCCAGCCCGGACCGGGCGAGCAATTCGGTGAGATAGGCGAGATCGGCGTCGACGACGCCGGCGAGATCGGCGAGGGATTCACTGGGGAGGGCCGAAAGCTCCACTTGGCCGCCGGGTTCGAGACTGACCGGCGAACCGCCCGGCAGCGGCGTGGCCGGGCTGCCGGGATCGAGCGTCACCGGGGTGTGCGGGCCGAGTGCCGCGGCCAGTTCCCCGGGGTCGAGCGGGCGGGACGGGTCGTCCCGGTGGTGCAGGGTGTACTCGAGTTCCACCCCGAGCAGTCTCGGCGGACCGTGCTTGAAGCACACCGACGCGACGTAGGCCTCACCCTCCGCGCGGTCGGAAACCACCCGCGCGGCGAGATTACCCGTTGCGGGAGAAGGAAAATCTCTGACCGTCGCCATGCCACCTCCAAACTGGATGTCTAGTGGGATCACCAGGATTCGGACGCTACACGCGGGGTCCGACAATCGCAGCCGACCACGGTGGCGGCGAGGTGGGCACGGGGCGCCACGGCCGGGCGAATCGGGCGCGGGATCCGCATGAAAACCCCGATTCCGGGCGTGATCGCTACGCCATTCGAGCGAATCTGGCCGGGTGGCGGCCAGTCAGGGGAGGGTGGTCTCCGTGGCCAGTCCGAGCTCGGCCGCGGCGGCGCGCACGGCGTGGATCACCAGCTGCATCGACGGCCGCCGCAGCGCGGTGGTGCGGTAGGCGATGGACACCGTCCGCATCAGCGGGCTGGCCAGCGCGACCGTGTCCACACCGGGCGGTCGCAGCATCAGGCCCAGGTCGGAGACCAGGGTGACGCCGAGTCCTTTCGCCACCATCGCCATCGCGGTGGCCTGCTCCTCCACCTCGTGGTCGATCTTCGGCTCGAACCCGTGGCGCTGGCAGGCGATCCGGATGGCCCGGCCGAAGTGGCTCTTCGGGCTGGCCAGGATCCACGGCTGGTCCGCCAGCTCGAGCAGCGAAATGCTGGCGGCGGGCACGGTACCGGCCGGCACCGCGGCGTGCAGCCGTTCCACCGCCACCACCGCGCGTTCCAGCCCGGGATCCCACGGCATCGGCGCGTCCGAGTAGTCGATGACGAACGAGAAGTCGAGCGACCCGTCGCGGACCGCGTCCGCGGTCTCCTCCGGTGCCAGCTCACGGGTGCGCACCTTGATGCCCGGGTGCTCGGCGGCCAGCGCGGTCAGCGCGTGCGGCAGCAGCCCGGAGGCCACCGACGCCCACACCCCCGCGGTGAGCCGGACCGTCACGGACTCCTGGGCCTCCTCGAGCGCCAGTGCCGCCCGCTCGACCGCGCCGAGGATCTCCTCGGCGTGCGAGGTGAGCAGCTTGCCCAGCTCGGTCAGCTGGACGCGCCTGCCGAGCCGTTCGAACAGCTTCGCGCCGACGTCCCGTTCGAGCTGGGCCAGCTGCTGCGAAACGGCCGACGCCGTGTAGTGCAGTGCTCCGGCGGCGGCGGTGACGGTTCCCCGCCGATCCAGCTCCCGGAGCATCCGCAGTCTCTGCAACGAAAACTCCATACACAAACCCTAAACAAAAACGTGCACGATCCTTAACTGGACGCCCGGGCGCCTCGGGCTCACTCTGGACCAGGTAACCCGGAACGCGGCAACGCCCCAGCGCCTTCCCCGTCGCACGACCGTCCAGAACCGAAGCCACACCGGTGGAGTACCTCACCCGAGGGTGGGTCCAAACCGGTGTGTTCGCCGTGCGCACGTAACCGCCTGGGCCCGCCCGCTCGAGAAAAGCTTGGAGGTGGGTCGAGTGAGCACCCAGAACAGCACCGAACCGTTGCTGAGGTTGACCTGGACGGACCCGGTGACCGGTACTCGAGGATTTCTCGTGGTGCACACGCTCGTCTCCGGGCTGGCCACCGGTGGCACGCGGATGCGCCCCGGCTGCACCATGACCGAGGTCGAGGACCTGGCCAGGGGCATGGCGAACAAGACGGCCACGTTCAACCTGCCGGTCGGCGGCGCCAAGGGCGGCATCGACTTCGACCCGAAGGACCCGCGGGCCTTCGACGTGCTCAGCCGGTTCTGCTCGGCGATGCGCCCGTGGCTCGACGCGCACTGGGTGACCGCTGAAGACCTCGGCGTGCCGCAGCACCTGATCGACGAGGTGTTCGCGAGCCTCGGCCTCGAGCAGTCCTACCACGCGGCCATCTCCCGGGCGGCCGATCCGGCGCGGACCCTGCGCCGCGTGCAGACCGGGCTGAACGCGCCGGTCCCGGGCGGGCTGCTGCTCGGCGACGTGGTCGGCGGGTACGGCGTCGCGCAGTCCTGCCTCGGCGTCGCCTCGGCGTGGGGCTGGGACGCGGCCGAGACCACGGTGGCCATCCAGGGTGTCGGGACCATGGGCGGGGGCGCGGCCTGGTACCTGCACGAAGCGGGCATGCGGGTGACCGCGGTCGCCGACGCGGCGGGCACGCTGTACCACCCGGCGGGCCTGGACGTCCCGGCGTTGCTGGAATTGCGCGACGCCTACGGGGAGATCGACCGCGGCCGCGTCGCGCCGGACGTGCAACGACTGCCGCGCGACGCGGTGCTCGGCATCGAGGCCGACATCTTCGTGCCCGCGGCGATCTCGTACGCGATCACCGAGGACAATGTGGAGCAGGTCGCCGCGAAGGTGGTCGTGGAAGCGGCGAACGCCGCCACCACCGAGGCCGCCGAAGCCACCCTGGTGCTGGCGGGCATCCCGGTGATCCCGGACTTCGTCGCCAACGCCGGTGCCGCCGCGTGGGCGTGGTGGCTGCTGCTGGGCGAGGTCGGTGCGGACCCGGCGGACTCGTTCCTGCGGCTGCGCACCGAGATGCAGTCGAAGGTGGCGCTGCTGCTGGCGCAGTGGAACACCGACCGCCGCCCGCCGCGCGAGACCGGCTGGGAACTCGCGGCGGCGAACCGGGTGGAGCGGGCCGCCACCGAGCACCTGGCCCCCGCGCTCACCATCCCCTAGTCGTCGGCGGGGTGGGGTTCACCTGTGTCGGAGGCAGGTGAACCCCGCCCCGGCCGATCTTTGCCACTCGGCTGCTCGAGACCCGGAACGTGGAACTCGGCTGCCCGAGTGTGGGATTCACCTGCCTGAACGTGGGGTTCGGCTTCCTGAACGTGGGGTTCGGCTGTCTGAGGGTGAGTTCCGCACTCGCTGCACCCGGCGGAATGCTATGAGTGGGGCATTACTTGCATCCATTGCAAGTAATGCCCCACTCATAGCGTTTGGCGGAGGGCTGGGGTGAGGGTGGAGGACAGGGAGCGTAGGGCGTCGGCCAGGGCGGCTGGGGTTGCCGGGGCTACGTGGATTTCGGCTTCCGGGCCGTCCCCGACGGTGTAGTTGAGGTATCGGCCCCAGTCCGTGTCGGCGTAGTGCAGCGGCTGCTCCACCCGGGCGTAGCGGCCGACCTCGTCGCGTTTGCCCGCGTACAGCTCACCGGTGCCGTGCACCGGCCGCTGCACCACCTTCACCACGTCGGAAATCGCCTGCGGCAGCGTCCGGCCCTGCTCCTTGCCGCGCGCGGCGTCCTCGAAGTCCCGCACCCGCACCGTCTGCGACCGGCCGCCACCCGCGTACAGCTCGGGCAGTTCGGCGACCAGTGCCTCGGGCAGTTCGTGCTGGCCGACCTCGCGGATGGTGACCCAGGCACCCGAGCGCACGGCGAGCACCCCGAGCATGCCGCGCGAAGCCGCGAGCAGGCCGATGGTCTCGTCGCCGCGCGTCGCCCAGCCGTAGAACTCGATGGACGCCGAGGTCAGCAGCGGCAGCAGGTCCAGGAACTCGACCTTGGTCCGGCCGGTGTGGTCGAGCAGCCCGGCCTCGGCGAGCGCCTCGTCGATCTGCCGGGACAGCTCGTCGCGATCGCGGTCGGGGTACCACATCGGCTGCGGTTGCAGGGTGATGTGCAGCTGCCCGGCCCGTTCCCGGCCGACCAGCGCGGCCAGCGCGGCGACCGGGACCACCGTCGGAGCGGTCACTCCCCGATCACCGGGGGCATGGTGCGCTCGTCGGTGCCGAACAGCGCGTCGGGGTCGGCTTCGACCAGCCAGCTCGGCCGCTGGTGCTCTTCGTCCTCGCCACCCTGGCCGCGGCCACCGGGCGCGCCGCCCATCGGGCCGCCCGCGCTGCCACCACGGCCCGCGGCCGCCGCGCCACCGCGACCGCCGGCTTCGCCGCCGAGCAGGCCACCCGTACCGACACCGCGACCGGCGCCGAGCGAGTTGCCCGCCCCACGAGCCGCCGCCTCGCCCGCGCCCATGACGCCGCCGGGGCCACCGCCGAGCAGCCGGCCCGCGGCGCTGCCGCCCTGCCGTCCGCCGCCGGTCGTGGCCGGATTGCCCGGCCCGGGCGGGTTGCCGCCGGGATTGGCGTTGCTCGTGTTCGGGTTGTTGATCAGGCCGACCACCGGGTCGCCGGAGCCCGGCTTGCCTGTCGGGACCTTCGGCGGCAGCTTGGTCGTGGTCCCGCCGCCGTCCTTGCCGCCCTTGTCACCGCTGGACGTGGTGCCGCCACCGGTCCCGCCGGTGTCCCCGCCGGTACCACCCGTACCACCGGTGCCGCCCGTGCCACCGGTTCCGCCAGTACCCCCGGTCCCGCCGGTGCCACCCGTACCGCCCGTGCCCCCGGTGCCGCTGCTGCCGGTCGAGTCGTCGATCTTGCCCGAGCCGGAGCCGCCACCACCGCCGGAGCCGCCGGTGTCGCCGCCGTTCTCCCCGCTGCCCTGCCACGGCTCCCGCCAGTTCGGCGGGGTGACCGGGCCGGGACCGTCGGTCTTCAGCTTCACCGCGGCGCCGTCGGAGGTCAGCAACTGGTAGTCGGTCGGCAGCGCCTGCTGGGTGCTCTTGCTGATGTCGCTGTACTGGTCCATCGCGCGAACGTTGTTCTCGTTCGCCTCGTTGTGGGCCTGCACGCCCTTCTGGTAGTCGTTGACCTCGTCGGCGGCCATGAACGGCCCCGCGATCGGGATCGCCGACTTAAGCCCGAGGCTCCAGCCGCTCGGCTTCTCCGGCGCGGGCGGCACCGGCACCACCGCGTTGCTGGTGTGGTCGAACCCGGACGCCTGCGCCTGCACCGACACCGCGGTGATGTCCAGCGGCAGCGCCGTCTCGGCGAACGCGCGCTCCATCGGCCCGGCGCCCGCGTTGGCCGCGTCGGCGCCGTCCCCGGTCCAGGACGCCTTCATCCGCTCCTGCAGCGACTTGATGCTCTGCGCCCGGTCCTCGAACGAGGAGGACAGCTTCTGCACGTTCTCCGCGGTGATCCGGAGGCGATCGCTGTCGCCGCCCTTGAAGTTGTCGTAGATCGCCTGACCGTCCATGCCGCTCACCTCAGGCGCCCCCTTTCAGCGTGTCGATCACGATCGCGGCGACCCCTGCCGAGTTGTCGCAGGAATCCTGCGCACCCTGGTACCCCAGGCTGGTCACCGTGAAGGTCAGGTCGTCGGCGATGCCGACGGCGAGCGCGCAGGTGCCGGTGGCCCGGCGGTCCGACTGGCCCGCGAAGAAGGCGGGATACCCGCCGATGCCCTCGGTCTGCTCGAGGAAACCCAGCTGGCGGCTCTGCTTGGCCTTCTCCAGCCCGGCCACACCGCCGATCCCGGCGTCCCGGTTCCCGGTCTGCACCTGGACCGTCATGCCCACGCCCGGCTCGGTGCCACGCCAGTGGCAGCTCGGGCCCGCCAGCACCTTGGCGACGTCGTCCTCGGTCTTCGGCTCGCCCGGCTCGGTGTACCCGAGTCCGGAGAGCTTCGCCTGCGGCGTCAGGTTGCACGGGTCGCCGAGGAACGGGCTCGCGTCGAGGGGGTCCGGGATCGACGGCCCGTCCGGTGGCTGTCCGGTCGGAGAACCCTGGGGCGCGGCGGTTTCCACCGGCCGCGGCTTGCCCCCGGTCTCCCCGGAGCACGCGGCGAGCGAGGCCGCGGCGACCACCAGCAGGACCACAGCTTTCAGCTTGTTCACGCTCGCCCTATTCAGCCGTCTGGAGTGCCTGGGCCTTCGCTTCGTCGGCGGCCACCGTGGCTTCCTTGGCCGCCTTCAGCTTCTTCACGTACTCCTGGGCGTACTTGAGCATCGAGTCGTTCTGCGAGCGCAGCGCCTCGATCGAGTCGACGCCCGCGTTGACGTAGCCGACGCTCGCGTCGTCCGTGGCCGGCGGGGTGAAGCTCCAGGAGATGTCTTCGATCACCTGCGCGTCCTCGACCAGCTTGTCGAGTTCGGCTTCCCAGAGGCCGATGACCGCGTCGAGTTCCTCGGCGTCCATCTCGAAGGAACCGCCCGCTCCACCGGGTGCGGCGGCCGGGGCATCGGCGGTGGGCAAACTTCCCCAGACCTTCTGCACCGCGGCACTGGCCGCACCACCCACGTCGAACATGCCCGCTCTCCCCAGTCCACGAAAGCCGGGTCCACGGAACCCGGCACGGTGATCATGCCTGTGACGCAGGAGACTAGTGCAGGGTTCCGCCGAGACGGGGGAAATCCGGGGATCCACCAGCCACCCGGCAACACAGTACGTACGTACGGATTGCGAAGGCACTACCCCGGGTGACAGGATCGGACGATGCCACGTGTCAGTCAGGACCACCTCGACGCTCGCCGGCGGCAGATCCTGGACGGCGCTCGCGTGTGCTTCGCGCGCTACGGCTACGAGGGTGCCACGGTACGCCGCCTGGAGGAAGCCACCGGACTCTCGCGCGGCGCGATCTTCCACCACTTCCGCGACAAGGAGTCGCTGTTCCTGGCGCTGGCCGAGGACGACGCGGTCCGCATGGCGCAGGTGGTCGCCGACCAGGGCCTGGTGCAGGTGATGCGCGACCTGCTCTCCGAGGGCAGCGCGCACCCGGCGGACTGGCTGGGCACGCGGCTCGAACTGTCCCGCCGCCTGCGCACCGACCCGGAGTTCCGCGCGCGCTGGGCCGAGCGGTCCGACCAGCTCACCCGCGCCACCCGCCAGCGCCTGCTGCGCCAGCACGAAGCGGGCAAGCTGCGGGACGACGTGGACGTCGACGTGCTCACCGCCTTCCTCGAGCTGGTGCTCGAAGGGCTCGTCTCGCACCTCGCCATGGGCTTGCCTGCCGACCACCTCACCCCGGTGCTCGACCTGGTGGAGGAAACCGTGCGCGTGCACCACCGGAACCCTGCGGGTGCCGCGCGGCCGTGATGGACTCGGATCATGGATTTCCTCGACGCACACGCTGAAGCCCTGCGCGGGTTCGACGCCCTCGTCCACCGCATCGGCCGCGACCAGTGGGCCGATCCGACGCCGTGCACCGAGTGGACGGTCCGGGACCTGCTCGGGCACCTGGTGTACGAACAGCTCTGGGCCCCGGACTTGCTCGAAGGCGCCACCACCGAGCAGGTCGGCGACCGCTACGACGGCGACCAGCTCGGCGACCACCCGGTCCGGCGCTGGGAGACCGCGTCGAAGGCCGCGCGGCGGGCCTTCGAGCAGAGCCGCCGCGAGACGGTCCACGTCTCGTCCGGCGAGATCCCGCTCGAGGACTACGGCTGGCAGATGACCGGCGACCTCGCCGTGCACGGCTGGGACCTCGCGGTGGCCATCGGCGCGGACTACCGCATCGACGACGCACTGGCCGAGGACCTGCTCGCCGAACTGGGCCCGCAGGTGTCCGGCTGGGAAGGCGGCGGCATCTTCGCGAAACCCGTCGAAGCCGGTGCCGATGCCACCCCGTCGGACCGGCTCGTCGCCCTGCTCGGCCGCGACCCGGGACTCACCAGGGCGAAGCTGTGAGCAGGGACATCCGCCGATCACTCGCACGTTCGGCGGAACCGGCCGGTATCATCCACAGGACGTGACAACCCCTCCCAAGGAGAGATTCTTCCGTGCGCGACGCGCCGTCACCTGGTGACAGTACTAAGCCGGGTGGCACACCCGGCTTCCCCGCTCCCCTTCCCACCGGCCATCGATCCGGCCACCACCGGCAGGCCGGAGCCCGGTGATGGAAATCCTGCTGTCGATCCTCGGCGTGTTGTTCGTGGTGGTGCTGACCGTCGGCACCGGTCTCGCCGTCGCCGCCGAGTTCTCGCTCACCGCGCTCGAGCGCAGCACCGTCGAAGCCAATGTCCGCCAGGTCGGCGACAAGAAGTCGAAGACGCTGCTGGAAGCCCACCGGACGCTGTCGTTCCAGCTCTCCGGCGCGCAGGTGGCCATCACGCTGACCACGCTGATCACCGGGTACGTGGCCGAGCCGCTGATCGGTGACCTGATCGAGCCGCCGCTGGTCGGGCTCGGCCTGTCGCCCGCGGTGGCCGGGGGCACCTCGGTGGTGCTGGCGCTGGTCATCGCCACCTCGCTGTCGATGGTGCTCGGCGAGATGATGCCGAAGAACCTGGCGATCGCCCGGCCGCTGCAGACCGGCCGCGCGGTGGCCGGGTACCACTCCCGGTTCTCGAAGACCTTCAAGTGGCTCATCACGCTGATGAACAACAGCGCGAACTGGGTGGTGCGCAAGTTCGGCGTCGAGCCGCAGGAGGAGCTGCGTTCGGCCCGGTCTCCGCAGGAACTGGGCTCGATCGTGCGGGCCAGCGCGGAGAGCGGCACGCTCGACACCGCCACCGCCGAACTGCTCGACAAGTCCCTGCGCTTCGGCGACCGCACCGCGGAGGAACTGATGACCCCGCGCGTGCAGGTCGAATCGCTCACCGTGGACCAGGCGATCAACGACCTGATCGAGCTGTCCCAGCGCACCGGTTTCTCGCGGTTCCCGGTCTACAACGAGGACCTCGACGACGTCCAGGGCGCGGTGCACGTCAAGCAGGCGTTCACCGTCCGCCAGGCCGAGCGCGAGACCGTGCGGATCGGCTCGGTGATGCGCCCGGTGCCGACCGTTCCCGAGTCGCTGCCAGGGGACGCGCTGCTGAACCGCCTGCGCGACTCGCGCTTCCAGCTCGCCATCGTGGTCGACGAATACGGCGGCACGGCCGGGCTGGTCACCCTGGAGGACGTGGTCGAAGAGATCATCGGCGACGTGCTCGACGAGCACGACGACCGCGAGGAACCGTCGTCGCGGCAGCTCGGTGCCGACAGCTGGGTGGTTTCCGGGCAGCTGCGGGCCGACGAGGTCCGCGAGATCACCGGTTTCCGCATGCCGGAGGGCGACTACGAAACGATCGCGGGCCTGGTGCTCGAACGCCTCGGCCGCATCCCCGAACCCGGCGACTCCGCCGACGTCGACGACTGGAAGCTCACCGTCACCGCGATGGACCGGCTGCGCATCGCCGAGGTCAGCGTGCGGCCGAGTGCCCGTGAGATCGGCTCCGCCACCGCGGAACCGGCCGTCTCGCACCGGGTGGAGGTGGCCAGGTGAACGACTGGGTGGCCATCTCGCTGATCGGCCTGCTGTTGCTGGCCAACGCTTTCTTCGTGGGCGCGGAGTTCGCGCTCATCTCCTCCCGGCGCGACCGCCTGGAGGCGCTCGCCGAGCAGGGCACCGCCCGCGCGCGGATCGTGATCAACGCCAGCAAGCACGTCTCGCAGATGCTGGCCGGCGCGCAGCTCGGCATCACCATCTGTTCCCTGCTGCTGCTCCAGTTCGGTGAGCCCGCGGTGGCCCACCAGCTGGAGGCGGCCTTCGGCGCGATCGGGCTGCCGCTGCCCGGGTACGTGATCCACCCCATCGCGTTCGCCTTCGCGCTGATCGTGATGACCATCCTGCACGTGCTGATCGGCGAGATGGTGCCGAAGAACCTGGCCATCGCCGACCCGGAGCGGCTGGCGCTGTGGCTGGTGCCGGTGCACGTGGCCTGGGTGAAGCTGGCGAACCCGTTCATCTGGCTGCTGAACACCGTGGCCAACGCCGGGCTGCGGGTGCTCAAGGTGGAGCCGAAGGACGAACTGGAGACCGCCTACACCTCCGCCGAACTCGCCGAACTGCTCAGCGAATCGCGGCGCGAGGGGCTGCTGGAGCAGTCCGAGCACCAGCGGCTGAGCCAGACGCTGTCCTCGGTCCGCAAGACCGTGGCGGACGTGCTCGTGCCGGTCGGCGACCTGACCACGCTGCCCGCCACCCCGACCGTCGGTGACGTAGAGCAGGCGGTGTCGAGCACCGGTTTCTCCCGTTTCCCGGTGCTGGACGCCGAGGGCAGGCTTTCGGGCTACATCCACGTCAAGGACATCCTGGACCTGGTGGGCGAACCGGCCGAGACGAAGCTGCCGCCGTCGAAGACGCGGGCGCTGAGCGAGGTCTCGGCCGAGGCCAAGCTGGACAAGGCGCTGTCGGTGATGCGCCGCGAACGGGGGCACCTCGCCAGGGCGCTGGACGCGGATGGCACCGTGGTCGGCGTGGTGGCACTGGAGGACCTGGTCGAGGAATACGTGGGCACCGTGCGGGACGGCACGCACGTGACGGCGTGAGCGAGCCCGTGGTCCTCGCCGAGCCCGAATGGCGGGCTCGCGAGGACGCCCACGTCGCGCGGATGCGGAAGTGGACCGTGCCGCACGCCGAACGCCGCTCCCGCGGCGAGAAGCACCCGGTGCTGGACTTCCTGTTCACCTACTACTCGCACCGGCCGTCGCACGTGGAGCGGTGGCAGCCCGGGTTCGGCGTGGTGCTCGCGGGTGAGTCCGCGAAGCGGTTCCTCGAGCGGCGCGGGTACCTCGAGACCGAGGACGGCGTCACGGTCGACCCGGCCGGGTTCACCCCGGCGAGGGAGCGGACCGCGCGGTTCGTTTCCTCGCTGTTGGCGGCCACGGCTTCCCGCCCGGCGCGGCTCAACTGCTTCGGGCTGCACGAGTGGGCGATGGTCTACCGGCAGCCGCACGACGAGGTCCGGCACGCCCAGCTGCCGCTGCGGCTGGGCGGTCCCGGGACCGACGAGGTCGTGGAGTCACTGGAGGTGCGCTGCGGCCACTTCGACGCGTTCCGCTTCTTCACCCCCGAGGCCGTGCCGCGCAACACCCTCTCCCCCGCGCGCGAGACGCAGCTCGAGTTCGAGCAGCCGGGGTGCCTGCACGCGAACATGGACCTGTTCAAATGGGCCTACAAACTGGGCCCATTCGTCCCGGCCGAACTGCTCGGCGACTGTTTCGAACTGGCGGCCGACATCCGCGAGCTGGACATGCGCGCGAGTCCTTACGATTTGTCCCCGCTCGGTTACCCAGCGGTGCCGATCGAAACGCCGGCCGGACGGGCCGAATACGCCAGGGCGCAAGGGGCTTTCGCCCGCCGGGCGGCCCCCCTGCGTGCTCGCCTGATCGAGTGCAGCGACACACTATTGTCCGGTTGTACCGTTGCTGGCAGGCTGTGCGACAACTGAGCGTCATCGCATTTCCCGCTCAGATTACGTCTGTTAGAGTGATAACGTTTTGGTTGCATACTGAGAGCGTCTAGGCATCAGACCAGAAAGGCACACGATGGGGCGACACAGCTTGGTCGAGGACCCGGCTCCGGAACCCCCTCACGGCAGATCGTCCGGCTATCGTTCCCCCGCGACCCGGACGTCCGCTCCCCGGACCGCACCTCCTCGAAACGCACCACCCCGGCCCGCGGCACCCCGGCCTCCCCGCCGCGCACCGGAACCCCCGCCCTCCTTCACCCCGGCCCCACCACCCGAACAGGGCCCGGAGCGTGACGTCTCCACGACCGGCAGCCACAAGGCGGTCAGCGCCACCGGCAGCCACCGCGCCATCGGCAAGCGCCGTCGCCGCGTGGCCACCTGGCCGATCGCCTGCCTGGTGCTGGTCGCGCTGATCGGCCTCGGCTGGCTGGGCTGGGGCTGGGCCAGCGGCGAGCTGAACAGCCGCGCCGAAGCCCAGGCCGCCAGCTGCGCCGAAGGCGACGCGAGCCTGCGCGTGATCGTGACCCCGAGCGCCGAGGCGCCGGTCAAGGCCGCGGCCACCCGCTGGAACGACGCGAAGACCGTGGTGCACGGCCACTGCGTGAACATCACCGTGGACGCGATGGCCTCGCAGCGGGTGCTCGACGCGCTGCTCGGCCAGAGCGAGCTGACCTCGATCCGCGGGATGCCGGCGGCCTGGCTGCCGGAGACCTCCTGGTGGATCACCGAGCTGACCACGAAGAAGCCCGAGATGATCGGCTCACCGGCGCAGTCGGTGGCCTCCGCGCGCTCGGCGGACTACCCGTACCTGGGGCTGTCCGGCAACGGCGTGGACGACGTGCAGAAGCGGGCGGCCCAGACCTTCCGCGGGTTCCTCACCGAGCCCCCGCAGCAGGCGGATTTCGCGGCCGCCGGGCTCACGGCCGGCTGAGCTCAGGTGCCCTCGAGCTCGGCGATCACCGCGAGGTCGTCGTCGGCGAGTTCGAAGTCGAACACGCCGAGCTGCTCGGCGAGCAGGGTCCGCGGGCCGGGGCCGACCACCACGGCGTGCCCCAGTTCGAGCTGCCAGCGCAGCACGAGCTGGGCCGGGCTCTTGCCGTACTTGGCGGCCAGCCCGCGCAGCACGGCGGGCAGGTCGCCCGGCCCGAGCGGGTCGGCCGCGACGGTGACGATGCCGTGCCGCGAGTGCAGGGCCCGGAGTTCCGCTCGAGGCTCACGCGGGTGCAGCTCGAGCCGGTGCACCGCGGGCAGCCCGATGGTGTCGATGAAGTCCCGCAATCCGTCGGCGGTGAGACCCGCGACACCGAGCGCACGGACCTGGGCCTCGGCCTGGGCCCGCGTCAGCTCGCGCCAGGCCTGCGCGGTGGGGCGTTCCAGCAGCACCAGGTCGATCCGGTCGGTATCGAGCATGCGCAGGGCCGAGGCGAGCGCGTCGGCGGTCCCGGTGCCCGGCAGGGTCAGCGTGATGAACACGTCCTCACGCGGCAGGTCGCGGATCGCTTCACCGGCGCCGGACTCACCTGACGGACGCACCCCGATGGCGCGGTAGCCGGCGGCGAGTGCCTGGCGCACCGAACCGGCGACCGCGTCCGGCGGCAGGGCACCGGCGTCGAAGCTGATCAGCGGGAGCGGGACCTCGTTGTGCAGCGCGATGCTCACCAAGTTCTTCCTCACTGGCTCTCCGCCGGCGGGGCCATCCCGCTGCGAGAATCCTCTCACCTGGGCCGCCGCGCGTGCCCGGCGGCGCGCGCGCTGCGACGATGATCGAGTGCCCGTCCCCCGCCCGGCGACCACCGGACTGGCGCTGGTCGTCACCGCTTCGCTCGCCGTCCACCTGGTCACCTTCCTGATCCGGCCGGTGGCCTCCTACCGGGTGCTGGCGCTCGGCGGCGACGCCACCGCGGTCGGGCTGGTGGCCGCGGCCGGTGCGCTGCTGCCGGTCTTCCTCGCGCTGCCGATGGGCCGGGCCGCCGATCGCGGCGGCCTGACCTGGCTGCTCGCCGGGGGCGGGCTGTCGATGACCGCCGGCGCGCTCGGCCTGGCATTCACCACCACGCTCCCGTTGATGGCCGCGGGCAACGTGGTGATCGGGGTCGGCCAGCTCGCGCTGATGCTCGCTTTCCAGGGGCTGGTGGCCGAGCTTTCCCCGCCGGAGCACCAGGATCGCAACTTCGGCTGGTTCACCGCGGCCGCCTCGATCGGCCAGCTGATCGGGCCGCTGACCGGTGGCTGGGTGATCGGCTCGGCCACGGCGAGCGCGATGGTCGCCGAGACGCGGGAGGCGTTCCTGCTCGCCACCGCGGTCGGCGTGGTGATCACCCTGCTCTGCCTGGCACTCGCCTGGCCCCTGAAAGCACTGGCGCGGAACAAGAAGAACGGCGATCACACCGTCCACAAGGGATCGGCCAGGGCGCTGCTCGGCAACCGCAGGCTGCTCGTCGCGATCTTCACCAGCTTCGCGGTGATGTCCAGTGTGGACGTGATCACCGCGTACCTCCCGGTGCTGGGCGAGGATCGCGGGCTCAGCCCCGCCGTGGTCGGCGCGCTGCTGGCCGTGCGCGCCGGCTTCTCCTTCCTGTCCCGTCTGCTGATTCCCTTGCTGGTGGGCCGGTTCGGCAGGCTCGCGGTGTTGTCCGTCAGCGGCGGGCTGGCCGGGATCTGCGTGACCGCGCTGGTGTTCACCAGTGGGTTCTGGCCGCTGGCCGCGCTGATGGCGGTGCTGGGCCTGGTGCTCGGGCTCGGTCAGCCGCTGACCATGACCTGGACCGTGCGCGAAGCACCGGACAACCTGCGCTCCACCGCGCTCGGCCTGCGGCTGACCGGCAACCGGGTGGCGCAGGCGGCGGCGCCCGCCGCGGCGGGCGCGATCTCCGGGCTCGTCGGCGTCGCCGGGCCGTTCCTGCTGATCGCGCTGCTGTTGTTCGCCTCGACGGCGACCGTGCTACCCGGCTGGCGTGCCGAGCGGGGTTGAGCGGATCACCTCGGCGGTGTGCGCGTCCGCCGGGAAGAACGCCTCGATGGACAGCTCGGCGAGCGTGACGTCCAGCGGTGTGCCGAAGGTGGCCACCGTGCTGAAGAACGTCAGCTCCGTGCCGCGGTGACGCAGGCGCAGCGGCACCACGATGTCACCCGGCTTCGGCACCTCGACCTCGGGAACCACGTCGTCGCAGGGATAACCACGCAGTTCGGCGAGCAGCTCCGCCAGTTCCAGGTCCGCCGTGGCGGCCACCTCGCGCCGCAACCGGCCGAGCAGGTGCGCCCGCCACTCCCCGAGGTTCACGATCCGCGGCGCCATGCCGTCCGGGTGCAGCGTCGCGCGCAGCACGTTCACCGGCCCGTCCAGCAGTTCCGGCGCGACGCCCTCGACCAGCAGCGCCACGCTGGCGTTCGCGTCGACCATGGTCCAGCGCCGGTCGAGCACCACCGCCGGGTACGGCTCGTGCGCGGTGAGCAGTTGCCGCACCGCGTCGCGGGCGGCGGTCATTTCCGGCGCGTCGAGCCCGCTTTCCCCGTACACCGGGGCGAATCCGGCCGCGAGCAACAGCTGGTTGCGCTCGCGCAGCGGCACGTCGAGGTGTTCGCCGAGGCGCAGCACCATGTCGCGGCTCGGGGACGACCGGCCGGTTTCGACGAAGCTCAGGTGCCGCGTGGAGATGTCCGCGGAGATGGCCAGGTCGAGCTGGCTGATGCGGCGGCGGTCGCGCCATTCACGCAGGAGTTCGCCCACGGGACGGGAAGCGGTGGCTGTGGTCACGGACCCGACGTTACGGGCGGCCGGGCACCGCTGCCATTACTTCACGGGTAATCGACGGGCCGCGCCGCAGCGGCGAAGGTTGTGCCCAGTCCACCGAACGAAGGAGACACCATGACCGACTTCACCGCACTCGCCGAGCGCTACCTCGCCGCCTGGAACGCCACCGGCACCGACCGGCGCGCGCTGATCGACGAGCTGTTCACCGAGTCCGCCGGGTACACCGACCCGCTCGGCGCGGTGACCGGCCGGGACGACATCGAGAAGTTCTTCGCCACCGCGAGCGAGCAGTTCGCGGGCCTGCGGTTCACCCTGCACGGCCCGGTCGACGGCCACCACGACATCGCGCGCTTCACCTGGCACCTCGGTGCCGAAGGAGCCGAGCCGCTGGTGATCGGGTTCGACGTGCTGGTGGTCGAGGACGACCGCGTCGCCCAGGTGCACGGCTTCCTCGACAAGGTTCCCGGCTGAGCGGAGCCGTTGCCCGGCGCTGGGCGGGGATGGATGTGGCCTCCCCCTCTGTCCCTGCCCGTTTCCGGGCGCCTGAGAGGTTCACCCGCGAGTCCACGGGCTTGCACCTTCGGCGGGGTCGTGCGGTGAGTGTCCGGCGACCCGCTTTCCAGAGGCGTCTCCCCCGCGCGGTCCTGGGTGCCTGAGAGGTTCCGGGGAGGAGTTGCTCCTTCGGCGCCGGGCGAGGCGATTGGCCGCCCGGTCTCTCCCGCGCAGGGTTTACGACTACGGGACCCAGGTTAGCAACTCACCACTGGCGTCGATCACCCGGTCCGGCGGGCGTTGCGGCGCTGGGTCAGCTCGTCGGGGCGCACGGTCTCCACCACGCCGCCGTCGGCCCGTTCGGCCGGGAACTCGTGGATGGTGCCGCTGATCTCCTGCATGGCCCCGCTGACCGCGATGCCGAACACGCCCTGGCCGCCCTGCAGCAGGTCGACGATCTCCTCGGGCGAGGTGCACTCGTAGACGGTGGTGCCGTCGGAGAACAGGGTCACCTTGGCCAGGTCGCGGACCCCGCGTTCCCGCAGGTGCTCCACGGCGACCCGGATGTTCTGCAGTGAGACCCCGGTGTCCAGCAGGCGTTTGACGATCTTGAGGACCAGGATGTCCTTGAACGAGTACAACCGCTGCGAGCCCGAACCGTGCGCGGTGCGGATGCTCGGCGCCACCAGCTTCGTCCTGGCCCAGTAGTCCAGCTGCCGGTAGGTGATGCCGGCGATCTGGCAGGCCGCCGGGCCGCGGTAGCCGACCAGTTCGTCGGGCAGGGACGCGTCGGGAAACAGCTCACCTTGCTCGCCGTCGGTCATTTCGAACGACCTTCCCTCGACCACCCATGCCTCCCCTCGCCCGGGCCTGTTCCGAACCCGGCAAACACGACTTGGCGGATCTCAAACACTCCGAACGGCGTAACCACCGTCGAGATTCACCTCTTGTTGACGGTAAGCCGGGCCGGGGGGCCGGTCAACGCGACGCGCGGCCCACCGGCCCAAAGGTTCGGCCTTGCCGGATTTACTCAGCCGTGTTAATTTTTACTCATGCAGGTAAACGAGGACTCCCAGCCGGAACTGGGACTGACCGTGACCGAAGCGGCACGGCGCGCACAGATCATCCAGGCCACCATCGAGGTCATCGCCGAACTGGGCTTCGCGAAGACGTCCTTCGCGCGGATCGTGGAACACGCCGGGCTGAGCAGCACGCGGATGATCTCCTACCACTTCGGTTCGAAGGAGGAGCTGATGAGCGCGACGATCGGCACGATCTCGCAGCTCAAGGACGAGTTCATGACCGAGCGGCTGGCCGGGGACACCACCCGGGCCGGCATGCTGCGCGGGTTCATCGAGTCGGAAGCGGCGTTCGCCGCCTCGCACCCGGCTTACCAGCGGGCGATGAACGAGATCCTGGGGCAACTGTGGGGTGGCCAGGAAGGCGGCGGTCACATGTTCCACGAGGCCGTCGTGCGGGACATGCGGGTCGGCCGCATCGAACGGCAGCTCATGCAGGGCCAGCGAGAGGGCGCCTTCGGGGAGTTCGACATCGAGGTGATGGCGCTGAGCATCCGGCAGGCGCTGGACGGCCTGGCGAACCGGCTGGTCCGCGAGCCCGAACTGGACGCCGAACGCTACGGCCGTGAACTGGCCACCCTCTTCGAGAAGGCGACCAGTGCCTGAGTCGCTTCGAATGCTAGGAGTGGGGCATTACTAGCGTTGATTGCTAGTAATGCCCCACTCATAGCGTTGGCTCTCAGAGCGTGGGATCAGGTGTCGGCGCCGCGGAAGTCTTCCGGGGAGACGGAGTCGAGGAACTCGCGGAACTTCTCCACCTCGTCCTCCTGCTCGTCCGGGATGATCAGGCCCGCTTCTTCCAGCACCGCGGCCTCGGCGTGGATCGGCACGCCGACCCGCAGCGCCAGCGCCACCGAGTCGCTCGGCCGGGCCGAGACGCGGATGTCGCCGTCGAAGACCAGTTCGGCGAAGAAGGTGCCTTCGCGCAGATCGGTGATGACCACCTGCTCGAGTTCCCGGCCGAGTGCGCCGATGACCTCCTTGAGCAGGTCGTGGGTCAATGGCCGGGCCGGCCGCACACCCTGTTGCTCCAGGGCGATCGCGGTGGCCTCGACGGAGCCGATCCAGATCGGCAGGTACCGCTCTCCTTCGGTTTCCCGCAGCAACAAGATCGGCTGGTTCGCGGGCAGTTCGACCCGCACGCCGACGACGCGCATCTCGCTCATCGGGTTCGCCTCCCTAACCTGCACACGGGCCGCACGCTGTGCCAAGGGTCCCGCATCGCCACCCTCGACGCTACCCGTCTTCCGGACGCTGTGCTCATTCTGTACTCGCGCCCGCCTCGCGGGCTTCTCCAACCGTACGGCATCAGGGTCCCCGGCTTCAGCAACGGATTCGGCGCCGGGCGGTCCCGGTGCCTTCACCCGAAGGTGAACGCCGCCCGGACCAAGATCATTCCCGGCGCGCCGGATCAGCCGCCGGTCACCCCGCGGATACCCGCTTTGACCAGCAGCGTGTGCAGCGTGACCGACAACGCCGCCAGCTCGCGGACCACCTCGTCGGCCCTGGCCTTCGCGGCGGCGTCGCGCTGCCGGTAGACCGGCGTAACAATTTGCTCCAGGAGGCCGACTTCACGGTCCGCCGAAGCCCGGAAGGCTCGCAGGTGCCGGGGTTCGATGCCGTACTCGGTCATCGCCCGCACGGTTTTGGCCACCAGCACCGCATCGGGGTCGAAGAAGCCGGCCGCACCGGGCCGGACCAGGCCGTACTGCTGGAGCTCGGCCAGCATCGCGGCGTCGATCCCGGACTGCGCGAGCAGCTCCTCCTGGGTCACCCGGACCGGTCTGCCCGGTTCGAAGTCCTCCGGGGCTGGCAGGCCGTGGTCGCCGGCGGGCGCGCCGAGCGAGACCAGCTTGCGCGGTGGCCGCAGCGAAGGCACCGGGGGCTCGGCGCCGCGATCGGCGGCGTCGAGCTGCTCCTTGATGACCTTCAGCGGCAGGTAGTGGTCACGCTGCGCGGACAGCACGAAGCGCAGCCGCTCGACGTCCGCCGCGGCGAACTGCCGGTACCCGGACGGCGTCCGGCCGGGCTGCACCAGTCCCTCCGACTCGAGGAACCGGATCTTGGAGATGGTCACATCGGGGAAGTCGCCGCGCAGCTGCGCCAGCACCGCCCCGATGCTCAGACCATCACGCGGTTGCCGCCCGGCAGCCGTCACCGCGTCCCCTGGCCCCCGTGCCCCGGGCCGGTCAGGAAGACGAGGCGGAACTTGCCGATCTGGACCTCGTCCCCACCGGCGAGCACGGCCTGGTCGACCGGCTCACGGTTGACGTAGGTGCCGTTGAGGCTGCCCACGTCGATCACCACGAATTCACCGCCCTCGCGGCGGAACTCGGCGTGGCGGCGCGAAACCGTCACGTCGTCGAGGAAGATGTCGCTGTCGGGGTGCCGTCCCGCGCTGGTGGTGTCGCGGTCGAGCAGGAAGCGCGAGCCCGCGTTCGGGCCGCGCTTGACGACCAGCAGGGCCGAGCCGGACGGCAGTGCGTCGATGCCCGCGACCGGGGGCTCCGGCGCCTGGGCCTCCTGGCCCTCCACCTCGGCGAGGAAATCGGCCCGGAAGACGGAGGTCCGCTCCGGAGACTGCTCCGGGGGAACGCCGGGCCCGTCGTTCGTGCTCACCTGAGCTCTCCTTACGCACTGAAAGGGTTTTCGTCGAAACGTGTGCAGCCCAACGTACCGTGCCTGATCGATTCGGCCCCTGGTGGGCTCCCCCAACCGGCCGTGCCCGCGGGCGCGGGGCTCACCCCTTGGTCAGCCGCTGGTAGGCCTCGGCGTCGAGCAGGCTGTCGGCGGTGGCCGAACCGGTGAGTTCCAGCTCGATCAGCCAGCCCTCGCCGTAGGGGTCGCTGTTGATCAGTTCGGGCGAGTCGGCCACCGCGTCGTTGACCGCGACCACCTCGCCGTCCAGCGGCGCGAACAGCTCGGACACGCTCTTGGTGGACTCGACCTCGCCGAAGCTCTCCCCCGCGGTCAGCGCCGTGCCGACCTCGGGCAGGTCCACGAACACCACGTCACCGAGCTGGTCCTGGGCGTACTCGGTGATGCCCACCCGCACGGCGCTCTCGCCGCGGACGGCGACCCACTCGTGCTCCTCGGTGTAGCGCAGCTCTTCGGGAGTGGACAACTGGAGTTCCCCTTTCTCACCACTCGTCGGGGAAGCAGTCTTCCACTCAGACCGGGCTCGCGGCACCCCGCCCCGGCGATATCGCCCGCACGGTCTGGAGCACGTACAGCGCGCCGGACCACAGGTACAGCACGCCGCCCCAGGTGGTGAAGGCGTAGGCGATCGGCCGGGCGATCGCGGCCAGGTCGGAGCCGCCCTGGGTGAGCAGGAGGAACGGGAAGGCGTACATCAGCACGAAGGTCGCGCCCTTGCCGATGTAGGTCACCTCGGGCGGGGCGAACCCGCGGCGGCGCAGCACCAGGATGCAGCAGCCGACGACCAGTTCGCGCGCCACCAGCGGGACCACCACCCACCACGGCACGATGTCGCGCAGCAGGAAGGCGATCAGGGTGGCGACGATGTAGAGGCGGTCGGCCGCCGGGTCGAGCAGCTGCCCGAGCCTGCTGGCCTGGTCGAGCCAGCGGGCGAGCTTGCCGTCGAGCCAGTCGGTGAAGCCGCCGAAGGCCAGCACCGCCAGCGCCCAGCCGTCCTCCTCGGGCCCGAGGAGCAGCCACAGGAACACCGGCACACCGGCCAGCCGCAGGATGGACAGCAGGTTCGGCACGGTCAGTGCCTGCCGGGCCAACGACGGTTCCGGCTCGGTGGTGCTGGGCAGGGGCTCGCTCACCCGCTCAGCCTAGGGGCGGGTGAGCGGGTGGCTTCCTCCGGCTCAGCTGGCGCGGCGGTAGCTCCAGCCGCGGCGCTGCAGGTCGGCCCGGGTGAGCACCTGCGGGCGGCCACGCGGGTCGGTGCCGACCCAGCGCGCGTTGTTCTCGAGCACGTACGGGCGTCCCAGGCTCCACACCACGCTGCACGGGGTGGTCGGCGGCGTGGTGACGGGCTGGGACTGGACTGTTCCGGGTTCTGCTGGGTTTTCCATCGCTCTCAGTGCTTTCCGGGGTTGTTCGGGGTTCGGGGTTCGTGCCGGACGCACCGCGCGGGGTTCGCGGTGCCTCCTGACATACCTGTCGGTCGGCAGCGGCGGTTCGTTAACGGCTCGCGCCGAACTTTCACCCGATTTTCCATCTGCTGGGACGGGAATGACGCGCTGTCACCGTCCACATAGGACAAGCGGCACCGGCGGCGGGTGTGCTCCCGGCCGCGTGCGGCGGCCTCCGCGAGAACAGGTGGGGCGCGGTTCTCGCGGGAGGGGCCGTCTTGATCGCCAACCACCACGGTACGCCTCCTCGCGGCCGCCGTCGCGCCGGTGGTGGTGTGCGGGTTCAGCCCTTCAGCGTCGGGAAGTCCTCTTCGCGGAACTCGCCTGCCGGGCGTTCCTGCGCGGTGTCCTCACGGCCGCGCAGTTCGACCCGCCGGATCTTGCCGGAGATGGTCTTCGGCAGTTCGGTGAACTCCAGCCGCCGGATTCGCTTGTAGGGAGCCAGGTGCTCGCGGCAGTAGGCGAGGATCGCCAGCGCGGTGTCGGCGGTCGGCTCGTGCCCGCCGGCCAGCACCACGTACGCCTTGGGCACCGCCAGCCGGATCGGGTCCGGCGCGGGCACCACCGCGGCCTCGGCCACCGCCGGGTGCTCGATCAGCACGCTTTCCAGCTCGAACGGCGAAATCCGGTAGTCCGATGCCTTGAACACGTCGTCCGTGCGGCCGACGTAGGTGATGTAGCCGTCTTCGTCGATCGAACCGACGTCGCCGGTGTGGTAGTAGCCGTTCGCGAAGGCCGCCTCGGTGCGCTCGGCGTCGTCGGCGTACCCGGTCATCAGGCCGACCGGCCGCTTCGCCAGGTCCAGGCAGATCTCGCCCTCGGTGGCGCGCTCGCCGGTCACCGGGTCGACCAGCGCCACGGTGAACCCGGGCAGCGGGCGGCCCATCGAGCCCGGCCGTACCTCCTGGCCCGGCGTGTTCGCGATCTGCACGCTGCTCTCGGTCTGCCCGAACCCGTCGCGGATGGTCACGCCCCACGACTGGCGGACCTGCTCGATGACCTCCGGGTTCAGCGGTTCACCGGCGCCGACCACCTTGCGCGGCGGGGTCTTCAGCGCGCTGAGGTCGGCCTGGATGAGCATGCGCCACACCGTCGGCGGCGCGCAGAAACTGGTGACGCCACAGCGGTCCATCTGCGCCATCAGCGCGACGGCGTCGAAACGCGTGTAGTTGTACAGGAACACGGTCGCTTCGGCGTTCCACGGCGCGAACAGGTTGCTCCAGGCGTGCTTCGCCCAGCCGGGTGAGGAGATGTTCAGGTGGACGTCCCCCGGCTCCAGGCCGATCCAGTACATCGTGGACAGGTGCCCGACCGGGTAGGAGACCTGGGTGTGGCGCACCAGTTTCGGCTGCGCGGTGGTGCCGGAGGTGAAGTACAGCAGCAGTTCGTCGTCGGCGCGGCTGGTGCCGTCCGGGGTGAACCCGGCGGATTCGGCGTAGGCGGCGGCGAACTCGTGCCAGCCCTCGGCGGGCTCACCCACCGCGATGCGGGTGTAGTCACCGGGCACGTCCGCGAACTTCGCCGTGTCCGCCGAGCGGACGACCACGTGCTTCGCGCCGCCGCGGTCGACCCGATCACGCAGGTCGGCCGGGCCGAGCAGGGTGGACGCCGGGATGATCACCGCGCCCAGCTTGATCGCGGCGAGGATGGTCTCCCACAGCTCGCCCTGGTTGCCCAGCATCAGGATCAGCCGGTCACCGCGGCGCACGCCGAGCCCGCGCAGCCAGTTGGCCACCTGGTCCGACCGGCCGGCCATCTCCGGGAAGGTCCAGCGGTGCTCCGTGCCGTCCTCTTCCACGATCCAGAGCGCGTACCGGCCGGCGTTCGCCGGATCCCGCGCGATCACGTCGAACCAGTCCAGCGCCCAGTTGAACTCGCCGAACTCCGGCCAGGCGAAGCCCTCGTCCGCGGCCGCGTAGTCCTCCCGGTGCGCGAGCAGGAAGTCGCGCGCCGTCCGGAACCGCTGAGAAGCTTCGTCGCCCACCTTGGTCACTCCCTGCCCGTCCGTGCCGTCATTCGCCGTTGAACTCGGGTGCGCGCCGCTCGAGGAACGCCTGGGCCGCCTCCGCGAGGTCCTTGCTCGGCAGGAACGCGGAGTTCCAGGTGGCCACGTAGCGCAGGCCGTCGGTGACCTGGCGTTCGGTGTTCACCGAGAGCACGTCCTTCGTACCCTGCACCACCAGCGGCGGGTTCGCAGCGATTTCCCCGGCGAGTTCGCGCGCGGCGGCCAGCACCGCCTCCTGGTCCGGGTGGACATCGTTGACCAGGCCGATGCGCTCGGCCCTGGCGGCGTCGATGTCCTTGCCGGTCAGCGCCAGTTCCCGCAGGTGACCCTCGCCGATGATCGAGGCGAGGCGCTGCAGGCTGCCCAGGTCGGCGACGATGGCCACCTTGACCTCGCGCACGCTGAACTTGGCCTCCGCGCTGGCCAGCCGGACGTCCGCGGCGCTGATCACGTCCACCCCGCCGCCGATGCACCAGCCGGACACCGCGGCGATCACGGGCTTGCGGCAGCGGGCCACGGCGGTCACGCTTTCCTGCAGGGTCCGGATCTCGTCGAGGAAGGCGGTGCGTGGTTTGGCCAGCGCGTCCCCGGCCAGCAGCGGGGCCCAGCTCGGCATCATCGCGGGCAGGTCGAGGCCGTAGGAGAAGTGCTTGCCGCTGCCGGTCAGCACCACCGCCCTGACTTCGGGGTCGGCGTCGAGGGCGCGGAAGACCCGCGGCAGCTCGCGCCAGAAGTCCGGGCCCATCGCGTTGCCCTTGCCGGGGCCGAGCAGGGTCACCTCGGCCACGTGGCCGGAGCGGTCCACCTTGAGCGAAACGAGATCGGCGTAGGCAGCGTCGGGGGCGACATCGTCAGTCATGGCGGTCATCATTACTCATGAGTACGGGCGCGGGCCAGCGACCGGCCGGTGACTGGTTGGCGGGGTGTCAACCAGACCGGGTAGATGGTTTCCTAGTGGGTGCGGGCGTTACGGGAGGGACGGTGACGGGATGAGTGCGAACAGCGCGGCGGTGGTACTGGACGAACCCGGCGAGCCGAGGCGGGCGAGCAGGCCGATCGAGCTGGCGGGCTCGTTCGTGCACGAAGGGCACCGGCTGGCCTACACCGAATACGGGGCCGGGGACCGGGTGGTCGTGCTCACCCACGGCATCATGTTCACCCGCCGGATGCACGCGCCGCTGGCCAGGCGGCTGGCGAGCGAGGGCTACCGGGTGGTCACGCTGGACCTGCTCGGGCACGGCGAGTCCGCGCGCCCGACCGACTCCTGGCTGTATTCGATGCCCGCCTTCGCCGAGCAGACCGTGGCGCTGCTCGACCACCTCGAGGTGGAGCGCGCGGTGATCGGCGGCACCTCGCTCGGCGCGAACGTCTCGCTCGAGGTCGCGGTGTCCAAGCCCGAGCGGATGCACTCGCTGATCGCCGAGATGCCGGTGCTGGACAACGCGATCGTGGCCGGGTTGCTGACCTTCGCGCCGTTGCTGTTCGCGGCCCGGTTCGTGCCGGTGACCGTGCGCGGGGTGGCCGCGGTGGCCGGGCTGGTGCCGCACGGCAACCAGTGGGTCGACGTGGTCACCGACACCCTCGACCAGCAGCCCGCCGGGATGGCCGCGCTGCTGCACGGCGTGCTGTTCGGCCGGATCGCGCCGCCCAAGTCGGTGCGGCGGCAGATCAAGGTGCCCACGCTGGTGATCGGCCACCAGCGGGACCCGATCCACCCCTTCGGCGACGCGGACACCCTGGCCATCGACCTGCCCGACGCGGAGTTCATCCAGGCACGCAGCCCGATCGAGTTCCGCCTCGACCCCACCAGGCTCACCGACGCGGTCCTGGACTTCCTGGACCGCTCCTTCGTCCGCTAGGGAGCTTCGCTGAACGCTATGAGTGGGGCATTACTTGCAATGGATGCAAGTAATGCCCCACTCATAGCAATGCTCAGGGGGTGGGCGGGGGGCTGAGGGCGGCGACCGGGCCGATGACGATGATGGCGGGCGGGCGGACGCCGGCGGACGCGGCGTCGTCGGCCACGGTGGCCAGGGTGGACCGCAGGACCCGCTGGGTGCGCATGGTCCCGTCTTCGATGATGGCCACCGGCGTGTCACCGGGACGACCACCCTCGAGCAGGGTGCCGGCGAACTGCGGCAGCCGTTCCACGCCCATCATCAGCACGATCGTGCCGCGCAGCCGGGCCAGCGCGGACCAGTCGGTCAGCGACTGCGGGTGTCCCGGCGGCACGTGCCCCGAGACCACCACGACCTCGTGGGTGACCCCGCGGTGGGTCACCGGCACGTCGGCCATCGCGGGCACGGCGAAGGCGCTGGTGATCCCCGGGACCACGGTCACCGGGATGCCCGCGTCGGCGCAGGCGAGCACCTCTTCGAAGCCGCGGCCGAAGACGTAGGGGTCGCCGCCCTTGAGGCGGACGACGAACTTGCCCGCCTTCGCCTGCTCGATCAGCGTGGAGTTGATCACGTCCTGGCTGGCGGCGCGCCCGTACGGGATCTTCGCCGCGTCGATCACTTCGACCTCGGGGGGCAGCTCGTCGAGCAGCTCACGCGGGCCGAGCCGGTCGACCACCACCACGTCGGCGCGGGCGAGCAGCCGCCTGCCGCGCACGGTGATCAGCTCCGGATCGCCGGGGCCGCCGCCCACCAGCGCCACCCCGGGCAGTTCGTCACCCGGGGTGCGGTACTCGGCGGCCACCGTGCCCGCCCGCAGGCCGTCCAGGATGGAGTCGCGCACGGCGGCCGAGCGCAGCGGTTCCCCGCCGGAGAGCACGCCGACCAGCACTCCCCCGTGCCGCCCGCTCGCCGGGGTGACCGCGCTGCCCTCGGTACCGGCGTCGGCGCGGACGCAGAACACCCGCGCGCGCTCGGCTTCGGCGCAGACCGCGGCGTTGACCTCGGGCCGGTCGGTGCAGGCCAGCGCGTACCAGGCGCCGGTGAGGTCCCCGTCGGCGTACTCGCGCCGGTGCCAGCGCAGCTCGCCGACCTCGGCCATGGCTTCGACCGAGGGCGTGACGTGCGGGGCGATCACCTCGACCTCGGCGCCGGCGCCCACCAGGCGCGGCAACCGCCGTTGGGCGACCATGCCACCGCCGACCATCACCACCCGTTTCCCGGAGAGGTCGAGGCCGGACAGGTAGTGGGGATCTTCTGGCATGCGTAGAAGCATGCCTGGCCGGGTGGGCGCGGGCGCGTCAGGGTTCCAGGATTGTGAGCATCGCGGCATTGCCGAACACGCGCGCGGTCTCCAGCGCGGACGGCTGCCCGGCTTCCGGATCCGCGCCACCCTCGAGCAGCGCCCGGACCACCTCGGGCTCGGCCTTGAACACCGCACCGGCCAGCGGGCTCTGGCCGCGGTCGTTGATCCGGTTCGGGTCGGCCCCGCGCTCGATCAGCGCGGTGACGGTCCCGGCGTGCCCGTGGTAGGCGGCGAGCATGACCAGCGTGTCCCCGCGGTCGTTGGTCAGGTTCGCCGGGATGCCGGCGTCCACGTAGGCCGCCAGCTCCGCGGTCTGCCCGCCCCTGGCGAAACCGAAGACCTTGGCCCACAGTTCGAGCAGCTCGGGATCGGGTTCGGGATCCGTCATGGACCCATGATCTCACGCGGGGACGCGGCCGACCGCCACCAGCGAACCGCAGTCGAGCGAGGTGAGGCCCGCTTCGGCGAGACCGGCCAGGTAGCGCTCCTTCACCCGCGCGACGGCCGCTTCGTCCATCCCGGTGATGAAGGCCCGCATGGCCGCGCCGAGGAAGAGCGTCCACGCGTCCTCGGGGTGCAGCGGCTGGACGAACCCGATCTCCTCGACCTCGACGTCGACCAGGCCCAGGCCGGTCAGCCAGGTCGTCAGCTTCTCCGGCGTGTCGATCCGGCCCTGCGAGCCGACGCGGCCGGCCGGGCCGGTCAGTTCCGGGCGCTCGGCCGCGGCGGCGGCCTGGCCGATCGGCACGATCCGCGCCATGCCGTCGTGGCGCCAGGTGGTCACCGCGAACCGGCCGCCGGGGCGCAGCCTGCTGATCAGCCGCCGCGCGCCGGCGTCCATGTCCGGGAAGAAGAACACCCCGTACACGCACTGGACCAGGTCGTACGGGCCACCGTCCCAGGTCAGCACGTCGTGCTCGGTGAACACCAGCTGGTCGAGGCCAGCCGCGGTGGCGCGGCCCTGGTCGAGCAGGCCGCCTGCCATGTCCACCGCGTCGACGTGCCCGGACGGGCCGACGGCGATCGCGGCGGGCACGGCCGAGGCACCCGAGCCGCAGCAGGCGTCGAGCACCCGGTCCCCCGGCGACGGCCGGGTGACGGCCACGGTGAGCTCACCGAGGGGCCGCCACAACCGGGCGTACCAGGAGGCGAACTGGGCACCGGCGGCGGTGAACACCCCGCCGGCGAACTCCGGGTTCACCGGGCGAGCCGCTGGAAGTGGCCGATCAGCCGCCGCGGCACCAACTGCCGCTGCCCGTCGACCACGATCGGCACCAGGTCGGGCGCGGCGGCCTTCCACTGGGCGCGGCGGTGGCGGGTGTTGCTGCGCGAGGTCCTGCGCTTGGGCACGGCCATCACTTACCGGCCTTTCGCTGTCCGTAGCGGCGGTGGAACTTCTCGACCTGCCCGGCGGTGTCCATGATGCGGCGCGCGCCGGTCCAGAACGGGTGGGAGGCGGAGCTGATGTCCACCAGCACCAGAGGATAGGTGTTCCCGTCGGTCCACTCCACGGATTTCTCCGAGGTCATCGTGGACCGGGTGAGGAAGGCGTCTCCGGTGGCGTTGTCCTTGAACACCACCGGGTGGTAGTCGGGGTGGATTCCCGGTTTCATCGTCGCTCGTCCTTCCGGTCGGCCGCCGAGACCTCGTGTCCCGGGGCGTCTGCCTTGTCGTCGTCGCAGGGTTCTTCGTGCCATTCGCCGAACGGGTCCGGGTAGCGCCGCCACGCGTCCGGCCCGGCGGCGAGTTCGGCGTCGGTGAGCAGTGCCGCGTCGAGCGCCGCTTCGACCTCCTGCGGGGTCGCCTGGTGGGTGAGCACCACCAGCTCCTGTGCGCGGTCACCGAATTCCGGGTGCCAGCGCAGTGACGCCAGGGTGCGGCGTTCCGGGCTGACGTCCGTCCATTCAGGACCGTCTTCGGCGGCGAGCCAGGCACCGGCGTGCCCGATGCCGAGCCCGCCTCCCGCGGACTCGACCCACAGGGCCATGCCGGGCTGGCTCGCCACCCACACCCGGCCGCGCGTGCGCACCACCCCGTCGAGCAGGACGTCGATGGCTTCGTGCAGGCGTTCCGGGTGGAACGGCCGGGTGCGGGTGTAGGTCAGCAACGCGATCCCGCAGTCGGCGGCCAGTGGTGGCTCGCCGCGCAGGAGCGGGCCGTGCATGTCGGTGACCTCGCCGAGGCGGGCGTCGGCGGGCACCGCGTCAAGGACGTCGGTCACCTCGGACAGTTCGAGGCGGGCCGCGGTCGGCGCCAGGCGGTCGAGCACCGCGGCGGTCTTCGCGGCGCTCCAGGCGTCGGGCGTGTCCCCGTCGAGCACGAGCACGTCGGCGAACTCGGCCTGCGCGATACCGACCTGGGCGAGCGTGCGCTCGTCTCCGGGGCTGGCCCGCAGGCCGCGTTCGGCGAGCGTGTCGTCACCGGTCACGTCGGTGAGCCAGGTAGCGCGGTCGAGCACCGCGACCACGGCTTCGACGCAGACGTCTTCGAGCACCGGCCGGTCGCCGACGAGCGTGTGCTCCAGCGCCCAGCACACCGGCTCCGGTTCCATCGCCTCGTCGAGCCGGACCACGATCCGGCGCACCTCGGGCAGCCGGGAGAGCTGGCGAAGCAGGGGAAGCAGGTCCTGGCGCAGGGTGCACGAGACGCAGCCGTGGGCCAGCTCGAGCCCGGTGAGCTGGTCACGCGGGCCGAGCTGGAGCCTGCGGGTGACCACGCCCTCGTGGATCCGGCGCAGGTTGTGGTGCACCACCGCGGTGCCGGGCTCGCCGGCTCGCAGGCGGTCGGCCAGCGCGGCACTGGCCCCGGCGGCCAGGCCGCCGATCAGGGTGAGGGGAATGCGGGGGTCTTCGGTCACGGGTGTGTACTGTAGATGAAAATGACTATCAATACCAACTGAGGAGGACTGGTGTCGGCTGTGTGCCAGGTCACCGGGCGGCGGCCCGGGTTCGGCAAGCAGGTCTCGCACTCGCACAGGCGGACCTCGCGCCGCTGGGACCCGAACCTGCAGACGCGGCGCTACTGGGTGCCGAGCGAGGGCCGGTGGATCCGGCTGCGGGTTTCGGTCAAGGGCATGAAGACCATCGACAAGCGCGGCATCGACGCAGTGGTCGCTTCCCTGCGAGCACGGGGGGAGAAGTTCTGATGGCGCGCAACGAGATCCGGCCGATCGTGAAGCTGCGGTCCACGGCGGGCACCGGCTTCACCTACGTCACGAGGAAGAACCGCCGCAACGACCCGGACCGGCTGGTGCTGCGCAAGTACGACCCGGTCCTCCGGCGGCACGTCGAGTTCAAGGAGGACCGCTGATGGCGAAGAAGTCGAAGATCGCCCGCGACGCGCAGCGACGGGTGGTCGTGTCCCGGCACGCGGAACGGCGGGCGGAACTGAAGGAAATCGTGCGCTCGCCCGGTTCCTCGCCCGAGGAGAAGGCGGCGGCGGTGTCGGCGCTCCAGGCCCTGCCGCGCGATTCGAGCCCGACGCGCCTGCGCAACCGGGACGTCGCCGACGGCAGGCCGCGGGGGCACCTGCGCAAGTTCGGCCTGTCGCGGGTGCGGTTCCGGCAGATGGCGCACAACGGCGAACTGCCCGGCGTGACGAAGTCGAGTTGGTGAGCACGGGTGAAACGTGAGCTGAAGAAGCGGCGCAACCTGCTGGCCGCGGAGAAGGTGTCCGAAGTGGACTGGAAGGACGTGGCGCTGCTGCGGAAGTTCCTCTCGGACCGCGGCAAGATCCGCGCCCGCCGCGTCACGGGCCTCACACCGCAGCAGCAGCGCCAGGTGGCGACGGCGATCAAGAACGCCCGCGAAATGGCCCTGCTCCCCTATCCGGCACGAGGCCGCTGAGGACACGAATGTGGCTTTCGGGGCCGATTCCGCTCCGAAAGCCACATTTGTGTCCCCTCAGCCGGCGAGGTGGCGGGCGGCGGCCAGGCGGTCCACCTGGGTCCGCCAGTCGCCGCCGCTGATGCCGAGGACGAGGTGGTCCACCCCGGCGGCGGCGTACTCGGCGAACCGGTCGGCCGCGTCGTCCGGGGTGCCGGTGATCGGCACCTTCCGCGCCCGCTCGATCGGCATGCCGTAGCCGCCGGCGATCTGGTCCGCGATCTCCCCGGCCGGCGTGCCGCCGAACGAGACCACCCCGCCGACGGTCACCGTGGGCAGCGGCCGTTCGTACTCCCCCGCCAGTTCGGCCAGGTGCCCGCGCCCGCGGACCACCTCGTCCACCGGGATGAGCGAGGGGAACCAGCCGTCGCCGAAGCGGGCCGCCCGCCGCCGGGCCACCGCCGAGTCGTTGCCGACCCAGAGCGGCGGGGTCCGGACCGCGGGCGCCAGTTCGACCACCGGCTCCCCCGGCTCGTCCACCAGCCGCACCGGTTTGCCCGCCAGCAGGTCCGGCAGCAATTCCAGTGCCACGTCGGTCCGCCTGCCCCGCTCGGCGAACGGCACCCCCGCCGCCGCCCACTGCGCCGCTCCGCCGCCCGACCCGACCCCCAGGACGAGTCGGCCGCCGGAGAGGTACTGCAGGCTGGCGAGCTGCTTGGCCGCCCAGGCCAGCGGGCGGATGGCGGGCACGAACACGCTCGCCCCGATCCGCACCCGCTCGGTGACCGCGGCGGCGGTGGCCAGCCCGGCCACGCAGTCCAGAGTGGACATACCGGTGGCCAGGTGGTCACCCATCCACACCCCGTCCAGCCCGGCCGCCTCCGCGTGCCGCGCCGCCGCCCGCAGGTCGAGCCCCTGCTCACGCTGGGCGGTCACCGACGGCAGGATCACCCCGATCTCCATCATGGGAACGATCCTGGGACCTCGACCATGCTGGAGGTCAAGGGTCAGTGGTGCAGTTGCCCCAGGAATTCGAGCAGCAGCCGCTCCCGCAGGCGGGCCGGAGCGGCCGCGAGCAGCGTGTTGACCTCGGCCATCCGCGCGGGCACGGCACTGCCCTCGCCCAACCCGGCCGCCCCGAGCAACCCGGCGAACTGCTCGGAAGTCAGCTGGTCCGGGTCCAGCGCGGCGACGAACTCGGCGATCTGCGGATCCACGGTGACCGGCCCGGTGGCGCGAGCCGCGGAAACGGCGGCCTCCAGGTCCGCGAGGAATTCCGGCTCGTGCCCGCGGTTCGCCGCCGACAAGGTCAGGTGCAGGTTCTCCGGTGAGACGCCGTGGGCGAACTGCGGCTGCACGTACCACTTCCGCGCGGACATCTCGTCGGCCACGGTGAACAGGTCGAACCCGGGCGTGCCGTCCAGCGCGAAGGCGACCAGCGTCGAGTCCGGCGAGCCGAGCACGCGCAGGCCGTCGATCTTGCCGATCCCCGCGGCGATCTCCTCCGCCGCCGCGCGGGCTTCGAGCGCCAGGTGCCGGTAGCCGTCGGGGCCGATGTGCCGGACCACCGCCCACGCCGCGGCCAGCGGGCCGCCCGAGCGCGTGGACTGCACGGTGGAGTTGAGCATCGTGTACCCGGGCCAGTCGGCGCTGGCGAAGTAGTGTCCCCGGCGAAGTCCGGCGTTGGCGTGCAGCAACACCGAGACCCCCTTGGGGCAGTACGCGTACTTGTGCAGGTCGACCGAAACGCTGGTCACCCCCGGCACCCCGAAGCCGAACGGCGGCACGCCGAGGTGCGGCAGCACCCAGCCGCCGATGCAGGCGTCGACGTGCATGCGGATGCCCCTGGCCGACACGGCGGCCGCGATCTCGGCGATCGGGTCGACGACCCCGTGCGCGTAGGACGGCGCGCTCGCCACCACCAGCACGGTGTGCTCGTCCATCGCCGCCGCCATCGCCGCCGGGTCGGCGCGGAAGGTCACCGGGTCGACCGGCACCGGCACGGCTCGCACCCCGAAGAAGTGCGCCGCCTTCTGGAAGGCCGCGTGCGCGGTTTCCGGCAGCACCATCGCGGGCTCACGCACCTCCGGCGCGCCGGTCCTCGCGGCGAGGACCGCGAGCAGGCAGGATTCGGTGCCGCCGGAGGTGACCGCGCCGACGGTTTCTCCGGTGGCGCCGACCAGGTCCGCGGTCGCGGCCACCAGGTCGTTCTCCAGGCGCAGCAGGCTGGGGAACGCGGTGGGGTCGAGACCGTTGGCGTGCGCGGCCAGCGCGTGCGCCCCGGCGGCGAGTTCGTCCACTCCGGACAGTCCACTGTCGTAGACGTAGGCCAGCGTGCGCGCGCCGTGCGTGGGCAGGTCCCCGGCCCGCAGCGCCCGCAGTTCGGCGAGCACGTCCTCGGCGGAGGTCATCGGCCCGGTTCCAGAATCTTCTTGCGCAGCAACGGTATCGCCAGCGCGACGAGGATCGCGGGCAGCAGCGAGAAGCCGAAGAGGATCGCGGTGACCGCACTGTCCGGCTGCGTGGCCGACGAGTCCACAGAGGACACGTAACCGCCGAGCTGCAGGATCAGCCCGAACAACCCCGGCCCCAGCGCCAGGCCGAGGGTTTCGCCCGCGGTCCACACCCCGGCCGCCACCCCGGCACGTGCGGCGCCGGTGCGTTCCTCCTCCGCGGTGATCAGGTCCGGCAGGATCGCCAGCGGGAACACCTGGATGCCCGCGTAGCCGACCCCGGCCAGCGCGACGAACACGAAGACCACCGGCACCGGCAGCACGCGCGAGGCGAGCATGCCCAGCAGCGCCACGGCGAACACCGCGGTGAACACCCGGAGCCCGGTGACCTTGCCCCAGCGCCGTCCCAGCGCCATGCACAACGGCATCACCAGCAGCGCGGGCCCGACGAAACCGACGAAGAGCAGCGTCTGCAGGCCGGGGTCGCCGAGCACGTACCTGGCCACGTAGCTGACCCCGGCGAGCAGGGTGCCGATGCCCAGCGACTGGACGAAGTAGACCCCGAGCAGCCAGCGGAACGGGCGCCAGGACTTCATCGTGGCGAGCAGGTCGCGCCAGCTGGTGGTGGGCTGGCGGATCTCGGCGACCGGGGCGTGGCGGATGCTGAAGTACACGCCGAGCGCGCCGGCCAGGATGACCAGGCCGATCACCACGCCCATCGCCTGGTAGCCGGGCACGCCGCCGAAGATGTCCACGACGGCCGGGGCGCCGCCGCCGGAGACCAGGATCGCCAGCGCCAGCACGCCGATCCGCCAGCTGTTCAGCCGGGTGCGTTCCTCGTAACCCGGCGTCAGTTCGGCGGGCAGCGCGTTGAACGGCACCTGGAAGAAGGCGAAGGCGGTGGCGCACAGGAAGAACACGGCCACCACGTACGCGGCGTCGAGCCAGGTCTTCCCGAAGCCGGGGTGGGCGAACAACGCGGCGAAGAGCACCGCCACGCCGATGCCGCCGAAGAGCAGGAACTTCGCCCGGCTGCCGTCCTTGGCCAGTCGCGCGTCGGAGATCCGGCCGGCCACCGGGTTGAACAGCACGTCCCACGCCTTGGGCACCAGCACGATGGCCCCGGCGATCGCGCCGGGCACGGCCATGGTGTCGGTGAGGTAGGGCAGCAGCAGCAACCCGGGCACCGTGCCGAAGGCCCCGGTGACGAACGAGCCGACCGAGTAGCCGAGCCGTGTCCGGAGCGGGAGCCCGGCCATGATCCTCCTAGATAACCGGCCTGTGCGGCGACGATCCGGTGCCGACACTAATACTCGATCTTCGCCGAAACCGGGTAGTGGTCGGAAGGAATCGTGTCACCTCCGAAATGCGAGACCGACACCGGCCCGATCGCCGGGCTGGGCCGGCCGCCGTGGTGGAAGGCGCCGAGGTAGTCGAGCACGTCGCGGTAGCCGGGCGGGGTGGCGAGCGGGTTGGTCACCGCGTCGTAGGTCCAGGCCGGGGCGGCGTGGAGGGCGGCGCCGAGCACGCGTTCCGCGTCGGCTTTGCGCGCCAGCCCCACGTTGAGGTCCCCGGCGATGACCACCGGTTCACCGGCGGGCACGGTGCGCTCGACGAGCCGCCGGATCGCGGTCAGCTGGCGGGTGCGGACGGCGTGGGCGCGCCGCGGGGTCCAGGCGTCGGCCTGCAGGTGCGTGCCGACGACCCAAAGCCGGTCCACCCGGACCAGCGCGGCGCCCTTGGCCGCGAAGCGGTCGCTGGTGCCCAGGCAGTGGTCGGTGAACACCACCTGGTGGCGCGCGGTGATCGGGGCCCGGCTCAGCACGAGCACCCCGCCGCTGACGGTGAACCAGCGGGTGTGCCGCCCGACCACGGGCGTGCGGTGCGGCCAGTCGTCGGCGAGCGAGCGCACCATGTCCCTCGCCTCGGCGCTGAACGCTTCGTTGAGCACCAGCACATCCGGCCCGACCTCGCGGATCACCGCCTCGGCCGCACGAGCGCGCGCGGCCTTGTCCCGGTGCGAACGCTGCGCCGGCCACGGCAACTGCAGCAGGTTGAAGCTCATGAGCCGCATTCAGGCGACCACGAACGCCCGTGAAGTCCCGCTGAACGCGGTGATCGCGCCGGTGATGCCGTGCTTCCAGTCGCCGTGGTGCACCAAGCGGTACCTGCCCAGCGGGGCGTTCGCCGGGACGTCCCAGGTGAGCACCGCCTTCGACTCGCCGAGCACGGTGCGGACCCAACGGTACTTCGTCGCCCAGTCGCCGTCGTCGGCGTGACGCACCCAGGTGCCGTCGACCAGCCGCTGCACCTCGAGGAAGGTGCCGCCGCGGCGCAGGTTGTTCTTCGGGTGCCCGGTGACGAACTCGACCAGCACCTGCTCACCGCGCCGGTAACTGCTCTGCGGCTCGGTCAGCACGTCACCGAAGCTCTTGAACAGCGGTGCGTTGTCGAAGACGACCCCTGGCTGGAAGTTCAGCTGCTTGCCGGTCAGATCGCGCGGCCTCGGGCCCGGGTCGACCGGCCGGCCCGCGCGCATCGCGGCCGCCAGGCGCGCGAACTCCTGCTGGTAGGCGGGCAGGGTGTACCGGCCGAACAGCGTCGACGCGCCCTCGTACTGCTGCGAGTCGTACTCCTCGGGCGTGGTCACGTACTGGCTGTAGGCGTTGGCGTACCCCTGCACCAGCACATTTTCCAGCGGCACGCCCAGTTCGGCGGCCACCGTGCGGCGCAGGCGCAGCCCGGCGACGATGGTGAACTCGGCGGGCCCGGCGACCAGGTACAGCGAGCCGATGCGGACCAGTTGCAGCGGCAGGACTTCCGGCGCCCACGGGTACGGCTTCATCGCGCCGAAGGGCACCGCGACCACCTTCGGCGCCTGCGCGTCGGCCAGCGCCTGGGGCACCGGCGCGTCCATGCCGCCGAGCGCGTCGAGGAACGGGTTGCGGATGCCCTCGGGCAGCGGGAGGCCGGGACCGTCCTCGGTGCTGCCCGCCAGCATCGACGCGCCGATGGCGGCGGTGCAGGTGCGCCGCGGGCGGCCGTCCGGGGTGAACCGGCCGTCGACGTCCACCCGGGACATGTCCACGAAGGACAGCCGGAAGTCGATGGCACCGCTGACCGGCGTGCTCGCGTCATAGGCGCGGCGGGCCGCGTGGTACTGCCGTTCGCCGATGATCCTGGTGTTCTCGAACTCGTCCTCGGTCGGCCCGGAGCCCGGCTCGAGGTTCAGGTTCGGCGACATGTCCCCGGAGTTGGTCTGCGGGAAGCTGGCCACGAACCCGGGTTTGCCGTCCAGGTACCGGACTCCGGCCTTCTCGTGCTCCCAGTGGTAGGCGGCGTAGCCCTTGTTGTCGCCGCTGATCAGCTGGTTGGCGTTGGTCATCGAGGTGCCGTGGGTGGCGAACCAGCAGATCGCACCGGTGTCGCGGCCCTGCTGGGCCAGCCGCAGCACGGTCATCGCCGGGTCGACCGACAGCGGGAAGAAGGCCTTGTCCGCGGCCGGGTTCAGCTCGAACGCGGTGCGCGAGCGGTTGGCGCTGGCGTCGGTCAGCTCGGTGCGGCCGAGGCTGAGCGTGCCGGGCCGCAGGTCCTCGTGCGCGGCCTTGATCGCTTCGACGATGCCGTCCACCACGGCGTCGAAGGTCTGCTCCTGGAAGCCGAGGATGGACAGGTTGTAGGCGGCGTAGTGCGAGTAGCCACCGCAGGCCGCGTGCGTGTGCGTGGCGTTGAGCAGGACGTTCTGCTCGGTGTAGAGCTGCCCGTACGCGCGGGCGAGTTCGGCGAGCACGGCCTGGTGCACCGACTGGAAGATGGCGCCGAGATCGGCGTTGACGAAGACGATCCGCTTCGCGCCCTCGGCGATGATGTACGCCCGGGCGCGGGTGCGCTGGTGGAGGCCGGCGGTCTGCTGCTGCGGCATGGAGTAGCCCATCATGCCGTTCTCCGCGGCGGGCCCGGTGACGTCGGCGATCCCGAGGCCGACGAGGTACCCGCCCTGGGCGGCGGCGGTGGCCGCGCTCAGCGCACCCGCCAGTGGGACCGCGGCGGCACCCGCCAGGACCTGCCTCCGGCTGACCGGCATGCCGCCTCCCTCGCGAAATGTGAATGCGCTTCACGTTCAATCGAGGAGGCTACGTGACCGGGCTCACCTTGCCAAGAGGTGCCGTGAATGTGGCTTTCACGGCGTATTCGGCCGTGAAAGCCACATTCACGGCATCGGGTCAGGACAAGGCCTCGGTGATACGGCGGAGTGAGGGGGCATCCCCGCGGACCAGCAGGGTGGTGACCACGGTCTTCTCCCACTCCGCCAGTTCCTCGCGGATCTTCGACGGCGGACCGATCAGCGAGATGTCCTCGACCAGCGCGGTCGGGATCGCGGCGGCGGCCTCCTGCTTGCGCCCGTCCAGGTACAGCTCCTGCACCTTGGCCGCCACGTCCTCGTAACCCATGCGCACGAACACGTCGAGGTGGAAGTTGGCGTCCTTCGCGCCCATGCCGCCGATGTAGAGCGCGAGCGAGGGCTTGATCAGCGCCGCCGCCTCTTCGACGTCGTCGTGCACGAGCACCGGCACGGACGCCGGCACCTCGAAGTCCGCGAGGCTGCGACGGGCGCCGGGACGGGCGAAGCCCTCTTCGAGCGCGGCCCGGTAGAAGGCGTCGCTCTTGGGCGAGAAGAACAGCGGCAGCCAGCCGTCGCAGATCTCCGCCGAGAGCGCCACGTTCTTCGGTCCTTCGGCGGCCAGGTAGATCGGCAGGTCGCCCCGGAGCGGGTGCACGGTCGGCTTCAGCGGCTTGCCCAGCTTCGCGCCACCGGGGTACGGCAGCTGGTAGAACTCACCGTCGAAGGTCACCGGCGCCTCGCGCGCCAGCACCCGCCGCACGATCTCCACGTACTCACGGGTGCGCGCCAGCGGCTTCGGGTACGGCTGCCCGTACCAGCCCTCCACCACCTGCGGCCCGGACGCGCCGAGGCCCAGTACGAACCGGCCGCCGGAGAGGTGATCCATGGTCAGCGCGCTCATCGCGGTCGCGGTCGGCGTGCGCGCGGACATCTGCACGATGTTCGTGCCCAGCTTGACCCGCTCGGTCGCCGAGCCCCACCAGGCCAGCGGGGTGAACGCGTCGGAGCCGTAGGCCTCGGCGCTCCACACCGAGTCGAAGCCGAGCCGGTCCGCCTCGGTGATCGCCTCCAGTGCCCCCGGCGTCGGGCCGGAACCCCAGTAACCGACGTGGTAACCCAGCTTCATGCGTGCTCCTTCTGGTTCGGGACCCGGGGTGCATAGTGCGTCGGGCTGTCGCGTTCGTCCAGCGGCGGCAGGTTGCGGGCGGGAGTTTCCACCAGCGGCGCGTCCACCGGCGCCCGGCCGAGCGCGCGCCGCCAGCCCGCCCGCGCCCGCGGGTGGTAGCGCCGTTCGAACGGCACGAGCTTGAACGCCGCGTTGATCAGCTTGCCGGTCAGCCGGTGCAGCCGCGCGTCGCGGGCGGTCCAGGGGTAGCCGAGCTTCTCGCGGATCGGCGGGTCGTACATGCCCACGGTCAGCCAGACGAAGTTGCGTGCGACCAGGCCGCGCACCAGGTTCCACACCGGCGACGGCAGCCAGGGCAGCGCGGCGGGCTTCGCGATCTCCCGGATGTCGAGCACGTCGCGGGTGGCCTTGTTGTCCTCCAGCACCTCGGTGCACATGCGGTGCCAGTACTCCTGGAACTCCTCCCAGGTCTGGGGCACCGGCCGCATGCTCATGCCGTACATCCGGTACCACTGGACGTGCTCGTCGAACATCTTCCGCTGCTGCGCCGCGGTGAGCCCGCCCATGAAGTTCTCCGCGATGAGCAGCGCGCTGACGAAGAAGGTGGCGTGCGCCCAGTAGAAGGTGCCGGGGTTCAGCGCGTGGTACGGGCGGCCCTTCGAGTCGATCCCCTTGATCGTGTCGTGGTACCCGCGGACCTGCTTGGCGGTCTCGTGCGCGCGGGGGCCGTCGTAGATGACTCCCCCGATCGGGTAGAGCGAACGGAACAGCCGCTGCCAGCGCTCCTTGAAGAACCGGGAGTGCTCCTCCACGCCCGCGCCCAGCTCGGGGTGCATGTTCTGCATGGACCCGGCCCACAACGCGATCAGCAGGCCACGCCAGTCGCCGAAGTACTTCCAGGTCAGCGAGTCCGGGCCGAGCGGCTCCGGCGGCTCCGACATGTGCGCTCCCCTCGATGTGACTACGACCGTTGTCAGGTTAGGATTGACAACGCATGTAGTCAACTGACGAGTAGGTAGGATGACTGGCCGGACCTGGGGTGGCACCACGCTGACCGATCGCAAGGCCGCGCGGCGCGCGCAGCTGATCGAGGCGGGGATCGACCTGCTCGGCGCGGAGGCGGGCCCGGCGATCAGCGTGCGGGCGGTCTGCCGCCACGCCAAGCTCACCGAGCGGTACTTCTACGAGAGCTTCGCCGATCGCGACGAGGTGGTGCTGGCGGTCTACGAGCACGTCGGGCAGGCCGCGCGGCAAGCGCTGATCGACGCGGTCGAGGCCAGTTCCCCCGAACCGGAGCAACGCGCCCGCGCCGCGGTGACCGCCTTCGTCGAGCTGATCATCGACGATCCGCGCCAGGGCCGGGTGCTGCTGCTGGCCCCGCTGAGCGACCCCGCGCTGTCCAGCCGCGGGGTCGAGCTGCTGCCCGCGTTCGCCGCGCTGGTCCGCGGGCAGCTGCCGCCGGGCTCGGCCGAGGTGGACCGTGACATGACCGCCATCGGGCTGGTCGGCGCCCTCGCGAACCTGTTCATCGCCTACCTCGGCGGGCTGCTCGAGGTGTCGCGGGAGCACCTGATCGATCACTGCGTCCGGCTGCTCACCCGCGCCTGATCCCGCTCCGCCACCAGCTTCAGCGCGATGTCGATAATCATGTCCTCCTGGCCGCCGACGTACTTCGCCGCGCCGACGCGGTAGAGGATCTCGTGCGCCGGCACGCCGTAGCGCTCGGCCGCGCGTTCGGCGTGCAGCAGGAAACTCGAGTACACCCCGGCGAACCCCTGCACGATCGACGACCGGTCCATCACCGGCAACCGCGTGATGTACGGCTTCACCACGTTCTCCGCGGCGTCCATCAGCACGTCCTTGTCCACACCGGTGCGCACGCCGAGCCGGTCGAAGGTGGCCGCGAGCACCTCGGTCGGCGAATTGCCCGCACCGGCCCCGAGCGCGGCGAGCGAACCGTCGATCTGACGCGCGCCGGCGCGATGGGCGAGTACCGAGTTCGCCACGCCGAAGCTGAGGTTCTGGTGCCCGTGGTAGCCGACCTGCGCCTCGTCGCCGAACTCGGCGACCAGTGCGGCGACCCGTTCCGAGGCGTCCTCCAGGATCAGCGCGCCCGCCGAATCCACCACGTAGACGCACTGGCAGCCCGCGTCCACCATGATCCGGCCCTGTTTGGCGAGATCGTCCGGAGTGGACATGTGCGAGAGCATCAGAAAGCCGACGGTCTCCAGCCCGATCTCGCGTGCCGCACCGAAGTGCTGCTCGGAGACGTCGGCTTCGGTGCAGTGCGTGGCGATCCGGACCGCACCCGCGCCGAGGTCGGCCGCCGCCTTGAGGTCGTCGACGGTACCGAGACCGGGCAGCAGCAGCACGGCGATCTTCGCGTTCCTGGCCTCCTCGACCGCCGCCGCGATGAGCTTGCGCTCGTCGACGAGCGAGAACCCGTAGTTGAACGTGGAGCCGCCGAGCCCGTCGCCGTGGGTCACCTCGATCAGTGAGATGCCCGCGGTGTCCAAGGCGCGCACGGTGTCGCGCACGTTCGCCTCGGTGAACTGGTGCGCCATGGCGTGGCTGCCGTCGCGCAGGGTGGTGTCGACCAGACGCACTTCGCCGGAGCTCATGCCGAGACCGCCTTCCGCTGCGCGAGCAGTTCGCCGACGCGGGCCGCGGCGGCGGTCATGATGTCGAGGTTCCCGGCGTAGCGCGGCAGGTAGTCGCCGTTGCCCGCCACCTCCAGGAACACCGCGACCCTGGCGCGGTCCTGCCAGCCGGGCCGCGGATCGTCGAACTGCGGTTCGGCGGTGAGCGTGTAGCCGGGCACGTACTCCCCCACCGCGCGCACGATCTCGTGGATCGAGTCGGTGATCGCCCCGCGGTCGGCGTCGGGGTCGATGGCGCAGAACACGGTGTCGCGCATGATCATCGGCGGTTCGACCGGGTTGATGATGATGATCGCCTTGCCGCGACTCGCGCCGCCGACCTCCTCGATGCCGCGGGCGGTGGTCCGGGTGAACTCGTCGATGTTGGCGCGGGTGCCCGGTCCCGCCGAACGCGACGAGACCGACGCGACGATCTCCGCGTACGGCACCGGGGTCACCCGCGAAACCGCGTGCACGATCGGGATGGTGGCCTGGCCGCCGCAGGTGATCAGGTTGAGGTTGGGTGCAGCGAGGTGTTCGGTCAGGTTGACCACCGGGCAGGTGAAGGGGCCGATCGCGGCGGGGGTCAGGTCGATCGCCTGGATGCCCGCTTCGGCGTAGCGCGGCGCGTTCGCCTCGTGTGCTTTCGCCGAGGTGGCCTCGAAAACCAGCTCCGGCGGCTCGTCCAGGGCGAGCAGCCAGTCCACGCCTTCGGCCGAGGTGCGCACCCCGAGCGCGGCGGCCTTGGCCAGCCCGTCGGAGGCCGGGTCCACCCCGACCACGTAGCGGACGTCGAGGTGTTCGCTGCGGCGGAGCTTGATCAGCAGGTCGGTGCCGATGTTGCCGGGCCCGACGATGGCGGCGGTCCGCGCGGTGGTGGCCACTGGGCGCTCTCCTAGCTGAACACGGCGCTGACCGCGCCGAGCCCGTCGATGGTGCAGGTGACGTGGTCGCCGGGGGCGACCGGGGAGACGCGGGTGATCGAACCGGACAGGATCACGTGGCCGGACTGCAGCGCGGTGCCCATCTCGCCGAGCTTGTTGGCGATCCACACCAGGCTGTTCAGCGGCGAGCCCATCACCGCACCGCTGTCGCCGGTCTCGATCACCACGTCGTTGAGGTGCAGCTCGCAGGGCGCGCTGGCCAGGTCGATGGCGTCCACCGGGACCGGCGTGGCACCGAGCACCACCGCGCCGGAGGAGGCGTTGTCGGCCACGGTGTCCACAATGGAGATACGCCAGTCGCGGATGCGGGAGTCGACCAGTTCCAGCGCCGGCAGGATGTGGTCCACCGCGTCGGCCGCTTGTTCCAGGGTGACTCCGGGGCCCTGCAAAGGTTTCCGGAGCACGAAGGCGATCTCCGGTTCGATCCGCGGCTGCAGGAAACGGGCGGTCGGGATGGGCTCGCCCTCGGCGTAGAACATGGTGTCGAGCAGGTGCCCGAAGTCCGGTTCGTCCACGCCGATCTGCCGCCGGGCCGCCTCGCTGGACAACCCGACCTTGTGCCCGCGCACTGCCGAGCCACCCGCCTGCCAGTGCCGCACCTGTTCCAGTTGCACGGCGTAGGCGTCTTCGACGGTGAGTTCGGGGTGGGCGTCGATCAGCGGCGGGATCGGTTCACCGGAGACGTAGGCGGCGAGCAGGTCTTCGGCGAGCGCCAGGTGCAGGGCGGTGTCGGGCATGGGACTCACCATCCACCCGTGAATGGGGCACACTCAATGCATGTGTCCCGCTGAGCGGAACGACGAAGGGGCCACCGCGGCCCGGCTGGCCCGGTTGCTGACCGCCTTCCGGCCCGGGGATGACGCGCTGGGCGTGTCCGAACTGGCGCGGCGCACGGGTTTGCCGAAGTCGAGCACGCACCGGCTGATCGGCCACCTCGCCGGGCAGGGCCTGCTGGAACGGGACGGGACCGCGGTCCGGCTGGGCCTGCGGTTGTTCGAAATCGGGCAGCTCGCCGTCCGGCAGCGAGGCCTGGTCGACGCGGCGCGGCCCTATCTCGCCGATCTGCGCGAAGCCACGCACAACACCGTCCACCTCGCGATCCTGGAAGGCACCGAGGTGGTCTACCTCGACGTGCTGCGGGGGCCGGACGCGCCACTCCTGCCGTCACGGACCGGCGGCCGCTTCCCGGCCCACGCGACCGCGGTGGGCAAGGCGATCCTCGCCTTCTCCCCGGACGACCTGGTGGAACAGGTGATCGCGGCGGGCCTCGGGCGGATCAGCCCCCGCACGATCACCGCCCCCGGCCTGCTCCGGCGTCAGCTCGCGAAGGCACGGGCCGACGGCGTCGCCTACGAACGGGAGGAATCGGTACCGGGCGTCGTCTGCGTGGCGGGCCCGGTCCTCGACGCGAACGGCATCGCGGTCGCCGGGATCTCCCTGTCCGGCTGGACGAACCGGATGGGCACGGCCCGGATCGGCCCCGCCGTCCGGACCACTTCACTGGCCCTGTCCCGAACCCTGCGCGGCTAGGCGCTGTCCGGTGAGTCTGGTCGATGGGCTTCGTGATCCAGGTGGTTCCTGGCGGTGCGGGCGGGTCGGCCTCGTACTGGCCGTACTCGGCCGCGCCCGCCCGTGCCGTCAGGGGCCGCCTGGGCGCGGAGAGCGCGACCTTGACTCACCGGACTGCGCCTAACCGTTCCGCGACCACCGGAAGCCATACGCCAGGCCCGGGAGCAGGCGGCGGAACTCGCCGCGGATCTCGCCGGTGGGGTCCGGGTGGACCGGGTCCCCGGTGGCGACCGGGTCGTCGAGGTCGCGCTGGAACCCGCCGGCCACGCGCCACACCGCCGCGGGCAGCCGGTCGGCGGGAAAGCGCACGCGCAGGTCGAAATAGTCGCAGCGTTGTTTCGGCACGCACGCGTAATGCGGCTGCATTTCCGCCCCGGCTTTGAATCGCACCACGAATTCGTGCGTCTGCCCTCGGCGCAAAGGGGCCGGTAATCGCAATTCGAAACCGACGCGATCGGTGGCTTGTTTTCGCTTGCCCGCCAGCCGCCCGCCGCTGAAGACGTCGATCTCCGGGCCGCCGTCGGCCGAGGTCACGGTGAACGCCAGGTCCAGCGCGCCGATGCCGTCGCGGTCGGCGACCACGCGCCGGACCTCGAAGGCCTCCGGCGCGGCGGGTTCCAGGTTGACGAAGGTCCGCAGTTCCTCGGTGTGCCAGCCGGGACCGATTTCGTCGGGCATCCCGGGCTCCGGCGGCCCGGGGGCGCGGCCGTCCACCAGTTCGGCGAGGTGCACGATGCCGTCGTCGATCCGCCGCCGCACGGTGCGCCGGTCCCGGTGCAACTGGTCGGCCACGCGGTCGATCCGCTCCTGGTAGAACGGCAGGCGCAGCCGGGGATCCAGCGCGTAGGCGACCAGCAGCAGACCACCGAGGTCCTCGGGCAACTCCGCGATCGCGGCCGCCAGCGTGGCGGTGACCTTGTCGCGGACCTCGGACGGCCGGTCGCCCGCGCGCACCCCGCAGCAGCGCCGGATCTCCGGCCCGAGCCGCTCGTCCAGCTTGCCCGCGAGCACGCCCCGGCCCTTGCGCAGCGCCTTCAGCTCTTCGACGAGTGCGCTCACCGCGGTCATTCCCCCTCCGGAATCGACGCCTTCCAGCCTGGCCGGGTCCGCACCCGCGCGCAAGCCGGACGCCGGCCCGGTGGCGCGCACCGCGCGTTGTTTCCGTTTCCGGAAATGGCAGGAAACAGGAAACCACTCCCTTTTCCGGACCCCAGCACGGATTCTCGAATCAGCGAAGAGGAAAGGAGGTGGACAGCATGCAGACCCATTCCGTGCTCGAACTGCTCATCAGCTGGCTGACCGCGTTCGGCGGTTGAGCCACCCCGGGTGCACGGGGTGCCGCCTCTAACGGCACCCCGTGCGCAGGCGGAGCACCCGGGTGAGCGCCTCCGCCACCCGCTCGCCGGGCAGTTCCCCGGAAGCCTTGGCCCGCGCCAGCCGGTCCAGCACCGGTCCCGGCGCGTCGTGGCCGGACCACAGCGCGAGGTCCGCGCCGGCGGTCACCGCGGCCAGCACCGCGTCGGGCAGGCCGTACCGGTCGGTGATCGCGCGCATCGCGCCGAGGTCGTCGGTCATCGCGACGCCGTCGAAGTGGTAGTCCTCGCGCAGCAGCCGGTACGCGGCCGGGCTGACCGAAGCCGCCTCGCCGCCGGTCAGGCCGGGCACGTCGAGGTGGCCGAGCATCACCACGGGCGCGCCGCGGGGCAGCAGGTTCGCGTACGGCACCAGGTCTTCGGCCTTCAATTCCGCCAGTGCGGGCGTGCGCACGAGTCCCTTGTGCGAGTCGCCTTCGGCACGGCCGTGGCCGGGGAAGTGCTTGAGCACGGGGATCACGCCGGCTTCGGTGAGCCCTTCGGCGAACGCCCCGGCGTACCGGGTCGCCACCGCGGGATCGGTGCCGTAGGACCGGTCCCCGATCACCGTGGCGGCCGACGCCTCGCTCAGGTCCGCGACCGGCGCCAGGTTGACCGTCACCCCGCGGTCCTTCAATTGACGGCCGCGTTCGGCGCCGAGCGCGCGGACCTGCTCGGGCGTCGCGGAGGCGGCCTGTTCACGGGCGCTGTCCAGCTCACCGTCGAGGTCGTCGATCCGCTGGACCCGGCCGCCTTCGTCGTCCACGGCGACCAGCAGCGGATGCGGCGAGGCGGCGTGGGCCGCGTTCAACCGGCCGCCGGTGAGCACCCGCGTCGCGCTGCCGCCGACGAAGATGCCGCCCACGTGGTCGTCGCGGACCACCTTGACCGCGTCGCCCTCGTCCGCCGGGTTCACCCCGACCATCAGCAACTGGGCCAGCTGGTCGCGTTCGCTCATCCGGGCGGCGAGCCCGGCGCAGTCCGCCTGCTCCACCGCGGCGGTCGGGGACGGGGAGCCCGGGGGCGCCGGTGCGCTCTTCGGCTGCGCCAACGGCGCCGGTGGCGGCGGTACCGCGGGCACCGGGGCGTGCGGCACCACGGCCATGATCACCGCGCAGACCGCCGCCCCCGCGCTGAGCGAGAGCAGCCAAGCCCTGGTGCTGGCAGAACGTGTCATTTGCGGTTCAGTGTATTTCCTTCGTACCCGCCGCTGTGGGCCAGCCGTTTGGCGTAGCAGTCGTCCTTGCCGATGCCCTGTGTCCCACACCACTCGTTGGCCGCCACCCCGGTGGCGAACGACTCCGGCACCACGGTGATCCAGAAGTCGGGGTACTTGAAGCTGTCGAAGTCACCGGACCACAGCAGCAGCGCGCTCGGGTACCGCCGCTTGTTCGCCTGGTGGTCCGCCCAGATGCTGTCGTGGTCCTGGGTCACCCCGCGCACCACCAGCCCCGGCCGCTTCGACGAAAGCTGCGGCAGCCAGTAGCCGACCAGGCCGGAGGCCTGCGCGCGGTCCTCCTCGACCTGCGCGGTCAGCAGGGACAACGCCGAATCCCGGGTGGGCTGGGTGGTCGTCGCCCTGGGCGTGGTCGTGGTGGTCGTCGGCGGCGCGTACCTCGGGGCCGTCGCCGCGGGCGGCACGTAGGCCGGGTACCACTGCTCGGGTTCCGCGGTCACCACGTCCGGCTGCCCCTGCCGGACGAGCACCACGGTCAAGGTGACCAGCAGGCCGACCACCAGCGTGATGGCCACCGCGGTGAGCGATTTCATCCCGGCGGTCCAGCCCGCCTCGTACGGCGGCGGGTACCGCCACTGCGGCGGCTGCCCTCGCTGATCTTCCACTGCGCCCTCCTCCGATCGTCCCTGGACACGGGGGTAGTCGGCAGGCGCTGAACGGCGTTACGACACCGGAAAGCCCGCGCAGGCGGCTATTTCCCACCACCGTGCGACCCAGGTCACACCCGCCGTTGTCACACCCCGCCGGGCTGCGGAGTCGAAGGGGTGTACGCACCGACGACCAAGGAGCAGCACGATGGAAGCGCGACTGAACCTCTTCGAGAGCCCCACCATGACCAAGGCGTTCAAGGGGATCGTGGCCGCGGGCCGGGCGACCGCGGACTCGTCCGTGCCCGCGGCCACACTGGAACTGGTGAAGATCCGCGCCAGCCAGCTCAACGGCTGCGGTTTCTGCCTCGACATGCACACCAAGGAAGCCGCGCACGCCGGCGAAACCTCGTTGCGGCTCAACCTGATCGCGGCCTGGCGGGAGGCCACGGTGTTCACCGAGGCCGAGCGCGCCGCGCTGGAGCTGGCCGAGCAGCTCACCCGGATCGCCGACGGCGCGGGCGGGGTCACCGACGAGGCCTGGGCGAACGCGGCCAAGCACTACGACGACGAGGAGCTCGGCGCCCTCGTGCTGGCCATCGCGGTGATCAACACCTTCAACCGCATCAACGTCGCGGTCCAGCAGCCCGCCGGGGACTACCGGCTCGGCCAGTTCGGCTGAGCACGCTCAGCCCGTCGGCAGGCCGGCCGAACGGAAGACGCGGTCGTTTTCGGTGACCGCGAACACTTCGCAGCCCGGTTGCGCGGCGGCCCACTCCGGGCCGTCCGCACCGAGCGCGAAGGCGGCGGTGGCGGTGGTGTCGGCGATGGTGAGCGTGTCGGCGACGACGGTGATGCTCTTCAGTCCGGTGGCCGGTTCGCCGGTGCGGCCGTCGAGGATGTGATCACCTCGTTCGTACCGGCCCGAGGTGGCCACGGCGGCGTCTTCCACCGCCAGCACCGCGCACAGCTGGTCGATCCGGTCCGGGTGCCGGATGCCGACGCGCCACGGGCCACCGGCGGCCACCACGTCACCACCGGCGTTGACGCAGAACCGGCGGGCACCGGCGTCCATCAGCGCTTCGGCCGCCCGCTGCACCGCCCAGCCCTTGACCACCGCGCACGGGTCGAGGCCGCGGCCGGGCAGGCGGACGCTGAACGCGCCGCCGGAGCGTTCCTCGTACCGGCGGCACACCGCCAGCACCTCGATGAAGTCGTCGCTGAGCTCGGCCGGGGTCAGCTCGGCGCGGTTGAGCCTGCTCACCTCGCTGTCCGCGCGGAACGGGCTGAACCGCGCGTCGACCTCCCGCAGCCAGTCGAAGGCGTGGTCCACCGCGGACCCGAGCGGGCTGGTGGTGGCGCGGATGTCGACCGAGATCGGGAAGCCCATGATGTGCTCGACCCGGCGTGGATTCCCCAGCATCAGGCGCCCTTCGCGTCGAGAGCCGCCTGCAGCGACTCGGCGTAGGCCTCACTGGTCATGGTCGCTCCCGAGACCGTGTCGATGTCGGCGCTCTGCGCGCTCAGTGCTTCCTCCCGCAGCGTGGGCAGCGCCTCCTCGGTCGGCTTGGTCGCCGGGGCGCGCAGGACCTGCACCTCGGTGATCGAACCGTCGGTCAGCACCACCTGGACCTGGACGATGCCGTGGCGGCCGGCGGCGACCTCGGTCCCGGTCAGCGTGCGCGTCGCCGAACCGGCGGCCGGGGCGGGTGCCTCGGCTTGGGCCACCACGGCGGTTTCGGTGTGCGGGGTGGGTTCGTACTGCCACAGCCAGATGAACCCACCGGCGGTGAGCAGCAGCACGGGAATGGTCTTCTTCATCTCTCTCCTCAACCGGCCAGGCTGAACCGCTCGGCGTGCACCTGCGCCGCGGGCAGGCCGAGTTCCTTGAGGCCGCGCAGGGCGGCCCGGGTCATTCCGGGCGGACCGCAGACGAAGACGTCGCGGTCGGTCACGTCGGGCACCAGCGCGGCCAGGTTCCGCGGCCCGAGCACCGGCCCGGCCGGACCGTCCTGATCGGACGGACCGGTGAGCAGCCGCAGCACCGCGCCCCGGGTGCGGGCGATCGCGGTCAGTTCCTCCAGCAGCACGGCGTCGGTCTCGGACCGGACGCGGTAGAGCAGCACCACGTGCCCGCGCACCTCCTCGAGCAGGGCGCGGATCGGCGTGATGCCGACGCCACCGGCGATCAGCAGCGCGTTCTCGCGGGTCTGGTGCGCGGTGGTGAAGGCGCCGTACGGGCCTTCGGCGAACACGCGGGTCCCGGGCCGCAGCCCGCGCAGACCGGCGCTGCCCTGGCCCACGGCTTTGACGGTGAGCCGCAGCGATCGGCCGTCGGGGGCGGCGGACAGCGAGAACGGATTGGCCTGCCACCAGCGATCGCGGCTGAGGAAGCGCCACAGGAAGAACTGACCCGCCCGCACCGGCAGTTCGTCCAGCTTCTCGCCGGTGATGTGGACCGACACCACCTCCGGCGATTCCGGGACCACCGCGGACACCCGGAACCGGTGCTTGAGGTTGCGCCGCAAGGGAAGCGCCACGCGCCCGGCGACCACCGCGGCGAGCGCGGCACCCCACAGCGTCCACCAGTAGGCCCGCGCCGCCGGGGAGTCCACAAAGGATTCCCCGACCGCGACCTGGTGGCCGAAGGCGAGTACCACGGCGAGGTAGGTGTAGAGGTGGACGAAGTGCCAGGTCTCGTAGGCGAGCCGCCGCCGCGCGTACCGCGCCGACAGCCCGCCCACCAGCAGGATCAGCACCAGCGCGACCACCGCGCGCAGCACGTCCTCCATGGTGGTGATCAGCGTGCCGAGCTGGTCGATCGGGCCGGTGCCCTCCACCGCCGCGTAACCGGACACGATGAACACCGCGTGCCCGGTCAGCGTCCACAGCAGCCCGAAGCCGAGCAGGCGGTGCCACGAGGTCAGCCGGTCCATGCCGAGCCTGCGGTCCACCCAGGGCAGCCGGGCGATCAGCAGCAGCTGGAAGGCCATCAGCAGGGCGCCGTAGAGCCCGGTCAGCCGTCCGAGTGAGACGAGCGCGTTGCTGGACGGGCCGGAGGCGGCGAACAACGCGGTGACCACCACGACGTTCGCCAGGAACAGGGTGGACAGCGCCAGCTTCGCGGTGGTCCGCGGGCGCAGGGCGGTCGCCGGCGGCCCGGCGGTGGTGAACTCGGCCATGGACCCAGCGTGCGCAGCGAAGCTGAGGCGATCCTATCCGCCACCTGTCGAGATCCTGTCGGTCGCGCGCCGCGCACCCCCCGCGCCTCGCCAGCGGCGGCGGCGTGGCGCACCATGGCACCGTGAGCACGGTGAACGCGCAGAACCCGGTGAAGCTGCTGGTCGTCGACGACGAACCGCACATCGCCGACCTGGTGGCGACGGTGGCGAAGTACGAAGGCTGGCAGGCGGTCACCGCGGGCAGCGGCGAGGCCGCGCTGCGTGAGGCCGCCGGGTTCCACCCCGACATCGTGGTGCTGGACATCATGCTGCCCGACCTCAACGGCTTCACCGTGCTGGACCGCCTGCGGGAGTCCGGCACGATGGTGCCGGTGGTCTTCCTCACCGCGAAGGACGGCACCGCCGACCGCATCGCCGGGCTCACCCGCGGCGGGGACGACTACCTGGTCAAGCCGTTCTCGGTGGAGGAGCTGATGGCGCGGCTGCGGGCGGTGCTGCGCCGCAGCACGGGCCCGGTGTGGCAGCACTCGGTGCTGCGGGTGGCCGACCTGACCCTGGACGAGGACACCCGCGAGGTCCGCCGCGGCGACCGGCTGGTCACCCTCACCCCCACCGAGTACGAGCTGCTGCGTTACCTGATGCGCCGCTCCCCCGGCGTGCTGACCAAGGCGCAGATCCTCGACCACGTGTGGGAGTACGACTTCGGCGGCAAGTCCAATGTGGTCGAACTGGTCATCTCGCACCTGCGGCGGAAGCTGGACAGCGAGGCCGAGCCGCTGATCCACACCGTGCGCGGGGTCGGCTACGTGGTCCGCCAGGCGGCCAGGTGACGCGCTGGCTCGGCGCGTGGAACCGGCTGCGGCTCGGCACCCGGCTCGCCTTCGCGCTGGCCGCGCTCTCACTGGTCGTCTTCGCCATCGTCGGCATGCTGACCGTCGGCATCATGCGGGACTACCTGCGCGACCGGCTCGACGACCAGCTGACCTCCAGCCAGCTCGACGAGAGCGAGAAGCTGCGCAAGTACCCGGCGAAGGACCCCACGCCGTTCTACTCGTGGTACTCGGTGGCCTTCAACGTCCGTGACGGGGTGGCCACGCCGAAACCGGAGGACCGGCTCCCGCAGGAGGTCGACGACCTGGCCCAGGTGGCGCGGGCGGCGACCGAGACCGAGGTGATCCAGACCGTGCACCTGCGCGGCGAGGGTGACTTCCGGGTGCGGGCCTGCCCGATCGACCCGGCCACCGGCACCGTCCTGGTCAGCGCGGCGCCCGAGGCCGAGCTGGACAGCACGGTCCAGCAGCTGATCGCGGTCGAAGTGGCCACCTTCAGCCTGGCGCTGGCCATCCTGGTGATCACCGGGCGGATCGTGCTGCGCCGCGGCCTGCGCCCGCTCAGCGACATGGCCGACACCGCGCACGACATCACCACCCGCGACCTCACCGACTCCCCCGACCTGCCGGTGCGCGCGACCGGTACCGGCGGCGGCGTGGAGGTCGACGAGCTGCGGACCGCGCTGAACACCATGCTCGCGCACATCGATTCCTCACTCGGGGCGCGGACCGCGGCCGAGCAGCGGCTGCGCCGGTTCATCGCGGACGCCTCGCACGAGCTGCGCACCCCGCTGACCTCGATCCGCGGGTACGCGGACCTGTTCCAGTACGCGGCGGCCAACGAGCCGGCCGAACGTGAGGCGCACCTGGCCAAGCTGCGGCAGGAAGCCGGCCGGATGAGCCTGCTGCTCGACGACCTGCTGCTGCTCGCCCGGCTCGACGACGCCGAGGTGGAGGCGCCGCTGCGGCGCGAGGAGGTGGACCTGGTCGAGCTGGCGACCGCGGCCGGTGACGCCTTCCGCGCCGCGCACGCCGACCGCGAGCTGACCGTGGACGCCGACGCGGGCCCCATCCGCCTGAACGCCGATCCGCTGCGCCTGCGGCAGGTGCTGGACAACCTGCTGACCAACGCCGCGGTGCACACCCCGCCGGGCACCTCGGTCACCCTGGTCGCGCGGGCGACCTCGGCCGAAGCCGTGCTGGAGGTCGCCGACACCGGCCCCGGCATTCCGGCCGAGGACCAGGCCCGCATCTTCGACCGCTTCTACCGGGTCGACCGCTCGCGGGCCAGGGAACGCGGGGGCAGCGGGCTGGGGCTGGCCGTGGTGCACTCACTGGTCACCGCGCACGGCGGTACGGTGACGCTGGCCAGCGGGCCGGGGACCACCCGGTTCACCGTCCGCCTGCCCCGCACCAGAAACGAGGGACCCCGTTGATCGACCCGTCCGACGAACTGCGCGCGTTCTGGGCCGAACGGCACTTCCCGACGCTGACCACCCTGCGCCCGGACGGCCTGCCGCACGTGGTGCCGGTGGGCGTGACCGTGGACGAGGACTTCGCCGTGGCCAGGGTGATCACCTTCCGCGCGAGCGTCAAAGCCCGCAACGTCCGCCGCGGCGACGTCCCCGCCGCCGTCAGCCAAGCCGACGGACGCCGCTGGTCCACCCTGGAAGGCCGGGCCCGCCTCCTCGAAGACCCGGACTCCGTCCGCGACGCCGAAGACCGCTACGCCGCCCGCTACCACCGCCAGCCCCGCCCCAAACCCGACCGGGTGGTCATCGAAATCCACCTGACCCGCCACCTAGGCATGCGCTAACCCCGAACCCCACGCCCAGACACCCGAACCCCACACTCACGCAGCCGAACCCCACACTCAGGAGCCCGAGCCCCACACTCGCGCAGCCGAAGCCCACATTCGGACAGCCGAACCCCACGTTCGGGAAGCCGAGTCCCACGTTCGGGTAGTCGAGATGCGCACTCGCGCTGCCGAGTTCCCCATTCGGCCAGGCCTGGCCTGGGCAGCCGTGGCCCCAGGCCCGGGCCCGGGCGGCCCGAAGCCACAAGCCGAGCCTGGCCGTAAGCGTCAGCCAAGCGGCCAAGCGGCCAAGCGGCCAAGCGGCCAAGCGGCCAAGCGGCCAAGCGGCCAAGACCAGAATCCGAGGGCCAAGCCCCAGCCCGAACCAGAATCGGGTGAATCAAAACCCAACAGGAGGGGCGCCCAAACCTCCCCATCCCCGGTCCACAGCCAAAAACACGGCGGGGATGCACTTGTCAAGGCACCTTTCCGGCCTTGACAAGGGCATCCCCGCCGTCGTCACACTGAAATACCGGGGTGGCCCCCAGCTCACCCCCCGAACATCACCCGCCACTCCTCCAGCGACCGCGGCCGGTACACGAAGTTGTCCCGTCGCACGTCCGAGAGAGGCGAAGAGGGCGCCCCCGAGTACTGGTGTCCCGGGTAGACCACCGGGTCACCGGACAGCCCCGCCAGCCACTGCAGGCTCCGGTACATCGCGTCCGCGTCGCCGCCGGGGAAGTCCGTGCGGCCACAGCCTTCCAGGAACAGCGTGTCCCCGGAGACCAGGCGGTCGTCGCCAACCAGGAAGCACTGGCTGCCGGGGGTGTGCCCGGGCGTGTGCAGCAGGCGGACCGGGATCGAGCCGACCTCCAGCAGGTCGTCGTGATCGTGGCCGACCAGGTCCGAGTCCGACACCCCGGTGACCCGCTTGACCCAGTCCTTCTCCTCGGCGTTGACGTGCACCGGCACCGGGGACAGCGCGAGCAGGTCGGCCAGCCCGGGCAGCGAGAAGCCCATCATGTCGCCGCCGACGTGGTCGGGGTGGTGGTGGGTGACCAGCGCGCCGGTCAGCCGCATGTCGTCGGCGGCCAGCACGTCCAGCAGGTCGGCGACCCGGTAGGCGGGGTCGACCACCACCGCTTCGCGGGTCTCGCGGTCCCCGATCAGGTAGGCGAAGTTGACCATCTGGGTGGCCACCGGGTCGCCGACGGCGAAGTCGCGGCCCGAGAGCAGCTGGCGGAAGTAGAGGCGGTCCGGCATGCGCTCACCGTACTGGGGACCCGGCGTGCGCGTGCCCGGGCGGGGTGCCACACTTCCGCGCGTGGAGTACCAGCTCATCGCCGAAATCGTCCCGCCAGCCGACACCGCCGAACTGGACGCGCTCCAGCGGCTGGGCGTGGCGACGCTGCTCGACGAGCAGCTCGACCAGCTCGCCGCCGTCGAAGGTCCCGACGGGGTGGAGATCGAACCCGTGGACCACAGCGTCGAGGTCCGCGCCTCCGGTGCGGTGATCACCTGGGCGCTCGACGCGCCCGCGCTGGTGCTCGCCGAGGACGGCGCCCGCCACGTGCTCGACGAACTGCTCGACCGCACCCAGCTGCTCACCGACTGGACCGTGAGCCGCTGCGAGGTCTCGGCCTCCGACGAGGACCTCGCCGCCGCCTTCAGCGACGACGAGCAGCCGGTCGACGCCGACGACGAGGACGAAGAGACCGAGGAGCCGACCGCGGAGGAACTGACCGCGGCCCGCGAGCAACTGCTCGCCAGCGCCGACCAGCTGCGCGCGTTCGGGCTGGAGGCCTTCGGCCATGTGCCGGACGACGAGGAGTCGGTGTCCGCCGAGCAGGCCACCCTGGTCGCCGGCGCGTTCGTGCAGGGCATCGAGGTGCTCACCGACGAGCTGTTCCAGGACATCCAGGCGCTCGAAGAGGCCGAGGTGACCGCCGGCGAGCAGGACACCCTGTGGGTGCTCGACCAGCTGCCGGAGCGCTTCGCCGACCAGTACACCGCGTTGTTCGCCAAGCAGTTCCTGGTCAGCACCTCGATCCTGGGGTACCGGCTGTGCCAGCCCGGCTGGACCGCGCCGCAGAGCACCGCCGAGGCGCTCGGCCTGCACCTGATCAAGTCGGCCGCCGCGGTGCAGCTCGACCTGTCCGGTATCAGCGAAGAGCTGCCGCTGGAGGAGATCTTCGCCGCGTTCAACGAGCACGCCTTCGAGGACCTCGACCACGAGCTGCTGTTCGAGGCCGAGACCGAGGACGGGGTCAAGGGCCTCGACTTCGCCGACTGGTTCACCCCGCGCCCGCACCTCGCCGAGACGCTGCACCCGTACCTCACCGGCACCGACGACTGACCACGCGAATGCTATGAGTGGGGCCCGGCGTCTAGCGGTGGTTGCAACTCCGTGTAGTGGGAGGGGTTGTGATGGGTCGTCGGTTGTCGGTGGAGTTGGTGGCGGGGTTTTGGTCTGGGGTGCGGGCGGGGTTGTCGGTGCGGGCGGCGTCGCGGGTGGTGGGCGTGTCGCACGAGACAGGGCGGCGGTGGTTCGCTCAGGCTGGTGGGGTGAGCGCGAACGCGAAGGTGCCCCGGCCGGGGTCGGGCCGGTTTCTGAGCCTGGCCGAGCGGGAGGAGATCGCGGTGGGGATCGCCCGGGGCGAGTCCAACACCGAGATCGCCGCCCGGCTGGGGCGGGACAAGTCCACCATCGGCCGGGAGATCGACCGCACCGTCGGGCGGATGCTGGGCACCGAACACGCCGGCACCGATGCGCGAGAACACTACCGGGCCTCGGTCGCGCACGAACTGGCCCGCGAACGCGGCAAACGGCCGAAACCGGCGAAACTGGCCGTGCACCGGCAACTGCGTGAGCAGGTCCAGGCCGGGCTGAACCAGAAATGGTCCCCCGCGCAGATCAGCGCCACGCTGCCCGAGCAGTTCCCCGACGACCCCGGCATGCGCATCAGCCCGGAAGCGATCTACCAATCACTGTTCGTTCAGGCCCGCGGTGCGCTGCGGCGGGAACTGGCCACCTGTTTGCGCACCGGACGAGCACTGCGGGTCCCGCGTAACCGGGCCCGCGCCCGCGCGCAAGCCTCCACACTGGGCTCGCCGATCCCGATCTCGCAGCGCCCCGCCGAAGCCGCCGACCGCGCAGTACCCGGGCACTGGGAAGGCGACCTCATCCTCGGCAAGAACAACGCCTCCGCGATCGGGACCCTGGTCGAGCGCACCACCCGCTTCGTGATCCTGCTCCACCTACCCGACGGGCACACCGCCGAACACGTCCGCGACGCGATGATCCCCGCCATCACCGCCCTGCCCCAGCATCTACGCCGCTCGATGACCTGGGACCGCGGCAACGAAATGGCCCGCCACCCCGACATCACCCTGGCCACCCACATGCCCATCTACTTCGCCGACCCCAGCAGCCCCTGGCAACGCGGCTCCAACGAAAACACCAACGGACTCCTCCGCCAATACTTCCCCAAACACACCGACCTCACCACCCACACCGCCGACGACCTCGCCACCGTGGCCGCCGAACTCAACAACCGCCCACGCCAGACACTGAACTGGCGCCCACCAGCCCGCTGCCTACGTGAACTACTATCCCAACCAACCTAAGTTGCAACCATCGGTTGAGATCACCGGGCATTACTAGCATTGGATGCAAGTAATGCCCCACTCCTAGCATTCAACTGTCGGTGTCGTGGCGGGTTTCGGGGGTGACGCCGCCGGAGAGCAGCCGTAGTCGTTCTTTGGCGGGGACGTCCGCGCCGATGGCGTCCAGCCCCAGCAGGGCCGCGCCGACCACCGGTGCCACGTCGACCACGCGGAACTCCGCGTGCGGGGCCACCTTCCGGCACCGGCGCTCGATCTCCGCGATCACCGGCTCGGCCACCCCGGTCAGCACCCCGCCGCCGAGGATCACCTGCGGGGTGCCGCCGGTCAGGTCCAGCCGCCGCAGGCTGACCGCCGCCAGCACGCTGACCTCCTCGACCAGCCGGTCCACCACGCCCTGGGCGATCTCGTCCCCGCCCGCGGCGACGTCGAACAGCACCGGGCACAGGTCGTTCAGCGCGTGCGCGGGCAACCGGCCGAAGTGCAGCCGGTGCACGACCTCCACCACCGAGTCCACCCCGAAGTGGGCTGTCACCGCAGGCAGCAGAGCGGTCCACGGGCCGCGCCCGTCCTCTGCCCGCACCGCCCACCACAAAGCCTCTTCACCGAGGTGGGCGCCACCGCCCCAGTCCCCGGAAATGCGCCCCAGCGCGGGAAATCGGTGCACCCGGCCGTCCGGGCCGACGCCGACGCAGTTGATCCCGGCCCCGCACACCACCGCCACGCCGGTCCCGCCGGAGGTCCCGGCACGCAGCAGTGCGAAGGTGTCGTTGCCGACCGCCAGCGAGGGCGACCAGCCGCGCGCGGCGAGCGCGTCGTGCAGGATTTCCTCCTCCAGCGGGAGATCCAGGCCCGCGAGGTAGGCCGAGGTGTGCACGCCGAACGGCCGGTCGCCGGACAACCCGGCCCCGGCGAGCGCCGTCAGCACCAGCCGTTCCAGCGTCTCGACGCAGGCCGCCACCCCGACGTTCTGCGGGGAGGCACCAGGCCCGCGTGCTTCCCCGAGCACGTTCCCCGCCGCGTCGACGAGCAGCACGTCCGTCTTGCTGTTGCCGCCGTCGATCGCGATCACCAGCTCAGAAGTCATGCCTTGGCCCACGGCAGCAGATCGCGGTTCTCGTGGATCAGCGCGTCCGCCAGCAGGTCCGCCTGGCGGTACTGGCCGATCAGCGGGTGCGCGAGCAGCGCGTTCGCGACCCGTTCGCGGCCGCCGTGCAGCGCGGCCTCCAGCGCCAGGTTCTCGTAGGCCGTCACGTGCGCGATCAGCCCGGCGAGCATCGGCTCCACCGGCTCGACCGGCAACGGCTCCGCCCCCGTACCATCCACAGTGGACGGAACCTCGATCACCGCGTCGTCCGGCAGGAACGGCAGCGTGCCGTCGTTGCGCACGTTGACCACGTGCTCCTCCGCCGGTCCCCCACCGGTCAGCGCGTGCACCAGCTGCACCGCCGCCTCGGAGTAGAAAGCCCCGCCCCGCTGGGAAAGCTGCTCGGGCTTGGTCACCACGTCCTCGTCCTGGTACACCTTCAGCAGCTCGTTCTCCACCTCGGTCACCACGTCCGCCCGCGGCATCGAAGTGCGTTGCTGCTCCACGACCTCGTCGTGCGAGTAGTAGTACTTCAGGTAGTACGACGGCACCATGCCGAAGCGCCGCAGCCAGTCCACCGGCATGTCGAGGTGCTCGGCGACCGCGTCCGCGTGGTGCTCGATCAGCTCCGGGAGCCGATCGGTGACCGTGCCGTCCGCACCGGTCACCCGCACCCCGCGCTCCCAGCTCAGGTGATTCAACCCGACGTGGTCCAGCCGCAGGTGCTCGTGGTCCACCCCGAGCAGCCCGGCGAAGGTGCGCTGCAGGTGGATGGCCACGTTGCACAGGCCGACCGCGCGGTGCCCCCGGTTCAGCAGCGCCCGCGTGACGATGCCGACCGGGTTGGTGAAGTCGACGATCCAGGTGTCCTCCCCCGCCACCGCGCGCACCCGGTCGGCGATGTCGAGCACCAGCGGGACCGTGCGCAACGCCTTCGCCAGCCCGCCCGCCCCGGTGGTCTCCTGCCCGACGCAACCGCAGCGGTGCGGGAAGGTCTCGTCGGACCGGCGCGCGGTCTGCCCGCCGACCCGCAGTTGCAGCAGCACCGCCGCCGCGCCGTCCACCCCGCGCTCCAGGTCACCGGTGGTGCGGACCACCGCCGGGTGCCCGGCGTGCGCCAGCAGCCGCGCGCTGAACTCCCCCACCACTTCCAGCCGGTGCGCGTCCGGGTCCACCAGCACGATCTCGTCCACGTCCAAAGTGGACCTGCGGCCGGCGATCCCGTCGATCAGCTCCGGCGTGTAGGTGGATCCCCCACCGACCACTGTCAGTTTCAACCCTTGACTCCCGTGAACGTGATTCCCCGGACGAACGACTTCTGGGCGAAGGCGAACAACACGATGACCGGCGCCATGATCAGCGCGGTGGCCGCCATGGTCAGGTTCCACTCCACGTGGTGCATCCCTCGGAACGAGGCCAGCGCCAGGGAAAGCGGCCAGCCGTCCCGGTTCTCGCCGGTGTAGAGCAGCGGCCCGAAGTAGTCGTTCCAGGTGAAGAGGAAGCAGAACATCGCGGTGGCCGCGATCCCCGGTTTCGCCATCGGCACCAGCACCTTCACCAGCGCGCCGAACTCGGAGCAGCCGTCGATCTTGGCCGCTTCGAGGTAGTCGCGCGGGATGGTGAGGAAGAACTGGCGCAGCAGGAACACGCTGAAGGCGTCGAACAGGAAGTACGGCACGATCAGCGGGACGAGGCTGCCGGTGAGGCCGAGGCGCACCCAGAGGTCGTACAACGGCACCACGACCACTTGCGGCGGCAGCATCATCGCGGCCACGGTCATCATGAAGAACAGGTTCTGCCCGCGGAAGCGCAGTTTCGCCAGCGCGTAGGCCGCCGGGATCGCCGAGAGCAGGATGCCCAGCGTGGCCAGCAGCGAGTAGGTCAGGCTGTTGACCAGGTAGTCCAGCAGCGGCACCTTGTCGAAGACCTCGACGAAGTTCTCGAAGTGCCATTCCGCGGGCCACAGGCTCGCGGTCATCGCCTGGTCGTCGGCCATCACCGCGGTCAGCAGCACGAAGACCACCGGCATGGTGAACCCGATGGCCAGCGCCAGCCCGAGCGCGTGCGTGGCCACCCACTGCAGCCTGCGGTCCCACGACCGCCGGCGCCGCTCGATCGGCTTCAGCGGCCGTTCGGTCACCGCGACCATCACGCACCTCCCTCGACGGCCGACGCCTTGCGCAACTGGCGCACCAGGATCCAGGTGAAACTGAACGAGACCACGAACAGCAACACCGCCATCGCCGCCGCGTACCCCATGTTGAAGTAGCGGAAGCCCTGCACGTACAGCCAAACCGGGTAGGTCAGCGTGGAGTTCTGCGGCGCGCCGATGTACTTCGTGTTGCCTGCCACGTCGGAACTGCCCGAGGCGACCCCGCTGGCCACCACCGCCTGGGTGAAGAACTGCAGCGCGAAGATGATCGAGTTGACCACGCCGAACAGCAGCACCGGCGAGATCGTCGGCAGGGTGACGTGCCAGAACCGCCGCAGCGGCCCGGCACCGTCCAGTTCGGCGGCCTCGTACTGCTCCTGCGGCACGTCCAGCAACGCGGCCAGGATGATGATCATCAGCTCGCCCGAACCCCACAGCACGAGCAGGGTCAGCGCCGGTTTCGACATCGCCGGATCGTTGAACCACAGCCCGCCGTCGATGCCGAGCAGGCGCAGGAACCGGTTCACCGGGCCGAATTCCGGGTTGAACAGGAACACGAAGGCCAGCGTCGCGGCGGCGGGCGGGGCCAGCGCGGGCAGGTAGCACAGCGTGCGGATCAGCCCGACCCCGCGCTTGAGCCGGGCGATCACCGAGGCCACCCCGAGCGCGAACAGCACGCGGGTCACGGTCAGCACGACCACCAGCCACAGCGTGTTCCACGCCGCGGTCCCGGCCAGTGGTTCGGTGGTGAACATCCGGACGTAGTTGCCGAAGCCGATCCACTCCGGCGCGTTCACCAGGTCGTAGCGGGTGAACGAGTAGTACACCGTGGCGATCAGCGGGTAGCCGAAGAAGACCAGGAAGCCGATCAGCGCCGGGGCCAGGAAGGCCAGCGCGGTCCAGCGGCGGCGCCCGCGCCCCGCCGGCCGCCGCCGCGCGGGCGGGGCCGGGGGTGGCGCGACCGCGCGGCCCAGGGTGGCGGTCATCGTCGTGGCCCTACTTCTGCGCCAGCTCGTCGTTGATCTGCGCGTCGACCTTCTTCAGGCCCTCCTCGAGGTTCGGCTCGTTGCCCGCCTGCCAGCGCTCGGCGAAGTCGTTGACCGCCTTGAGGTGCGCGTCCCCGATCGGCGTGGTCGGGTTCGGCAGCAGCTTGCCGCTGGAGAACATCGTGAGGAACTCGCGGAACTGGTCGCTCACTTGCAGCCGCGGGTCCTTGAGCGCGGTTTCGGTGCTGGGCACGTTCTTCAGCCCGTTGCCCAGTTCCACCAGGGTGTCGGTGTCCAGCGACATGTGCTTGACCAGTTCCCAGGAGGCGCCGGGGTTCTTGGCGCCCTTGGGGATGGCGATGATGGTGCCGGTGGTGAAGGCACCGCCGTAGCGGTCCGGCTTGCTGTCCAGCACCGGCGGCGGCGCGGTGCCGTAGTTGACCTCGGGCGCCTGGTCGGCCAGGAAAGCGGTCCGGTACTCGCCGTCGAACATCATCGCGATCTTGCCGCGGTGGAAGGCGTGGTCGGTCGAGTACTCGTCCCCGAGCCCGGACTTGAACTGCTCCACCTTCTGCGGGCCGCCGTAGGAGTCGATCAGCTGCTTCTGGAACTCGAACATCGCCTTCCACTCGGGACTGGTGGCGAGGTTCGACTTGCCGTCTGCGCCGAGCCAGTGCGCGTCGAAGTTCGGGGCCCAGATCTGCGCCTGGTTCGAGTAGAACGGCATGGAGGGCAGGAATCCGGCGACCTTGATCGAGCCGTCCGGGTTGAACTGGGTCAGCCGCTTGGACATCTCCAGCAGTTCGGTGGTGGTCTTCGGCGGGGCGGACAGCCCGGCGGCACCGAACAGGTCCTTGTTGTAGTAGAAGCCGTAGACGTCGGCGAGCATCGGCATCGCGCAGCGCTTGCCCTCGAACTCGGTGTAGCTGCGCACCGCTTCGGGGATCACGTTCAGGTCGAGCCCATCGCGGTCGATGTAGGGCTCGAGGTCGGTGAAACTGCCGTTGGAGCACCAGGCGCCGAGGTTGTCGGTGAAGAAGGAGATCGCCACGTCCGGCGGGTTGCCCCCGCGGATGGACTGGGTGAGCTTGTCGTCGTCCTGGTTTCCCTCGTGCTTGATCTGGATGTTCGGGAACTTGGTTTTGAGCTTCTCCAGCCCCTTGGTCACCACGTCGTACTCGCGCGAGGTGAACTTGCTGTAGACGGTCAGCGTGAGCGCTTCGTCCTTGCCGGGCGCCGCGCCGAGCTCACCACCGCCCGCCGGTCCGCTTGCCGCGCCGGAGCAGGCCGTGAGCAGGGACACCGACGCGATACCGAGAAGCAGTTTGAACGCCCGCATAGGCACTCCTTGGTTGGGGTGGGGATTGCTCTGGTGGTTCAGGAGATCGGGACGGCCGCCGCCGGGGCGAGGCCGAACAACTGCTCGCGCACCTTGGCCAGCGCCGAATGCAGCGCGCCGGCCCGGACGGCGTTGCCCGGCACGGACGCCAGTCCGACCGGGGTGCTGGGCACGACCAGCCGGTGCAGTTCCCCGGCGACCAGGCCGGTCAGCACCTCGCCACCGGCGCGGCTGACATCTCCGCACAGGAGCACGGTTTCCGGGTCGACCACACTGACCACATTGGCCACCCCGAGCGCCACGCGGCGGGCGAAAGCCGACAGGAATGCCTGCGCCTCTTCGTTCTGTCCTGATTGGACACCGCGGACCGCGTGCCCGACCGCCGCCCAGCCGGTCGCCTCGGTGATGCCGTGCCGCGCGGCCAGTTCCACGATGGCGGGCGAGTCGACCAGATCGCCGAAGCGGCCGCCTTCGGCACCGTCCGTGCCGGGGATGCGCAGCCAGTCGATCTCGCCGCCACCACCGGAAGCACCACGCAGCAGGCGCCTGCCGACCACCACCGCGCCACCGACGCCTTCGCTGAGCCAGACGAGCACGAAGTCCCGTAGTTCGGCGGCCTCGCCGGAGATCATTTCCTCCAGCGCCACCAGGTTCACGTCGTTCTCGATGGTCACGTCGACGCCGAGCGCTTCCCCCAGCTTGCCCGGCAGGTCGAACCCGGACCAGCCAGGCAGGTGCGGCGCGGATTCGAGGTGCCCGGTCTTCGGGTTGACCGCGCCCTGGGCGCCGATCACCACGTGCTTGAGGTCTTCCAGTGCCAGGTTCGCGCTCGCCGCGGCGGCGATGGTGGCCTCGCGGAACGCACCGGCCACGTCGGCACCGGCGTCGACCGGCAGTGGTTCGCTGTGCTCGGTGAGCACCTTGCCGGTGACGTCGGCGATGGCGAACTCGGCGGCGTGCGGGGTCAGGTCGACCGCGGCCACGTGCGCCACCGCGCCGTTGACCGACCAGAGCTGGGCGCGCGGGCCGCGCCCGCCGCCACGCACCCCGTCCTTGACCACGATCCCGTCCTGCTCCAGGCGGGTCAGCAGTTGCGCGGTGGCCGGTTTGGACAGGCCGATCACGTACTCCAGGTCCGACCGGGTGAGCGGCCCCTCCCGCAGCAACGTGTCGATCGCGGCGCGATCGTTGATCTCGCGCAGCAGCCGTGGGCTCCCTGTTCGCACTGGATGCTCCCCCGCAATTAATCTGTTAACTTTCCAGACGGTTTCCGTCAGCGTAGTGAGCCGGGCCACAGTCGTCAACGGTTCCCTCAGAGTTGGTATGAACCACCTTCCGGCGGGTACTCCCCGCCACTCGCGGCTGGTACTTGATTCCCATGCGCCTCAACAAGATTGTCGCCGCGTTCACCCTGGTCCCCGCCATCCTGCTCTCCACCGTCACCGCCGCCCAGGCCACCGGCCCGTGGCAGAAGATCGGCTCCGACGTCGCCCGCCCGCTCGACGAGAGCCAGGGTCTGGCCACCATCGAGCGTCCCGGTGGCACGACCATCCGCTACACCGGCATCGGCACCATCCCGCCCGGCGTGGCCGCCCGCGGCTGGAACCACGTCGGTGACCCCGGCACCGCGAAGGGCTACTACATCGAGCCGTACCAGCGCGACGACCGCGGCGCGAAGCTGTTCCGCGTGCAGGCGCCGGACGGTTCGTGGTCTGAGTACCAGCACGCGCTGGAATCCTGGGAGGCCAACAACAACTCCTTCGCCGCGGTCTCCCCCGACGGCGGCTGGATGGTGGCAGGCGAGTACGGCACGATGGACCGCTTCCTGGTGCACCCGACGCCGGGCATCGCCGCCAAGGACCCGGCGAAGAACCTGCCGTACGCCTTCGCGATCCGCCTCGACCGGCCGGTGCGGGACATCCAGGGCTGCGACTTCGTCACCGCCACGCAGCTGCTCTGCTCGTCCAACGATCCGGCGGGCTCGCTGTTCGGCATCACCAAGCCGCTGCTGCAGGTCGACCTCGCGGGCGCGCTCAACGGTTCGGACGTGACCGGCCAGGTCAGCGCGCTGGGGCAACTGCCGCTGGAAAGCGGGTGCTCCGGTGAGTTCGAGACCGAAGGCATCGACTTCGACGAGCGCGACGGCACGCTGCGGGTGGTCGTGCTCTCGCCCAGCATCTGCATCGCCTTCGACAGCAAGACCTGGCGCTTCCGCCGCTGACCCCCAGCGCCCAGCACCGCCCGAATGCTAGGAGTGGGGCATTACTTGCGTTCATTGCAAGTAATGCCCCACTCATAGCATTGGCGGGGCGCCGGGAGGGTGGGTCAGCGCTCGGTGACCCGGCCCTCGGCGACTTCGAGGCGCCGGGTCACTTCGACGGCGTCCAGCATCCGGCGGTCGTGCGTGACCAGCAGCAGGGTGCCGGGGTAGGTCGCCAGCGCGGCTTCGAGCTGCTCGATCGCGGGCAGGTCCAGGTGGTTGGTCGGCTCGTCGAGCACCAGCAGGTTCACCCCGCGGGCCTGCAGCAGCGCCAGCGCCGCCCGGGTCCGCTCGCCGGGTGAGAGGGTGACCGCCGGGCGCAGCACGTGGACCGCCTTCAACCCGAACTTCGCCAGCAGCGTGCGGACCTCCGCGGGCACCAGCTCGGGCACCTCGGCGGCGAACGCGTCGAGCAGGGTCTCCTCGCCGAAGAACAGCTTGCGCGCCTGGTCGACCTCGCCGACGACGACCCCGGAACCCAGCGAGCACTGCCCTTCGTCCGGTTCGATCCGGCCCAGCAGCGCGGCCAGCAGGGTGGACTTGCCCGAGCCGTTCGCGCCGGTGATCGCCACGCGGTCGGCCCAATCGAGCTGGAGGTCCACCGGCCCGAGCGTGAACTCGCCGCGGCGCACCACCGCGGCCCGCGCGGTGGCGACCACCGCACCGGATCGGGGCGCGGCGGCGATCTCCATCCGCAGCTCCCACTCCTTGCGGGGCTCCTCGACCGTGTCGAGCCGCTCGATCAGGCGCTCGGTCTGCTTGACCTTCGACGCCTGCTTCTCCGTGGCGTCGGCGCGGAACTTCTTGCTCATCTTGTCGCCGTCGGAGGACTTGCGGCGGGCGTTGCGCACGCCCTTGTCCATCCAGTTGCGCTGGGTGCGCGCCCGCGCTTCGAGTCCCGCCACCGTACCGGCGTACTCGTCGTACTCCTCGCGCGCGTGCCGCCGGGCGATCTCGCGTTCCTCCAGATAGGACTGGTAGCCGCCGCCGTAGGAGTTCACCTGCTGCTGCGCGAAGTCGAGTTCGACCACACGGGTCACCGTCCGGGTGAGGAACTCGCGGTCGTGGCTGACCAGCACGGTGCCCGCGCGCAGCCCGCCGACGAACTTCTCCAGCCGGTCGAGGCCGTCGAGGTCCAGGTCGTTGGTGGGCTCGTCGAGCAGGAAGATGTCGTAGCGGCTGAGCAGCAGCGAGGCCATGCCCGCGCGGGCGGCCTGCCCGCCGGACAACGCGGTCATCGCCTGGTCCAGTCCGACGTCGAGGCCCAGCTCGGCGACCACTTCGGCGGCGCGATCCTCGAGGTCGGCGCCGCCGAGCGCGAGCCAGCGGTCCAGCGCGGTGGCGTAGGCGTCGTCGGCGCCCGGCTTGCTTTCGGTGAGCGCGGCGGTGGCGTCGTCGAGTTCCTGCTGCGCCCGTGCGACGCCGGTGCGGCGAGCCAGGAACTCGCGCACGGTCTCCCCCGGTCGACGCTCGGGTTCCTGCGGCAGGTGCCCGACGGTCGCGGTCGGCGGGTTCAGCCGGATCGTGCCCTGCTCGGGCGGCACCAGCCCGGCCAGCGTGCGAAGCAGGGTGGACTTGCCCGCGCCGTTGGCGCCGACCAGGCCCACCACGTCACCCGGCGCGACCACGAGGTCCAGCCCGGAGAACAGCACACGATCACCGTGGCCGGCGGCCAGTTCCTTGGCGACGAGGATTGCGCTCATAAGGAGACCGATGGTATCGGCAGCCTCAGCCCACCTCGGCGGCCGGGAACGGTTCGCGGATGCCCAGGCGGATGTGCTCGACGTGGAAGACGGCCTCGTCGAGCAGCATCGCGACGTGGGAGTCGTACAGGCTGTAGACCACGCTGCGGCCCTGGCGCCTGCCGGTGACCAGGTTCAGCGCGCGCAACAGGCGGAGCTGGTGCGAGACGGCCGACTGCTCCATCCCCACCGCCTCGGCCAACTCGGCCACCGCACACGACCCGTGCCGCAGGCGGTTCAGGATGAGCAGGCGCGAGGGGGTGGCGAGCGCCTGCAGCGTCTCCGCCACCGCCGCCGCACTCTCCGCGTCGAGCGACGCCGGAGGCGCCGCACGCCCCTCCACCCCATGTCCCATACCCCCATCCTAACCCGCTCCCACCCCACCCCCCACGCATCCGAACCCCACGTTCGCGCAGCCGAACCCCACACTCAGGCACCCGAGTTCCACACTCGAGCATTCGTGCCCCACACTCGGCGCCCGGGTCTTTCATGTCCGCCAGCCCTCACGAATGTGGGACTCGGCGACCCGAACGGAGAATTCAGGTGCCCGAGTGTGGGGTTCGGGTGCCTGAACGTCGAGTTCGGGTGCGCGAACGTGGGGTTCGGGTGCGTGAGTGTGGGGTTCGGGGGGTTGAGCGCCGTGACGACTCGGTACCCGCCGTAGTCCTGATCAGCTGCCGAAGGGGTGCGCATGGACCTGCGCGAAGGCATCCTCCCGGGCCCGCCGCGCCTCATCGGAAAGTCCCGCGAACGCCGACTTGTCCGCCCCGCAGGCGACATCCCGGGCCGGACGTACGCCCTCCACCAAGAACCGGTTCACCGCATTGCTCGCGCACGCGTTCTCCGACAGGTAGGCCCCATGCCCGCCCTGGTCCACCGTCACCATCCTGGCGCGGTCACCCAAGGCCCGCCGCATTTCGCGGGCGCCGGCCAGCGGGGTCGCCGGGTCGCGGCGGTTCTGCACCAGGAGCACAGTGGACGGTCCCTCGTCGGTGATCCGCACCGGCGGCTCCACCGGCTCGGTCGCCCAGAAGGCACACGGCCAGACGTTCGCCGACGCCGCCCCGAACATCGGGTACCGCTTGCGGTCCTGTTCCACGTTGCGCTGGTACTCCGCGACCGACTCCGGCCAGTTCGCATCCCCGCACACCACGTAGAGCTGCGACGAGAGCAGGTTCGCGAAGTCCCGTGCGGCCGCCACCGCCACGGACGGGTCCATCCGGTCCAGCGCCTGCCACTGCTGGGCCAGCACCGGGAAGTTCCCGTCCCCGTAGAGGGAGCCGAACGTGAGGTGGCGGAACAACGCGCCGTTCACGCCGGCGACCGGGTTCGCGTCCAGCCTCGCCGCCAGGTCGAAGTACTTCGCCTTCACCTCGCGCGGAGTCCGGCCCAGTTCGTAGCTGGTGTCCCGGTCCGCCGCCCAGCGGGCGAAGTCGGGAAACCGGTCTTCCATCCCCTGACCCATGATCCGCGCGCCGGCGATGTCCAACCCGCCGGTCCCGGTCACGCTGTCGAGCACGAACCGGTCAGTCCGGTCCGGGAAGAGCGTGGCGTAGACCGCCCCCAGGTAACTGCCGTACGAACCGCCGAAGTACGAGATCTTCGGCTCGCCCAGGGCTTCCCGGATCAGGTCCATGTCGCGCGCGGTGTTCGCCGTGGTGATGAACGGCAACCGCGGACCGCTCGCGGAGGCGGCGCACTGCTGCGCCAGCCCCTGCGCGACCTGCGCCCTGGCCACCACGTCGGCCGCGTCCTTCGCGTACGGCGGCACGTTGCTGACGATCTGCTCCGGCCGCAGATCACAGGTGACCGGCGAGCTCTGGCCGACCCCGCGCGGATCGAAACCGATCAGGTCGTAGGAATCGAGCACGCTCGCCGGTATCCCGGAAAACACCAGGGACATCGGCATGTTCAACCCCGACTCGCCGGGACCGCCGGGGTTGAGCAGGAGCACCCCGCGCCGCTGGGGACTGGCGCTGGGCAGCTTGGAGATCGCCAGTCCGAGCTGCTCCCCGCCGGGATCCCGGTAGTCGAGCGGCACGGTGAGCGTGGCGCACAGCAGCGGGCCGCCGTCCGCGCATGGTGTCCACTGTGGACCTTGCGCGGCCTGCGCCGCCGGGGCCAGGACTGCCGCGGACACCGCCACGACGACGGCCGCCATGAGCTTTCGCATCGAACCCCCAGGGGTCTCGGCAACGAGTCCGCCCAGCCTAGGAAGCCCGGCCGCCCGGCACATCCGCCTCCGGGTTGAGCCCGCGTCACCCCACGGTCGCTACCCGCGCGACGCCGAGGTGGCTTTGGGGGCCGGAACCCCCGAAGCCACCTCGTGTCCGACTCAGCTCACACCGGTACCGAGACGAACGTCTTCCCGTCGAAGTTCTCCACCTCCACGGCGGCCACCTGGTCCGGCGGCACCAGTGCCGCGCCGTCCAGCTTCGTGCCGTCCCGCTCGCCCGCCGGTGAGACCAGCCAGCTGCCCGCTTCCGCGCGGGTGCCGTCCTTGCCCACCACCATGATCCGGCACTTCTGCCCGGCCGGGATGCCCTTGATGTCGGTGCTGATCCGGACCCAGCCCGCCGCCGGTTTCACCGTGGCGGTCATGCTGGCGCCGGTCCCGGGATCGGTGCCCGCGCTGGTCTTCGTGCCCGGCGGCAGCGCCACCACCTCCGGCGCGTCGGGTGCCGACTGCTGGCCGACGATGACGCCGCCGCCCAGGAAGGCCGCGGCCACCACGGCCGCCGCCACGCCGACGGCGAAGCGCCGCTTGCGTTCCTGCCCACCACGTTCGGTGCGCACCTGCCGCAGCGTGCGCTGCAGCAGCAGATCCCCGCCCTCGGGCGGGCCGTCCAGCAGCGCCTCTGGCGGTACTTCGCCGAGCGCGTCGTGCAACTGCCGCAGTTCGTCCAGCTCGTCGGCGCACCGCGTGCAGGCCGCGACGTGTTCTTCCACCGCGCGCACCTCCCGCTCGTCGAGCGCACCCAGCGCGTAGGCGCCGAGCAGCTGCGCGTCGTGTCCCGTGTTCATCCGGCCACCCCCTTCAGCGCCAGCTGCCGTCCCAGCGACGTGTTCCGCAATGTTCGCAAGGCGTAGTGCGATCTCGACTTCACCGTGCCCGGTGCCACGCCGAGCGCCGCCGCCGCCTCGCTCACGCTGCGGCCCTCGAAGTAGATCTTGACCAGCACGTCGCGGTGGTCGGCGGAGAGCTGGTCGAGTGCTTCCAGCACCACCACCGAATCCACCACCGAATCCGCGTGGTCCCGTTGCACCGGCGGCTTCTCCGGTACCTCGGGCACTTCCGGCGGCCGGGCCGACTTCGCCCGGAACCGGTCGGTGATGATGTTGCGGGCCACGGTGAGCAGCCAGCCGCGCACCGAGCCCTTGCCGTTGACGAGCACGTCCGGATTACGCCAGGCCCGCACGAGTGTCTCCTGGACCACGTCCTCCGCGGCCGCCCGGTCCCCGGTCAGCCGCGTCGCGTAGGCCAGCAGTGCGCGCCCGTGCTCCTCGTAGACCGTTCGGATCAGTGCCTCGTCGGCCGCGGGTTCCCGTTTCCGGGACCACAACGCCGCCATCCAGCTCTCCTCCCCGCCCGTGGGCGCGTAAGTGACCGCGTAACCGTGCCACGCACCGGCAGTACGGACACGGGGCAGCCGGCGGTCGGGTTCGAATCTTTTCCGACCCGCTCCGCCGCTCACCCGAAGGGCTTGCCCTGTTCGGCTGACGCGGTAGCGTACGGTGACGGTTCGGCGACCCATCGCACGAAGACGGAAGAGGGCGTGGAGAAGCGGAAGTCGGCACCTCCGGCGGATCTGATCTGGGCGTACTACCTGGCCGCGGGCGCACTCACCGTGGCCGCCTACTACACCGCCGTGCTCACCGGCGGACCCCCGGTGCTGCGCGTGACGCTCTACTGCCTGGTGTCCGCGTCGGCCGCGGCGGCGGTGCTGCTCGGCTGCGTGCGCAACCGCCCGCGCTCGTGGCTGCCGTGGGTGCTCCTCGGCCTGAGCCAGGTCGTCTACGCCGCCGCGGACGCGAACTTCTACGTCACGCACTTCATCCTGGGGAAGACCTCGTTCCCGGCCCCGGCCGACGTGCTGTACCTGTCGCACTACCCGCTCGTGGTGGCCGGGCTGGTGCTGCTGATCCGCCGCCGCACCACCGGCCGTGACGTGCCGAGCCTGCTCGACGCCGCGTTGCTCGCGGTGGTCGCCGGCATGCTTTCGTGGCTGTACCTGATCGGCCCGCAGACCGAAGCCGACTCGCCGCTGCTGGTGAAGGTGGCGTCGATGGCGTACCCGATGATGGACCTGGCCATGTTCGCCGTGGCGGTGCGGCTGATCCTCGGGCGCGGCCGCCGCAACACCGCGTTCGTGTTGTTGTCGACGAATCTGCTGGCCTTCTTCGCCGCCGACAGCACCTACGTCTTCCAGCAGCTTAACCAGACCTACGCCGCGGGCAACTTCCTCGACGCCTTCTGGCTTTCCGGCAACCTCGCGCTCGGCGCCGCCGCGCTGCACCCGAGCATGGCGCACCTCGCCGACCCGGGCGGCACCCCCGATCGCGGCCCCGGCCCGTTGCGCATCACCGCGTTGTGCGCGGCCGCGCTGATCGCGCCGGCGACCCTGCTCGTGCAGTACGCGAACGGCGCCTACTCCTCGATCCCGATCGTCGGGTGCGCCTGCGCGGTCCTGTTCGTGCTGACCATCGCCCGGCTGGCCGGGCTGGTCTCCGAGCAACGCAGGCTGGCGATCACCGACGGGCTCACCGGCCTGCGCACCCGCCGCTACTTCGAGGCCGAGTTGCCCGCCGAGATCGCCCGCGCCCGGCGGGCCGGTTCCCCGCTGGCCGTGCTGATCGCCGACGTGGACCACTTCAAGTCGATCAACGACCGCTACGGCCACCCCTGCGGGGACCGGGTGCTGGTGGAGATCAGCCGCCGCCTGCGCCGCGCCACCAGGGACACCGACATCCTGGCGCGCTACGGCGGTGAGGAGTTCGCCCTGCTCATCCGCGGCAGCGGCGGGGAGGAACCGGCGGTGATCGGCGAGCGGATCCGCCGCGCGGTGGCCGACAGCCCGGTCGCGATCGACGGCGGGCACCCGCCGATCGAGGTGACGATCTCGGTGGGCACGGCGAGCTTTCCGTTGCACGGCAAGACTCCCGCGGATCTGGTGGGTGCCGCCGACCGCGCGCTCTACGCGGCGAAGAACCGCGGCCGCGACCGCGTGGTCGACTGGCCCGCCGAACCGGAGCCCGACGAGGACGCCGGGATCACCTACCTGCAGCGGATCGCCGACGAGGTGGACAGCTGGCTGTCCACGCACGAACACGGCCGGGCGGTCGGCCGCTGGGCGGCGCTGGTGGCGGGCGAACTGGGCCGCTCACCGGCCAGCGTGCGGCTCGCCGAACTCGGCGGCCGCCTGCACGACGTCGGAAAGATATTGATACCCAAGGAAATCTGGGAGAAGCGCGAGCCGCTGACCGAGGACGAGTGGAAGCAGATCCGGCAGCACCCGGTCTACGGGTACCGGCTCGCGCTGGCCGTGCCGGGCCTGGGCGGGGTGGCCGACGTGATCCGCCAGCACCACGAGCGCTTCGACGGCCAGGGCTATCCCGACCGGCTCGCCGGGACCGCGATCCGGTTCGAGGCGCGGATCCTGGCCGTGTGCGACACCTGGGCCGCCATCCTCGCCGACCGGCCCTACCGCCCGGCGCGCACCGAGCCCGAAGCCGTACGCGAACTGCTCGACGCCCGCGGCACCCAGCTCGACCCCCAGGTGGTGACCGCGTTCCTCGACCTCCACGCGCGGGGAGAGCTCGGCTCGCTCCCCCGCGCGGGTGTCACTCAGGCAGGCTGATCGGCCAGCGTGTTCCAGAACATCAGCTCGTAGCTCTGGAACAGCCGGGCGTACCGCCGGGCCTCGCGGTCGTCACGCCCGGCGTCGAGGCCGGTCTGGACCGCCGCCGCGGCCTGCTCGGCCTGGCCGGGCGCGGGCGTGGCGAAGAAGTCGAAGAAGGCGCACGCCTCGTCGTCGAAGCCGTACTGCTCGCGCATCGCGCCGGTGATCGCGGCGCAGTAACTGCCCCAGGCGGCGAAGTTCGAGTACAGCGCGACGACCACATCGGCCGGTTCGCCGTTCAGCGCCAGCCAGGCGAAGTACGCCGGGTACGCCTGGCAACCCGCCTGCGGCTCGTAGGCGTCGAGCGCGGCTTCGTCCAGCCCGGACGCGGCGGCGAGCGCGGGCAGCTTGTCCAGCGCCAGCCGCTCACCGGCGGCGAGATCGGCGAAGAAGTCCCGCACGGCGAGGTCCTCGCTGCGTGCGGCCAGGGTGAGGCAGCTGCGCCAGTCGCTGCGCACGATGCGCAGTTCCTCGGCGGCGATGGTGGCGAAGACCGACCGCGGCGCCCTGCCCTCGGTGATCAGCGGCACCAGCCGGTTCTCACTGTCGCGGGGTGCCAGTTCCGCCTGGACCGAGGCCAGCAGTTCCGTTGCGGTCATCGCGAGAAGGCTCCTTTGTCGCTGGTAGTCGTCACTTTCTGACTCCGTGTAACCAGCACCGTACACCGGATCGGGTGAGGCAGGGGGCCGTCCACCAGCGGGCCGTACACCGGTTCGCGTGAACGGCCGCCAGAACCGCGTAAGCCGGGGCCTGCTCGAGCATCCCAGTGTCGACCGAAATGAAGGAAGAAGGTGGCCAGAGATGAACGACGCCGTACACCAGCACCAGTTCGTGTCCCTCAGCGACGCGGACGCGCCCGTGCTCTCCCGCTTCTCGTACTCGGCGGCCGAGCCGTTCGCGGTCTCCCTCTCCTTCCAGTCCGGCGACGGCACCTGGACCGACTGGACCTTCGCCCGCGACCTCCTGATCGCCGGCCTGGCCGGGCCGGTCGGCGAAGGCGACGTCCGCATCCGCCCGGAACTCGCCCGCGACGAAGAGTTCTTCGCCGTCGAGTTCGAGTCCCCCGGCGGTTACGCGCTCGTCGAACTCCTGCGCATCGACGTGGAAACCTTCCTCGAAGCCGCGTCGGGCGTCGTCCCGATCGGCACCGAAGAAGCCTTCTTCGACGTGGACGCGCTCATCGACGAGCTGACCAACGTCTGAGCCCGGCTCAGCGGTGACGGGCGGCCGCCCGCACGGCGGCACCCGCGCCGAGGGTGAGCACCACGACGGTGAGCCCCCAGCGGCGCTTCTCCTCGGTGTCCATCCCGGTTTCCGGCCTCGGTGCCGCGGCCGGTTTGATCGGCGCCGCTCGCTTCCGCGTGGAAGCGGGCGGCGCCGATTCCGGTTCCGGCGGGGTGGTTTCCGGGGGCGGCGGAACCACGGCCTGCCGGCTGGTCGGGGGCGGCTCGGTCGTCACCTTCGGCGGCGGCTTCGGGGAAGGCGGCTTCGGCGGCGGGGTCGGGGCGGGCACCGGCGGCTCCGGCTCCGGCTCCGGTGGCGGAGGCGGGGGCGGCGGAGGGGGCGGTGGCTCGGGTGGGGGTGCCGGCGGTGGCGGAGGTGGCGGGGGCACCGGAGGTGGTGGCGGAGGCGGTGGGGGTTGCTGCGGCGGGCAAGGTGGTTTCGGCGCGCACAGCGGCCAGATGAGGCACAGGCGCAGTTCCACCTCCACCGCGGCGGAGTGGGCCGGACCGGCGGCGGGTGCGGCCGCCAGTGCCGGTCCGGCCATGCTCAGCGTGAAGCCCGCGGCCAGTGCGGCACCGTAGGCGCCGTAGTGCGCGGGCCGCATCACGCGAGCCGATCGACGGCCCACCGGAAGGCTTCCGGCTCCACCCGCGCGCCTCCCCCGAAGGGGTTCTGCAACTGGTAGATGGCGAAGAGCAGCAGGGTGATCGTGGCGGCCAGGGTGGACACGATGATCACGTGGGTGAGCAGTTTGGTGCCACCGAACAGGTTCGGCAGCAACACGGTGATCACGCTGCCGGCGATGAGCACGAACCAGACCACCGCGCCGACGCCGACGCTGTCGGAACCGTTCAGCCGCGCCTGCCGCGCCTGGTAGACCTCCCAGAGCTTGTCCACCGCCTCGGTCTTGCGGCCGACGGAGAAGTCGTCGTCCGGGACCTCGGCGTCGGTGATCGCCGCGCGGAGGTCCTCGAGCTGGCGCTCGGCGGTCCGCGGCACGGACTCGCCTTCGCGCAGTTTCGGCCATTCCTCGGTGGCCACCGTCGAGGCGTACTCGACGGCGAAGCGCCGCACTTCGGCGGCGACCGGCTCGGGCAGCGAGTCCGCCGCCCAGGCCACCGCCACCAGGCCGTCGGCCTCCTCGTAGGACATGTCACTGGCCTCGTTCACCGCGTCGTACAACGAGATGAGCACGAAGGCCACCAGCACCACGTGGAGGCCGGCGACGATGGTGAACACCTGCCCGGCCGCGTCGTTGTTGCCGGGGCGGCCCTCGTCCAGCCCGAACCGCCGCACCAGATACGCGGTCACCCCCGCGACGACCGCGGCGCCGGCGACCCACAACACGCCGCTCAGATAGATGTTCATCGGACTCCTGCACTTGCTTCGGGCGTGATTCGTCCCGCCATTCGGGAATACCCCGTCGACGGCACCTGGAAATAACGGCGCGCACGTTTCGGACCCTGCCTCCCCAAGGGTTTTCCGAACTGACCGCGCCTGGTTTGAAACCGGCGACCGCCCCTTCGCGGGGTAGATCGCGAACACAAGTTATCGATCGGCACCCTGGGTCACAAGCCAGCATGAGGCAGTTCATCCGGTCGGTGAACCGGCCCATGATCGACCACCGTTTCGGACCATTTACCCGGCCGCCGGAGAACCGGGACGAGTACTCCGGCCGGCGCGGAAGCCCCGACCGACCGGCGATTAGGCCGACCGGGGCGCCCGCGCTCACCAACCGTCACCGAAATCACCCGCCCACCGGGTTGACACTCCATTCGAGACAGTGGGTTCGGCACCCCCACCCGGCCGCCGGGCGCAGCCCGTTCGGCCCAGCGGAAGTCAGCCGGGCGGGCCCGCGAGGCCCCCGTTCAGCCGATCACCGGGTGCTCCACTGAGCCGTCCGTGGCCCGGCGGGCGCCGCACGCTACCGTGCGTACCGGAAAAATAGTGGTCAGTGTCATTCCGGGGGATTTCCCGGGTGCATTAATACATCTGCCCGAAAGCCCTTTCGAGTGACTCCCGCGTCAGTTGAGCCGGTGCTAACGTCGCTGCTGTCGACCACCGGGGATCGACACGGCAAATCATCCGAAACCTCCACTACCGGCCGGTCCGCGAATGGGCGGATTGCGCGCGGTTCTTCGTCGTGCCGATGGATGCCGGCACCCGCCGGCACCCGCCGATGGGTGCCGTGGAAACCGGTGCCGAACTGTTCCGACTGTTCCGAACCAGAGATGGGTGGATTCGCAGTGACTGTGACCGAATCGGTCGAGCCGGGTGTCGGGGAGGGACGGCCCCAGTCCAGCCTGGGCACCAAGGCCGCCCGGAACCTGGCCACCACCACCAAGTCCGTGCCGCAGATGCAGGGCATTTCCTCGCGGTGGCTGCTGCGGGTGCTGCCCTGGGTGCAGGCACAGGGTGGGGCGTACCGGGTGAACCGGCGGCTGAGCTACACCCTCGGCGACGGCCGGGTCAGCTTCACCAACATCGGCTCGGAAATCCGGGTCATCCCCCAGGAACTCCGCGAACTGCCGACGCTGCGGGGCTTCGAGAACGACGAACTGCTCGTCTCGCTGGCCGGGCGGTTCCAGCAGCACGAGTACCAGGCAGGCGACGTGATCGCCGAGGCGGGCACGCCGATGAGCCAGGTGGTGCTGATCGCCCACGGCAAGGTCGAGAAGATCGGCCGAGGCCGCTACGGCGACCAGACCGTGCTGGGCGTGCTGGCCGACGGCGAGTACCTCGGCGACCAGGTTCTCGCCGGCGAGCAGGGCGAATGGGAGTTCACCGTCAAGGCGGTCACCCCCTGCATCGTGCTGACCCTGCGGGAGCAGTCGCTCGGCGAGCTCAACGGCGGCTCGGAGCTGCTGCGCGAACACGTGCAGCGCTCGCTCAGCTGCCGCACGCGCCCGCAGAACGACCACGGTGAAGCCGAGATCAACCTGTCCTCCGGGCACGAGGGCGAACCCGACCTGCCGTCCACCTACGTCGACTACGAACTCTCGCCGCGCGAATACGAACTCAGCGTGGCGCAGACGGTCCTGCGGGTGCACAGCCGCGTCGCGGACCTCTACAACCAGCCGATGAACCAGACCGAGCAGCAGTTGCGGCTGACCATCGAGGCGCTGCGCGAGCGCCAGGAACACGAGATGATCAACAACCGCAGCTTCGGCCTGCTGCACAACGCCGACCTCAAGCAGCGCATCCACACCCGCAGCGGGCCGCCCACCCCGGACGACCTCGACGAGCTGCTCGCCGTGGTGTGGAAGGACCCGGCGGTCTTCCTCGCCCACCCGCGCACGATCGCCTCGATCGGGCGCCAGTTCAACAAGCGCGGGCTCTACCCGTCCGCCGCCGAGATCGAGGGGCACCGCCTGCCCGCGTGGCGCGGGATCCCGATCCTGCCGTGCAACAAGATCCCGGTCACCGACACCAACACCAGTTCCATCCTGCTGATGCGCACCGGCGAAGCGGCCCAGGGCGTGATCGGGCTGCACCAGACCGGCATCCCCGACGAGTACCAGCCCGGCCTTTCGGTCCGCTTCATGGGGGTCAACGAGCAGGCGATCATCTCCTACCTGGTCAGCGCCTACTACTCCGCGGCGATCCTGGTGCCCGACGCGCTCGGCGTGCTGGAGAACGTGGAGATCGGCCGCGACGGCTGATCGAGTCCGCCCGGAAGACCCGACCCAGCCCGACCGACCAGCACCAGCACCAGCACTGAACCGGGGAGCGAAATGACAGTCACCGAACCCGAGCTCGAGGTCGACACCGGCCCGCCGAGCCGGCAGAGCCTGAGCACCGCGGCCGCGCGGAACCTGGCCACCACGACCAAGTCCGTGCCGCAGATGCAGGGGATCTCCCCGCGCTGGCTGCTGCGCGTGCTGCCGTGGGCCGAGGTGCCCGGCGGTTCGTACCGGGTGAACCGCAGGCTCAGCTACGCCGTCGGCGACGGCCGCGTCACCTTCACCAACACCGGGGCCGACGTCCGGGTGATCCCGCAGGAGCTGCGGGAACTGCCCGCGCTGCGTGACTTCGAGGACGCCGACGACGAAGCGGTGCTGACCGGCATGGCCGACCGGTTCCGCCAGCACGAGTTCGCCCCCGGTGACGTGATCGCCGAGTTCGGCCACCAGGCCGACCAGGTGCTGCTCATCGCCCACGGCAAGGTCAACAAGATCGGCACCGGGCAGTACGGCGACCAGACCGTGCTCGGCGTGCTCGCCGACGGGGACCACCTCGGCAACTCGGTGCTGCTCGAAGGCGACGGCATCTGGGAGTTCACCATCAAGGCGGTCACGCCCTGCACGGTGCTGTCGCTGTCCCGTGCCGAGGTCGAGGCCTTCCTCGACCGGTCCGACAACCTGCGTGCGCACCTGGACCGCATTCGCGCCGACCCGAAGAAGGCGCAGAACAAGCACGGGGAAGCGCAGATCAGCCTCGCCTCCGGGCACGAGGGCGAAGCCGAACTGCCGACCACCTTCGTCGACTACGAGCAGTCCCCGCGCGAGTACCAGCTCAGCGTGGCCCAGACCGTGCTCCGGGTGCACAGCCGGGTCGCGGACCTCTACAACCAGCCGATGAACCAGACCGAGCAGCAGTTGCGGCTGACCGTGGAAGCCCTGCGCGAGCGGCAGGAACACGAGATGCTCAACAACCGCGATTTCGGCCTGCTGCACAACGCCGACCTCAAGCAGCGCATCCACACCCGCACCGGGCCGCCCACCCCGGACGACCTCGACGAGCTGTTGAGCAGGCGCCGCAAGACCGAGTTCTTCCTGGCGCACCCGCGCACGATCGCCGCCTTCGGCCGCGAGTGCAACAAGCGCGGCATCTACCCGGAGGGCAAGCAGCTCGAGGGCAAGCCGGTGCACGCGTGGCGCGGGGTGCCGCTGCTGCCGTCGAACAAGATCCCGATCAGCGACGGCGGCACCTCCTCGGTGCTGGCCATGCGCACCGGCGAGGAGAACCACGGCGTGGTCGGGCTGCACCAGACCGGCATCCCGGACGAGTACGAGCCGGGGCTGAGCGTGCGGTTCACCGGGATCAACGACCAGGCGGTCATCTCCTACCTGGTCAGCGCCTACTTCTCGGTGGCGATCCTGGTGCCCGACGCGGTCGGGGTGCTGGAGAACGCCGAGATCACCCGCTGACCGGAAGGCGACTGCGATGTCCACTGTGGAAACCATCGGCGACGTGCGCACGGCGGGCGAGATCCTGGCGTGGAGCCGGACCTCGGTCGAACCGGCGCTGCGGGCGGCGGTGGACACCCTGCCGGGTTCGCTGCGGCGCATCGCCGGCTATCACTTCGGCTGGCTCGACGAACGCGGCAAGCCCGGCGACGGCGACGGCGGGAAGGCACTGCGGCCCGCGCTCGTCCTGCTCTGCGCCGAGGCGATGGGCGGCGGCGACGCCATCCCGGCGGCGGTGGCGGTCGAACTGGTGCACAACTTCTCGTTGCTGCACGACGACGTGATGGACGGGGACACGACCAGGCGGCACCGGGCGACCGCCTGGCACGTGTTCGGCACCGGCGCGGCCATCCTCACCGGGGACGCGCTGCTCACGCTGGCGATGGACGTGCTAGCCGACAGCGGGCAACCCTCGCTGCGCGTGCTCAGCGCGGCGGTCCAGGACCTGGTCGAGGGCCAGATCGCCGATCTGTCCTTCGAGCAGCGGATGGACGTCACGGTGCCGGAGTGCGTCCGGATGGCCGAGGGCAAGACCGGCGCGCTGCTGGGTGCCTCCTGCGCGCTCGGGGCGCTGGCCGCGGGTGCGGAGACCGAGCGGGCGGGCGAACTGCGGTTGTTCGGCGACCAGCTCGGGCTGGCCTTCCAGTTCATCGACGACCTGCTCGGCATCTGGGGCGATCCGTCGGTGACCGGGAAGCCGGTGCACAACGACCTGCGCAGCCGCAAGAAGTCGCTGCCGGTGGTGTCCGCGCTGACCTCGGGCACCCCGGCCGGGCGGGAGCTGGCCGAGCTGTACCACGCGGCGGAGCTGACCGAGGCCGGGCTGGTCAGGGCCGCCGAGCTGGTGGAACTGGCCGGTGGCCGGGCGTGGAGCCGGGTGCAGGCCGACGACCTGCTCGGCGAGGCGAGATCGAGGCTGCGGGCGGCCCGCCCGGAGAGCCGGGCGGCCACCGGACTGGAGACGCTGGCGCAGCTGGCCACGCACCGGGACCACTAGGCACAGGTGGCTTCCGGGGGGTTTTTTGCCCCGGAAGCCACCTTCGTGTCACTCGTCACCGGCCGAAGCCGAGGGCGTCGGAGCCGAGACTTTGACGGCGTCCGCGAGTATTTTGGCCTGGTGAACGATCGCCGCCGGTGGACGTGGGCCGGCGGCTTGGTGCCCACCGAAGTTCCGTCCACGGACGCTCTGGTGGTGGACTCCTGGCTGCTCGACCGCGGTGCCGTCCGCGGCCTGCGCCGCCACCGCGCCCGGTTCACCAGGGGCGCCACCACCATCGCCAGGATCCATGAGTCCTCTGTGGACAGATTCTGGGCGGCCGTGGTCGCCGAGTTGCCGCTGCGTGAGCGCTGGTTCCCGCGGGTGGAAGCGCACGCCGACGGCTCGCTGGTGTTCTGGCTGCGCCCCGCTCCCCCGCCGCGACCGGAAACCCGCCTCTGGATCCCGGCGGAGCCGGTGGTCCGCACCCACCCCCGGATCAAGGGCCCTGACCTGCCGATGCTCGCCGAACTCCGGGCCCGTGCGCAGGACACCGGTGCCGACGACGCGCTCCTGCTCGACGAGTCCGGCTGCGTCCTGGAGGCCGCGAACGCCGCGCTCCTCTGGTGGCGTGGCGACCACCTCTGCGCGCCCGCGCGCAACCTCCCGGTGCTGCCCTCGGTGACCGTCGCCGAGCTCGGTATCCCGCTGAGCGAGGAATGGGCGCTGACGGCCGACCTCGAAGGCACCGAGGTCTGGGCGGTCAACTCACTGCACGGGATCAGCCCGGTGACCGGCTGGACCGGCGAACCGGGTCCCGCGCTCGCGCCGGTGGACCACGACCGCCTCACCCGGTTCCGTGACGCGCTTGCCACCGCGCCGACCTATGTGGGATGAACGGTGTTCGCGAGGGTGAGGGGGGCGGTCCGGCGTGGACGGCATGGCGAGCCTGCGGCACGCGATCGAGACGGTGCCGATCCCCGGCGCCCCGCCCCGCCTGTCCCACAACGGCGCCGCGGTCGGCCTGGCCCTGCTGGACACCGCCCTGCGGCTCAACCACGTCCGGCGGCTGACCGAGCGCCTGACCGTGGTCGAGCACGGCACCGCGCGGCGCACCACCGACGTGGACATCAGCCTCAAACTGCTCGACGAGGGCCAGCGGCAGGCCACCGCGAACCTGCAGCACCTGATCGGCCGGGAACACGGTGAGCGCGCGGTTTCCCGGCCCGGCGGCACCACGCTCTGGGTGCCGATCGCGCGGCTGCCGCGCAGCGGGGTCTCCCCGGTCGACGTCTACGACGGCGCCGGCGACAAACTGCCGCGCCTGACCCAGCACGAGACCTCGCGGCTGCTCGCCTCCGGCCTCTACCGCCTGCTGCGCGGCATCCTCGCCAGCGACGAGAACGCGAACTCGCCCAAGCAGGACCTCAGCGCGTTCCTGTTCCGGCTACACGAACCGCGGTGGCTGATCCAGCGTGCGCTGCTCACCCTGCTCACCGAACGGGACCACCCCGCCGAGCAGTTCACCCACCCGCCCGCCGAGGGCATGGTGGCCGGGCACGGCAGGCAGTGCCGCGACATGGCACTGGGCATCCTGGACGGCTACGGGCACCTGCTGCGGGACTACGCGCGGCTGCTCGACGTGGCCGTCCGCGACTACCTGCTGGTGATCGCGCTCGACGACGCCGTGGACGAGCACCGGCTGAACTACGAGACCCCGCTGTACGTCAGCGCCGACCGGCCGCGCCGGTTCGCCGAGCACTGGCGGCGGGTGCGGGCCAGCCACAGCGGCTACTTCGCCCGCTACGACACGGTCATCCCGGCCACGCTGCGGTCCTACCACCTGGTGGTGCAGACCGCGCCCGAGGTGGACCTGACCCGGATGTACCTGACCACCGACGCCGACGGCCCGCTCGCGCGCGGCCTGGCCGCCGACCTGAGGTCGCTGGGCAGGCGCCCGCTCACCGCGACGAAGACCGCCGCGGGCAAGATCCTCGAACTGCAGACCCAGACCGTGCTGCGCAAGCTGGCCGACCTGCTGCGGCGCCGGAAGTGGGAGGGGAGCCGGTCCGGCGTCGAACTGCCGGAGTCCGCGCTGCCGGTGACCCACCGCCTGGCCGCCGCCGCGACCACCGGCGAGGCGGTGCGGCTGGCGGGCAACGACGTGGACAACGCGCTGCTGCGGCATCCCGAGGTCACCGGGGAGAACCTGCGCGCGGCGGCCGACGAGGTCAGCCGCCGCGAACTCGGCCAGGACCTGGTGGTGGTCGGCAACTTCACCGACAACCAGGCGCAGGCGTACTGGCGGCGTTCGGCGGGCGAGGGCGGCTACGGCGAGCAGGTGCGAATCCGTGCCGGGCTGGTGCTCAAGGACTCCGGCGAGGCCGGGCCGCGCAGCGTCATGTTCTACGCGCTCGCGGTCGCCGCGACCGTGTGGGTGCTGGGCTGGCTGCTCGTGGGCAGCCCGCTGCCGTACGGGCGGGCGGCGACCGAGGCGCTGGGCAAGGTCGGCGACGGGCAGTCGGTGATCACCATGCTGCTGCTGGTACCCGGCTTCCTCTACACCCGCCTCACCCTGCCGCCCCGCCGGTCGGTGGCCGCCTACCTGCGGACCCTGCCGCGCACCCTGGGGCAGCTGTGCATCGTCTCCCCCGCCGGGCTGGCCGCCGCGATCGCCGCGCAGAGCAGCGGTGAGGTGGTGCAGGTGTTCCTCACCATCGCCGTGGCGCTGCCGGTGCTGACCGCGCTCATCCTGTTCAGCCTGCGGTCGTGGCGGGACGAGCGGATGCCGCTGAGCCGAATCGGCGTGCCGAAGTGGGCCGGGAACGGTCCGGTCGCGAAGACCCCGCTGCCACCGAACGTCCGGTTCGACTCGGCGGGAGGCCTCCGATGAGCGAAACCTCCATCCGCACCATCGCCGACCTGGCCAGGGCCGGGTTCGAGATCGCGCGCCAGTCGCTGACCCAGGTGGACTACGAGGTGCACCACGTGGCCGCGCGGCCGGGCTACCTGCACGAACTGGCGCTGTCGCCGGACTCGGTCTTCGTGGAGACCCTGTGCTCGGCGGCGAACGGCGGTGGCGTGGTGATCGGCACGCGCACCAGGGCCGCGACCGAGGGGCCGAGCCAGGATTCGGCCGAAGGCCCGCGCGGGGGCGCCCGGCCGGAACCGCTGACCGAGGGCTGGCTCTTCCGCGACACCGCGCTGCCGAACCCGACGTTCATCTACGAGTCGGCGCGCACCTTCGAAGGCCTCGTGGTGATCGACCGGCTCGCCACCGAAGCCCAGGACTGGCACGGGATCGCGGTCCGCGACCTGACCAAGGAGATCTCCGAGGTCGCCACGAGGGTCGCCGGCGCGCCGCTGCTCACCCTGCAGTGCCCGGCCCAGCTGCCGACCGTGGTGAAGACCCGCGGGCACGACCTGCGCACGCGCAAGGAGTCGCCGTCGCCGTGTTCCTCGCTGGCCGTGCGGTTTTCGATCGCGCTGCCGGACGCCTCCGCCGAGCGGCGGCTGGAACTGGGCGACCGGCTGCGGGCGCTGTGCGAGGACTACGGCTTCGGGTTCTGGATCGCCGACACCCGGCCGGGGCACCGGCCGGGCAACTGGTTCGAAGTGTGCCGGGACGTGCGGCGCACCGGACCGGCCACCGGGTCCAAGCCGATGAGCACCTGCCTCCCGCTGACCTGCGCCGGACCGGCCCGGATCGGCTCCACGCACGCGATCATCGCCTTCCTGCAGCGGTATCCGCAGGTGGGCGTGGCCGGGTGCACCGGGACCTCGCTGGACGACCTCGCCTTCATCCACTTCCAGCTGTCCATCGAGGGCGTGACCGCGGAACGGCTGAACAAGATCCTCACGAAGCTGCTCTCGGCGGACACCGTGCCCTCACGCCCGCACGAACTGCTGCGCAAGCTCTTCTTCCGGCTCGGCCTGCACGCCATCCCCGACGAACCCGCCGATCGTGACCGCACCCACCCGGCCAGCGACTACCAGACCTTCCTCGGTCCGGCCTTCGACTACCGGCCACCGGTGGCGGGCGAGATCATGGCGGTGTGGGTGTCGTGGCGGATCGCCTTCTCCGGTGACGGGCTGGCGGCACCGCTGGACTGCCTGCACGGCGCACTGCGCGAGGTGCTCGGCGAGGACGCCGCGGCGGTGTCGGTGGAGTACCTGATCTGCCGGGCGACCGAGCAGTCCGTCGTGCGGGGGAAGGGAAAGCTGGGCGTGCCGCGGGCGGTGGTGGAACGCTTCGGCGGCACCGGCGTGGAACGCGGCGAGTCGCGGATGTGCGCGCTGCTCGAAGACGCCTGGAAGCACCAGGCCGATCAGTCCGAAGTGGACGGGATAGCCGAGCTGACGGTGGCCTGGCGCGAAGCCTGGCTCGGCCACTGGACCTACAGCTGAGCTCAGACGACCTGGGCCCGCAGCGTGCGGAAGGTGACCGGGTCCAGCGCGGCGGGCTTTTCCGCCAGCCAGTCCCCGATCTCCCAGACGAACTGCTCCGGGGTCATCGGCGGGGCGAGCCAGTCGTCGTCCTCGGTGGTGATCTCGCCCGGCCGGTTCGGGTAGAGCACCATCGCGCCACGCACCTCGACCTCGGGCAGCAGGTCCTGGAACGCCGCGATCGCCTCGGGGAGCTTGGTGCCGCCACCGCGGAAGCGGTTGCCGTTGCGGGTCAGTTCGCCGAGGTCGTCGAGCGCGTAGTGGCCCGGCGGCCAGACCTTCGACTCGATCAGCACCAGCCGCCTGCCGGACAGGATCGCGTGGTCGGTGTCGGCGAACACCGAGCCGGGCCACGCCAGGCTGTGGAACACGCGCAGGCCGGGCAGCTTGGTCAGGTAGCGGTCCAGTAGTTCGGCGGTGAGCCGTTCGCCGATCTGGTCGGGGTCGGTGCCGGTCCGGCCGAACACCGCGGCGTCGCCGAACTCCGCGGTCAGTTCCTTCTCCGCCTTGACATCGGCGGCGTACCCGCGGGCCAGCCAGGCACACGCCGCGCTGACCATGGCGGCGAGCACCACCCAGGTGACCACCACCGGCGCGGTGACGTCGAGCGGCAGCAGGATCGGCAGGCACATCGCCAGCCCGCCGGCCGCGACCAGCAGCCAGGGCGCGTGCCCGCGGCCCTCGCGCGGCAGCCGGTCCCCCGGCGCGTCGACCAGCGGCCACCACGGGATCTCGTCGGCCTCCAGGTGCGGGCAGGCGGGTTCGTAGTCGTCCTCGAACTCCCAGCGGCGGTACCGGGCGGGCTGGACCGGCTCGGGCTGCTGGACCTCTTCGGGCTCGCCGAAGTCGTACTCCGCCCGGCGTTCCGGGTCGGCGAGGGTCTCGTAGGCCTCGCGCAACTGCCGGAACGAGTCCGAGGTCCCGCCCGCGTCCGGGTGCATGGCCTTCGCCAGCGCCCGGTACGCCGACTTGATCTCCGCCGCCGACGCGCTCTCGGGAACCCCGAGCAGCTCGTAGTAGTCGACCCCTTGCACGGTCTGGCGCACCTCCTGCGATCGCGCCAACACGATATGCGGTCGCGGCGCGGAGCCTGTCGCCGGACACGCGTTGCCGGGACCGTCCGCCGACGGTGTTCGGCCGTGATGGCGGTTGACGATCATCGGCGGGCGCCGGAAAATCGTGGTCCGGAGTGCAGCCACCGGCCTTGAGGGGATCGGCATGCCAGCAGCTCGCGTTTTGACCCGACGGTTCTGGCTCCGCCGCGGCACGGTGCTCGCGGCCACCGGGGTGCTCCTGTTCACCGCCGCGCCCGGCGCCTCCACCGCGCCGGAAGGCCGGGCGGGACCGGCGTGGGTCGGCTCGTGGACCACCGGGGTCACCGTGGCTTCCGCGGGCACCGGCCAGACCGGGCTCACCGACACCACGCTGCGCCAGGTGGTGCACCTTTCCGTCGGTGGCGACGAACTCCGGCTGCGGTTGTCCAACGTGTTCGGCACCGCGCCGCTGGCGATCGGCGCGGCCACCGTCGCCGTGCAGCACGCCGAGGGCGGTTCGCGGGTGGACGAGGACACGCTGCGGCAGGTCCGCTTCGGCGGCGAGCGGACGACCACGATCCCGATCGGCGCGGAATGGGTGTCCGACCCGATCGAGTTGTCGGTGCCCGACGGCGCGAACCTGAGCGTGTCACTGCACCTGCCGGGCCCGACCGGGCCGCTCACCCAGCACCGGTCGGCGTTCGCCACGAACTGGACCACGCCCGGCGACGAGACCGCCGCCGAGGGCACCGGCTTCGCGGCGCTCGGCACGTCGTGGTTCCTGCTCGACGGGGTGGACGTGCGGGCGGTGAGCGCGGGTTCGGCGGTGTTCTTCGGCGACTCGATCACCGACGGCGCGATCACCACGGTGGACGGCAACCACCGCTACCCCGACCGGGTGGCCACCCGGATGCTGACCAGGCCGGAACGGGCCGAGTTCGGCGTGCTGAACACCGGCATCGGCGGCGCGCGGCTGCTCACCGACCAGGGCCCGGCCGGGCAGAGCGCGATGGCGCGGTTCGACCGGGACGTCAGCGGGCAGGCCGGGGTGCGCGCGGTGGTGCTGTTGCTGGGCATCAACGACATCGGCGGCACGCGAGGAGCAGTGGCCGCCGAGGACCTGATCACGGTGCACCGCCAGTTCATCGCGCGGGCGAAGACGCTGGGCTTGCGCGTGTACGGCGCGACGCTGCTGCCGTTCGAAGGCGCTGGGTACTACACGCCGGAGGGGGAAGCGGACCGGCAGGCGCTGAACAAGTTCATCCGCACCTCGGGTGAGTACGACGGGGTCATCGACTTCGACCGGGCCACCGCGGACCCGGCGCAGCCGACGCGCATCCGAGCCGCTTATGACTCCGGGGATCACCTGCACCCGAACGATGCGGGGATGGACGCGATGGCCGCCGTCGTACCGGTGGACCGGCTCGTGCGGTAGGGGCGGTTTGTCGGCGCCACCCCGGCTTCTCATTGTGACTACGGCGGGGATTCCGGTGTCAAGGCGGGAAAGCTTGCCTTGACACCGGAATCCCCGCCGTGTTCTGGGCTGTGGACCGGGGTGAGGGAGGGGGCTGGGTGCCTCCTGGACTTCGGCTCCCGGGCCCGGCTTGGTGAGTGTGGGGTTCAGCTGCACGAACGTGGGGTTCAGGTGCGGGAGTGTGGGATTCAGGTGCACGAACGTGAGGTTCGGGTGCACGGACGTGGGGTTCGGGTGCCTGGGTGTGGGACTCGCTGGGGATGGGGTGCTGGGCGAGTTGCACGTTCGTGCAGCCGAACCTCACGTTCAGGCAGCTGAACCCCGCATTCGGGAAGCCGAGTTCCACGTTCGAGGTGGAGGAAGACGAATGCTATGAGTGGGGCATTACTTGCGTTCAATGCAAGTAATGCCCCACTCATAGCATTCGGAGGGGCGGAGCAGGGCCGAGGGGTTGCCTGGCCCTGCTCCTTCTGCTTCCCGCGGACGCCGTTGTCAGGCGGGAATGTTCCATTTCTGGTTGGCCGCGCCGGTGCAGGTCCAGATCTGCGTGCGGCTGCCGTTCGCCGAGCTGTTGCCGATGACGTCCAGGCACTTGTTCGCGGCGATGTTCACGATGTCCTTCGCCGCCGGGGTGGCCCAGCGTTGGGCACCGGAACCGTTGCAGTCCCACAGTTGCACCACGGCACCGTCCGCTGTGGACCCGCCGGAGACGTCGAGGCACTTGCCGAGGGCGCGGATGCTGCCGTCGCCGCCGACGGTCCAGTTCTGCGCGGCGTTGCCGTTGCAGTCGGTGATCTGCACCGGCGTGCCGTTCGCGGTGTTCGCGCCCGCCACGTCGAGGCACTTGCCGCCGATACCGGTGATCTGCCCGCCCGGCGAGCCACCGCCACCGTCGTTGGTGACGCGCACGTAGTCGACCAGCAGCTGGTTCGGGAACGGCGTGCTGCCGTTCGGGTCCCCTGGCCAGTACCCGCCGACCGCCAGGTTCAGGATCATGAAGAACGGGTGGTCGAACACCCAGCGGTTGCCGCCCAGGTCCGCGGGGGTGCGGGTCTGGTAGACGTTGCCGTCGACCGACCAGGTGATCCGGTTCGGCGCCCAGTCGATGGCGAAGGTGTGGAAGGCGTCGGTGAACCGGCCGCCGATCGAGTAGGCCCCGCCGATGCCGCCCGCGCCCGAATACCCGGGCCCGTGCAGGGTGCCGTGCACGGTGGACGGCTCGAAACCGACGTTCTCCATGATGTCGATCTCGCCGGCCTCCGGCCAGCCGACGCTGCCCATGTTGTTGCCCAGCATCCAGAACGCCGGCCACATGCCCTGGCCGTGCGACATCTTGATGCGTGCCTCGAAGCGCCCGTAGGCCTGGGTGAACCGGCCCGCGGTGTTCAACCGCGCCGAGGTGTACTCGCACCGGCCGTACCAGCACTGGTAGTTCGCCGGGTTCTCGCGCCGCGCGGTGATCACCAGGTTGCCCTGGCCGTCGTGCACGGCGTTGTTCGTGCTGTTCGTGTAGTACTGCCGCTCGTGGTTGTTGACGTTGTCGCCGGTTTCCAGCTGCCACTTGCTGCCGTCGACCGGGGTGCCCGCCGGGAGGTTGAACTCGTCGGCGAAGGTCGTGGCCAGGGTGGTCGGCGGCGCGGCGGCGGCCGGGGCGGGACTGCCGCCCGCCGGGGCGGCGACGGCGAGGCTGCCGCCCGCCACGACGGCGAGCACCGCCGCGGCCCAGCGGCCGGGTCTGCGTTTGCGGGGATGGTTTCGAACGGACATCGCGCTCACCTTTCACTGCGGTGGCACTACCGGGGGAACTACTGGGGAGGGAGAGTTCGCAGGCCAACGCACGGTGAGGCGACGATGCCTGCGCGAATCACTTTTGCTGTGACTGGCGAAAGTATGCGTGTCCTGCACGAAACCTGCAAGGGTCTGGTCGGTGAGTTGCACCCGAATGCCGAGGGCGTACGGTGAGACGCACCATGAGCGACGCCCGGATCCTCATCGGCTTCGACGGCACACCCACGGCCGAGCACGCCGTCCGTGAGGCAGCCACCCTGCTCGGCGCCCGGCGCGCACTGGTGGTCACCGTCTGGGAAGCCGGGCAGGCGTTCTCCCCGCTCAACCTGCCGATCAGCGGCATGGAAGGCGCTCCGGCCACGGTCGACATCCGCACCGGCCTCGCGGTGGACCAGGCCGCCTACGAATCCGCGCACCAGCTGGCCACCTGGGGCGCCCGGCTGGCGTCCGAGCACGGCTTCGACGCCACCGGCCACGCCGTGGCCGACGACGTGACCGTGGCCGACACCCTGGTGCGCCTCGCCGCCGAGGTCGGCGCGGCCGCGGTGGTGCTCGGCGCGCACCGGCACGGCAGGCTCAGCAAGCTGCTGCTGGGCAGCACCTCGTCCAGCGTGATCCAGCACGCGGACTGCCCCGTGGTGGTCGTGCGCGGGGAGTGAGACTCAGGCGCTGACCAGGTGGGTTTCCGTGCAGACGCAGCCCCCGGAGACGCTGCGGCAGTCGATGATCAGCAGATGGCGGGCTCGGCCCAGATCAGTGCACCCCGGCTCGGTGCACTCCGGTGGTGCCTCGAAGTGCAGCACCAGCGTGCCGTGGCAGTGGTCGAGACCCGCGGAACAGGTCGCGCATTCCATCGTTCCTTCGTACCACCAGGGCGGTCGCACCCCGTCCACCGCCCCGTCCTCGGCGTGTCGTCAGGCGCTCTTCTTCTTCGCCGTGGACTTGCGGGCCTTCGGCTTCTCGGCGGTCTCCGCGGTGGCGGTCTCGGTCTTGCGGCTCTTCTTCGCCTCGCTGACGCTCGCCTGCAGCGCGGCCATCAGGTCGACGACCTCGCCGTCCTCGGCCGGCGCCGCCACGGGGGTGGTCTCCTTGCCCGCCGCCTTCGCCTCGATCAGCGCCTCCAGCGCCTCGCGGTAGCGGTCGCGGTACTTGTCCTGCTCGAACACCGGCTCGGACAGCGAGTCGATCAGCGAGCCGGCCATGGCCATCTCCTGGTCGCGGATCTGCGGCTGGTCCTCGTTCAGGAACCCGAAGTCGGCGGCACGCACCTCGTCCGGCCACAGCATGGTGGTCATCACCAGCACATCGCCGACCACGCGCAGCAGCGCGAGCGACTCACGCTGGCGGACCGCGACCTTGGCGATGGCCACGTGCCCCGACTTGTGCAGCGCGTCGCGCAGCAGCACGTACGGCTTGGCCATCGACTTCTGCGGCTCGAGGTAGTACGTCCGGTCGAAGTAGATCGGGTCGATCGACTCCAGCGGCACGAACTCCAGCACGTCGATGGACTTCGAAGTGGACAGTGGCAACTCGGCGAGGTCGGTGTCGGTGATCACCACCATCTCACCGTCGTCGAGTTCGTAGCCCTTGGCGATCTCGCTGTAGGGCACCTCTTTGCCGTCGACGGTGCAGAACCGCTTGTACTGGATGCGGCCGCCGTCCTCCTCGTGCACCTGCCGCAGGGAGACGTTCTTGTTCTCCGTGGCGGCGTACAGGTGGATCGGAATCGTGACCAGGCCGAAGGACACCGAGCCCTTCCACATCGCGCGCATCGTGTCCAACCCCTCCGTAAACGGCCACCACCGGCATACCTGGTGCTCAACGTTACGCCGTAAGGGCGGCTCGGCGGAACTCCTGCTCACCATGCGTATCGCATGATCCGACCGTGCGTTCCTCATACCGCTCCCGGCGTCCTCCCCCGGTCGTACGCGGATGTCGTCTCCGTGGACGACGAGGTGCGGCCTGCGCGCCGACGCGCTGGGGCAGCGCGAGACGGCACGGTGTGCGTCGAGGCGGAAAGGAGCTTCGATGATCGAGACCACCGGGCTGACCAAGCGGTACGGCTCGAAGAAGGCGGTGGACGACCTGTCGTTCACCGTGCGGCCGGGCCGGGTGACCGGCTTCCTCGGGCCGAACGGCGCGGGCAAGTCGACCACCATGCGCGTCATCCTCGGCCTGGACCGGCCCGACGGCGGGCACGCGCTGGTGAACGGGCGCCCGTACCGGGAACTCAAGAATCCGCTCCGGACGGTCGGCGCGCTGCTCGACGCGCGCTGGGTGCACCCGCAGCGATCCGCGAAGGCCCACCTGGAGTGGCTGGCGGCGGCGAACGGCATCCCGCGCCGGCGCGCGGCGGAGGTGCTCGAGACGGTCGGGCTGACCGACGTGGCGGGCAAGCGCGCGGGCGGGTTCTCGCTCGGCATGTCGCAGCGGCTCGGCATCGCGAGCGCCATCCTCGGCGACCCCGAGATCCTGCTCTTCGACGAGCCGGTGAACGGGCTCGACCCGGAAGGTGTGCTGTGGGTGCGGAAGTTCCTGCACCGGCTCGCCGACGACGGGCGCACCGTGCTGGTGTCCAGCCACCTGCTCGCCGAAATGGCGCTCACCGCGCAGGATCTGGTGGTGATCGGCCGCGGCAAGCTGATCGCGCAGTGCGGGACCGACGAGTTCATCGCCCGCGCCGCCGACAACGTGGTGCGGGTGCGCACCCCGCGCACCGACCTGCTCGGGGCCGTGCTCGGCCGCGAACGCGCGCTCTACTCCCGGGACGGCGACGCCCTGCTCGTGTCCGGAATGGACAGTGCGAGGCTCGGTGAACTGGCTTTCGACAACGGTATCCCCCTGCACGAGCTGAGCCCGCAACGCGGCTCGCTGGAAGAGGCGTTCCTCCGGCTGACCGGTGACTCGGTCGAATACCAGGCGGCGTGACCATGAACCTGCTCGTTTCCGAACGCGTCAAACTGCTCTCCACCCGCTCGCCGTGGTGGTGCCTGATCAGCGCCTTCGTCATCGTGGTCGGCACCGCGGCGCTGATGGCGACCGCCGGGGAGGGCGAGCTCTCGGTGGCCGACACCCAGGGCGGCACCAAGATCGCGCTGGCGGTGGTGGTCGTGCTCGCCGCGCTGGCGGTGACCACCGAGTACCGCTTCGGCACCATCCGCGCCACCTTCCAGGCCGAGCCGGCCCGCGGCCCGGCGCTGGCGGCGAAGGCGGTGGTGGTGGCCGTGGCCGCCGGGCTGGCCGGATTCTTGGCCGGGCCGGTCGCCTGGCTGACCGCCGAACTGCTGGCGCCGGACCGCACCGCGGGTCTGGCCGGGGGCGCCGACTGGCGGACCGTGCTCGGTTCCGGCCTGCTGTACGCGATCTCCGCGGTGATCGCGGTGGCCGTCGGCGTGCTGCTGCGCCACACCGCCGGTGCGCTGGCGCTGCTGCTGTGCTGGGTGCTCCAGGGCGAGATGCTGCTCGGGCTGATCCCGGAGTTCGGCCCGGCCGTGCGTGACTGGCTGCCGTTCCGCGCCGGTGCGCACCTGGTGAGCAGCGACGGCGGGCCACTGGGGCACTGGGGGTCGGCCGCCTACTTCGCCGCGTTCGCCGTCGTCCTGTTAGGCGTGGCGATCTCGGTCGCCAAGAAGCGCGACGCGTAGTTAGGTAGCCGGAGTGCGGAGGCTGCTGTCGTGGGTGCGGGCACGCCCGGTGGTGACCGACTGGTTGCTCACCGGGCTGCTCGTGCTGCTGTCCCTGCCCGCGGTGCTGCTCTCGCCGTACGCGGACTGGCCGATCCGGTTGCTCAGCGGGCTGCTGATCCTGCCGGTGCCGTTCCGCCGCACCCGCCCGGTGGCGGCGATCGCGTTCGCGCTGACCGTGTTCGCCGCCCAGATCGCGTTCACCGATACCCGCGACGCCCTGCTCCCGGCGAACCTCTCGCTGGTGTTCCTGATCTACGCACTGGTGGTCTACGGGCCGCGACGCGCGTTCTGGCCCGCGGTCGGGGCCACCGTGGTGCTTTCGGCGCTGTGGTCGGTCAAACTCGGCGGCCTCACCCAGGCCACGCCGGTGCTGCTGGCCGTACTGACGGTGTTCCTGATCGCGACGCTCGCCGTCGCGGACGGGGTGAGCGTGCGGTTGCAGCAACTCGGCGAGGCCCGCGAGCGCGCACGGGAAGCGCAGGAGAAGCGGGACGCCTTGGCGCGGGCGGCGGTCGCCGAGGAACGGGCACGGATCGCCCGCGAGATGCACGACGTGGTGGCCCACGCGGTGAGCACCATGGTGATGCAGTCCGAGGGCGCGCGGTTGCTCGGCAGGCAGGACCCGGACGCGGTCGACGAGGCGCTCAAGGCGATCAGCGGCACCGGCCGCGAGGCCATCGTCGAACTCCGGCGCGTGCTCGGCGTGCTGCGGGAGACCGGGACGGGCACCGAACCGCAGCCGGGACCGGACGCGCTCGCCGGGCTCGCCGAGCAGACCAGGATCGCCGGCGTGGCCACCCGGCTCGACGTGCTCGGCAGCACCGACGGGGTGTCTCCGGGAGCGGCGATGACCGTGCACCGGATCGTCCAGGAGGCGCTGACCAATGTGCTGCGGTACGCGCCGTCCGGCGCCCGTTGCGCGGTGACCGTCGATTTCGGGCGACCCGAGGAGGACGCGCGGGAGATCGAGGTGTCGGTGGTCAACGACGGCGGGTACGGGATCCAGCGGGCACGCGCGGTGGACGGCAGCGGTTACGGTGTGCTCGGCATGCGTGAACGAGTGGCGATGTTCGGGGGCGAGCTCACCGCGGGACCGGCCGGGGACGGCGGGTTCCGGGTCACCGCGCGACTCCCGCTGGAGGCGTCTTGACCCACCGCGTCCTCATCTGCGACGACCAGGCGCTCATGCGCGGCGGCCTGCGCATGGTGGTCTCGAGCGCGCCCGACCTGACCGTGGTGGGCGAGGCGGAGAACGGCGAGCAGGCGGTCGAACTCGCCGGAGAACTGCGGCCGGACCTGGTGCTGATGGACGTCCGGATGCCGGTGCTCGACGGCGTCCGCGCCACCGAGCTGATCTGCGCCCGCGACAGCGAGGTCAAGGTCCTCATGCTCACCACCTTCGACCTCGACGAGTATGTGCTCGCCGCGACGCGCGCCGGGGCGGGCGGTTTCCTGCTCAAGGACGCCAGCGGCGAGGAGATGCTGGTGGCGATGCGCGCCGTGCTGCGTGGGGACCGCGTGCTCGCGCCTTCGGTGATCGACCGGATGATGGCGCGCGAACTGGGCGGGGCACCGCCGCGCGAGCCCGATCCGAGGGTCGCCCGGCTGACCGGGCGCGAGCGCGAAGTGCTGGTGCTCGTCGCGCGCGGGCTGAACAACGCCGAGATCGCCGAGCGGCTGTTCATCAGCGTGACCACGGTGAAGACCCACCTCACCCGGATGCTGCCGAAGCTCGAACTGCGCGACCGGCTGCAGGCGGTGGTCTTCGCGCACGACAACGGGCTCGCCGGGCTCGCTGCGACCAACCTCACACCGGACAGTGGTCGGTCAGCCACAAAGAAATGAGCTGGCCACCGGCTGCGCTCGGGTGTCCTTTGGCGGGTTCCTACAAAAGCAGGCCCTCGCCATGCGCCGATGACGACATAGGAACCACCCGCCGGTGTGCGAGAGGCTACGGGTACTCAGCGGGACTTGGGAGGCTCAGCTCGGTGTTCAGTCGTGTCGCCATCGTCAACCGTGGAGAGGCCGCGATGCGGCTCATCCACGCCGTCCGCGAACTCGCCGTGGAAACCGGCAGGCGGATCGAGACCGTCGCCCTGTACACGGACGCGGATCGCACGGCCACCTTCGTGCGGGAGGCGGACATCGGCTACTGCCTCGGCCCGGCTTCGGCGCGCCCGTACCTCGACCTCGAAGTGCTGGGGCGGGCGCTGACCGAGACCCGCGCGGACGCCGCCTGGGTCGGCTGGGGCTTCGTCGCCGAGGACCCGGCGTTCGCGGAGCTGTGCGAGAAGCTCGGCATCACCTTCGTCGGCCCGAGCCCGGAGGCCATGCGCCGCCTCGGCGACAAGATCGGCGCGAAGCTGATCGCCGAAGAGGTCGGGGTGCCGGTCGCGCCGTGGAGCCGCGGCGCGGTGGAGAGCCTGGAGGCCGCGATCGAGGCCGCGGGCCGGATCGGCTACCCGCTGATGCTCAAGGCCACCGCCGGGGGCGGCGGCCGCGGCATCCGCGTGATCAACTCGGCCGACGAGCTGGCCGACGCCTACGAGCGCACCAGCATGGAGGCCGAGCGCGCCTTCGGCAGCGGCGTGGTCTTCCTGGAGCGCCTGGTCACCGGCGCCCGCCACGTCGAGGTGCAGGTCATCGCCGACGGCCAGGGCACCGCGTGGGCGCTGGGCGTGCGCGACTGCTCGATCCAGCGGCGCAACCAGAAGGTCATCGAGGAGTCCGCCTCCCCGGTGCTCTCCGTGGAGCAGACCGCCGAACTGAAGGCCGCCGCCGAGCGGCTCGCGCTCGCCGTGGACTACCGCGGCGCGGGCACCGTCGAGTTCCTGTACCACCCCGGCGAGAAGCTGTTCGCCTTCCTCGAGGTGAACACCCGCTTGCAGGTGGAGCACCCGATCACCGAGGCCACCACCGGCGTCGACCTGGTCAAGGCGCAGTTGCACGTCGCGGGGGGCGGCAAGCTCGAAGGCGAGCCGCCCGCCGAACTGGGGCACGCGATCGAAGCCCGGCTCAACGCCGAGGACCCCGACCGCGACTTCGCCCCCTCGCCCGGCCGCATCGTCCGGCTCGACCTGCCCGCCGGGCCCGGGATCCGGGTGGACACCGGGGTCAGCGAGAACGACACCATCCCGGCCGACTTCGACTCGATGATCGCCAAGATCATCGCCTACGGCCGCGACCGCGACGAAGCGCTCGGCAGGCTCCGGCGCGCGATGGCGCAGACCACGGTGATCATCGAGGGCGGGGCCACCAACAAGAGCTTCGTGCTCGACCTGCTCGAGCAGCCGGAGGTGCTCGACGCCTCCGCCGACACCGGCTGGATCGACCGCGTCCGCGGCGAAGGCAGGCTGGTCACGCACAAGAACTCCGCGGTCGCGCTGGCCGCCGCGGCCATCGAGGCCTACGAGGACGAAGAAGAGGTCGCCCGGCAGCGGCTGCTGTCCAGCGCGCACGGCGGCCGTCCGCAGGTGCAGCTGGAAAGCGGCAGGCCGCTGGAGCTGAAGCTGCGGGGCGCCGGCTACAAGGTGCAGGTCTCGCGAGTCGGGCCGCAGCGATTCCGCGTCGGCGTCTCCGGTGGCGACGGCGAACCGCACGCGGCCGACGTCGAGATCGACCGCTTCGACCGCTTCACCGGCCAGATCACCGTCAGCGGGCAGCGGTTCCGCCTGGTCTCGGCCAGCCACGGCCCGATCCACCTGGTCGAGGTGGACGGCGTGGCGCACCGGATCAGCCGCGACGAGGGCGGCGTCGTCCGCTCCCCCGCGCCCGCGCTCGTGGTGGCCACGCCGCTGGAGGTCGGCGCCGAGGTCGAGGCGGGCGCTCCGGTGCTGGTGCTGGAAAGCATGAAGATGGAAACCGTGCTGCGGGCGCCGTTCCGCGCGCGGCTCAAGGAGTGCGCGGTCTCGGTGGGCAGCCAAGTGGAGACCGGCGCGCCGCTGCTGCGCCTGGAACCGCTCGGCGACGACGACGCCCAGGCCGACGACGCCACCGACAGCGTGGCGATCGACCTGCCGGCCGAACCGGCCGGCGTGCCCGCGCAGGACCGGGTTTCGCGTGGTCTCGAGGATCTGCGCAACCTCCTGCTCGGTTTCGACGCGGACCCGGTCGACGGCCGCCGCGTGCTGAACGGCTACCTCGCCGCGCGCGCCGAACTGGTCACGGCGGGCGGTCGTCCGCTGGCTGGCGAGCTGGATCTGCTCACCGTCTTCGCCGACCTGTCCGAGCTGAGCCGGAACCGCCCGGCGCTCGACGAGTCCAGTCCGGACTCCCGGGTGCACAGCCCGCGTGAGTACTTCCACACCTACCTGCAGAGCCTGGACGTCGAGCGCGCCGGGGTGTCGGCGACCTTCCAGGAACGCCTCTCCACGGTTCTCGGCCACTACGGGGTCGGCGACCTGGAGCGCACGACCGAGCTGGAAACCGCGGTCTTCCGCGTGTTCCTGGCCCAGCAGCGAGCGGGTGCCGGTGCCGACATCGTGGCCACGCTGCTGCGGCAGTGGCTCAAGGAAGGCCCTCCCGGCGGCACGCTGCGGGACGACACCGGCCCGGCGCTCGAGCACCTCATCGCGGCCACGCAGCTGCGTTACCCCGCGGTCTCCGACCTCGCCCGCGGCGTGGTGTTCACCTGGTTCGCCCAGCCGCTGCTGCGGCGCAACCGGGCGGCGGTCTACACCTCGGTCCGCAAGCACCTGCGTCACCTCGACCAGCACCCCGACGCCCCGGACCGCGCCGAGCGGATCGCCGAAATGGTGGCCAGCACCGAACCGTTGGTGCGCCTGCTCGGGCAGCGCATCGGCCGCCCCGGCGTGGATCACGCGCCGCTGCTGGAAGTGCTGTCCCGCCGGTACTACGGCAACCGCGGGCTGTCGAACGTGCGCACCGAGCAGGCGGGCGGCTGCACCTTCGTGGTCGCCGAGAGCCAGCGGGCCGAAGGCGCCGCGCACGTGGTGACCACCGCGGTCGACTTCCCCTCGCTGGGCGCGGCGGTCCGCGCGCTGGCGGACAAGGGTGACCTGGTCGCCGACCTCTACCTCAGCTGGGACGGCCAGCCCGAGGACGCCGACGAGATGGCCGCGGAACTGCGGAAGGTGATCGCCGCCGAGGACCTGCCGAGCCGGGTTCGCCGGGTGACCACCACGGTGGCCGGGCGCAGCGGCGCGGTGATGCACCACCACTTCACCTTCCGGCCGTCGTCGGCGGGCTTCACCGAGGAACGCCTCATCCGCGGCCTGCACCCGCGCATCGCGCAGCGGATGCAGCTGGAGCGGCTGAGCAACTTCGACCTGACCCGCCTGCCCTCGCCGGACGAGGAGGCCTACCTCTTCCAGTGCGTGGCCCCGGCCAACCCGGCCGACGAGCGGCTGGTGGCGCTGGCCCAGGTCCGCGACCTGACCCCGCTGCGCGACAGCGAGGGCAGGCTGTACGCGCTGCCCGCGCTGGAGCAGGTCCTGGCCACCTGCCTGGACGCGATCCGCACCGTGCAGTCGCAGCGCCCAGCGCGCAAGCGGCTGGGCACCAACCGGATCCTCATCTACGTCTGGCCGCCGAGCGAGCTGACCATGGCCGAGGTCGACATCATCGCCCAGCGCGTGCTGCCGACCACCGCGGGCGCCGGGCTGGAGGAGGTCCTGTTCGTCGGCCGCCGCCGTGACCCGGAGACCGGCAAGCTGACCGAGGCCGCGTTCCGGATCGGCTTCGACGCCGGGCACGGCGCGCGGATGACCGTGGGCGTGCCGGAGACCGAGCCGATCGAGCCGATGGACAGCTACCGGCAGAAGGTGCTGCGCGCGAGCAGCCGCGGCACCGTGTACCCGTACGAGCTGACCGGCCTGCTCACCGGTGACGGCGGCAGCTTCACCGAGTACGACCTCGAAGACGGCAAGCTGGTGCCGGTGGACCGCCCGCGCGGCGGGAACACCGCGGCCATCGTGGCCGGGGTGGTCACCACGCCGACCCGCCGCCACCCCGAGGGCATGACCAGGGTGGTGCTGCTCGGCGACCCGACCAAGTCGCTGGGCGCGCTGTCCGAGCCGGAGTGCGCGCGGGTGATCGCCGCGCTCGACCTCGCCGAGGAACTGCGGGTGCCGCTGGAGTGGTACGCGCTGTCCTCCGGCGCGCGGATCTCGATGGGCTCGGGCACCGAGAACATGGACTGGGTGGCGGCCGCGCTCAAGCGGATCGTGCACTTCACCCAGGACGGCGGTGAGATCAACATCGTGGTGGTCGGCATCAACGTCGGCGCCCAGCCGTACTGGAACGCCGAAGCCACCATGCTGATGCACACCAAGGGCATCCTGGTGATGACCCCGGACTCGGCGATGGTGCTGACCGGCAAGCAGGCGCTGGACTTCTCCGGCGGGGTCTCGGCCGAGGACAACTTCGGCATCGGCGGCTACGACCGGGTGATGGGGCCGAACGGGCAGGCGCAGTACTGGGCGCCGAACCTGGCCGCGGCACGCGATCTGCTGATGTCCTACTACGACCACACCTACGTGCTGCCCGGCGAGTCCGGGCCGCGGCCGATCGGCACCACCGACCCGCACGACCGCGACGTCACCGGCTACCCGCACCAGGCCGAGGGCAGCGACTTCACCACCGTCGGCGAGATCTTCTCCCCGGCCACCAACCCGGACCGCAAGAAGTCCTTCGACATCCGCACGGTGATGCGCGCGGTGTCCGACCAGGACCACCCGGTGCTGGAGCGCTGGGCGGGCATGGCCGACGCGGAAACCGCCGCGGTGCAGGACGTGCACCTCGGCGGGCGGCCGGTGTGCCTGCTCGGCATCGAGTCGCGGTCGGTGCCGCGGCGCGGGTTCCCGCCCACCGACGGGCCGGACACCTACACCGCGGGCACGCTGTTCCCCCGGTCGTCGAAGAAGGCGGCCAGGGCGATCAACGCGGCCAGCGGCAACCGGCCGCTGGTGGTGCTGGCCAACCTGTCCGGCTTCGACGGTTCGCCGGAGTCGATGCGCAAGCTGCAACTGGAGTACGGCGCGGAGATCGGCCGGGCGATCGTCAACTTCGACGGCCCGATCGTGTTCTGCGTGATCTCGCGGTACCACGGCGGCGCGTTCGTGGTGTTCTCCAAGGCGCTGAACCCGAACATGACCGTGCTGGCCGTGGAGGGCTCATTCGCCTCGGTGATCGGCGGTGCCCCGGCGGCGGCGGTGGTCTTCGCCGGTGACGTGAACGCCCGCACGGCCAACGATCCGCGGGTGGCCGAGCTGGAAACCCGCGTGGCCGAGGCGACCGGTGCCGAGCGGGCCGCGCTGACCACGCGGCTCGCGGAGGTCCGCTCGTCGGTCCGCACGGAGAAGCTCAGCGAGGTGGCCACCGAGTTCGACCGGGTGCACAGCGTGCAGCGCGCGGTCGAGGTCGGTTCGGTGGACGCGATCATCAGCGCCGCGGAACTGCGGCCGAAGATCATCGAAGCGATCGAGCGCGCGTGAGGCGCCTGCTCGGGGCCCGCACCCGGGCCCCGAGCAGGACCACCGCGGTGATCAGATAGAGCTCGCCGGTGATCGCCACCGGCAGCGCGAACACCGGGGCGAGCAGCCGCAGCGACGGCCGGAAGGCCAGCAGCGGCACCAGCCAGACCCAGTGGTGCGTCCAGGAGATCGGGCTCACCAGCAGGGCACAGCCCGCGGTGGTGAGCAACGCGCCACGCGCGTCCCCGGCGAGGTGCAGGCGCCGGGCCACCAGCGCGGAAGCGAACACCGCCAGCACGCAGAACCCGGCGGTCAACGGCAGTCCCCAGTCCTCCGGCGCGGTCCTGGCGACGAACCCCTGCCACGACTGGTTCCCGATCCAGCCCTTCGTCTGGGCGAAGTGGTCGTTGAAGATCGCGGACGTCCAGTAGCGCACGGAATCCTCGGGCAGCACCAGGAAACCCAGTGCGGTGGCGGCCGCGAAGGCACCGAGCGCCCGCAGGGCGGCCGTCCGGCGGCCGGTGAGCAGCAGGTGCCCGATGAAGATCAGCGGCACCAGCTTGATCGCCGCGGCCAGCCCGATCAGCAGGCCGCGGTAGCGCGAATCCCGCAGTACCAGCACATCGGTCACCACCAGCGTCATCAGCACCAGGTTGACCTGGCCGAGCCCGATGCCCTGCCACACCGGGTACAGCGCGAACCCGCCGAGCACCAGCCACCAGCGGCGGTCGTCGGTGAAGGCGCGGACGGTCACCAGCAGCGCGGGTGCGGCCGTCATCGCGAGCAGCGACCAGCACAACTGGGCGGGCAGCGTGGCGAACGGCGTGAACAGCAGTGCCGCGAACGGCGGGTAGGTGAACGGCAGCTCCGGCGTCCACTCCGGCAGGGCCCGCAGGTGCTCGTAGAGCGGTTCGCCGTGCAGGACGGCCCAGCCACCCGCGCGGTAGACGGCGGTGTCGACGCCGAGCGGCAGGCCGAGCACCCACCAGAGCAGCCCGGTCGCCCCCAGTCCGGCCGACACCAGTGCGATCAGTGCTTTCACGGGCCCTGACGATGCCGGAGTCCGTGGCCGCGATCGTCCGGCTGGGGAGGGGTTTCCCGGCTGCTCCCCCGGTACCGTCCCGGCGCGCGCGTACTACCCGGGTACCACCACGCCCGCTTCGTACGCGGCGATCACCGCCTGAGCGCGGTCGCGCACACCGAGCTTGGCGAAGACTCGGCTGACGTGGGTCTTCGCCGTCTGCTCGGCGATCACCAGCTCGGCCGCGATCTCCACATTGGACAGTCCTTTCGCGACCAGCCGGAGCACCTCGGTCTCGCGCTCGGTCAGCCCGCCGACCCGCGTGCCCGCTTCGAGCGCCGGGCCGCGCGCGGTGAACTCCCGCACCAGCCGCTGGGTCACCGAGGGCGCGAACAACGCGTTGCCCGCGGCGATCACGCGGACCGCGGTGACCAGGTCGTCCAGCGGCGCGTCCTTGAGCAGGAACCCGCTGGCCCCGGCCCGCAGCGCGCCGTAGACGTATTCGTCGATGTCGAAGGTGGTCAGCATGAGCACCTTCGACGCCGGGTCGGGGCCGGCGAGGACGTGGCGCGTGGCCTCCAGCCCGTCCATGACCGGCATGCGGACGTCCATCAGCACGACGTCCGGCCGCAGCCGCGCGCAGAGCTCGACGGCGGCGGCGCCATCGGCCGCCTCGCCGAGCACGCGCAGGTCGTCCTGCGCGTCGAGCGCCGCCCGGAAACTCTGCCGGACCATCGTCTGGTCATCGGCCACGACCACGGTGATCAAGCCTCGCCGCCCTCCCGCTCCCCCACCGGCAGCCGCGCGGCCACCCGGAACCCGCCGTCGCCGGTCGCGCCCGCCTCCAGCGTGCCGCCCAGCATGGCGACCCTCTCACGCATGCCGAGCAGGCCGTGCCCCGGACCGCCGCGCTCGGGCACGCCACCGCCGGCGGAGTTCCGCACGGTGACCCCGACCGCGTCGCCGTGGGCAGCCAGTTCGACCACGACCCGGCTGCCGGTCGCGTGCCGGGCGGCGTTGCTCAGCGCTTCCTGGACGATCCGGTAGACCGACAACGCCACCCCGGCGGGCAGGTCGTCGAACTCGCCGCGCACGTCGAGTTCGCAGTCCATGCCGAGCGAGCGGACCCGTTCGGCCAGCTCGGCGATCTGGGCGGCGGTGGGCTGGGGCGCGGTCGGTTCGGCATCGGCCCCTTCCGCCCGCAGCACCCCGAGCAGGCGGCGCATCTCGACCATGCCCTCGCGGGCGGTCTCGTTGAGTTCGGCGAATTCGGTCCGGACGTCTTCGGACAGTCCGGAGAAGCGGAAGCGCGCGGAGTCGGTGCGCAGGGCGAGGACCGACATGTGGTGGGCGACCACGTCGTGCAGTTCGCGGGCGATGCGGGCACGTTCGGCGAACACGGCGTTCCTGGTCGCCGACGCGGCGCGCTGGCGTTCGGCGATCCGGCGCTGGCGGACGGTGTTGCCGAGGACCAGGAGGACGGTCATCAGCACGACCAGCATCAGCCAGTTGCGCCAGTCGCCGACGTGCAACGGCAGGAAGGCGGCGGTCACCACGGCGACGCGGGCGACGACGGCCTGGGTGTGGCTCTCGGCCACGACGTAGAGCACCAGCGCGGTGACCAGTGCCAGACCCGGGGACCAGGCCCAGCCCCACTGGCGGACCGAGCCGGGGTGCACCAGCGGGGTGATCGCGATCAGCACCAGCGCCAGCCGCCAAGCCCACAACGGCGACCGGACGGCGACGAGCGCCGGGGCCGGCACCAGGAGCGCGAGCAGGAGGACCAGCGGCGTCCCCGCCACCGACGGCGGCGCCGTGAGCGCGGCGACGAACGCGGCCCAGATCCCGACGGCGCAGTAGATCACCACCCGCAACCGGCGCAACGCCACCGACTTGGACACCTCGGCCTGCGGGACGGCCCCGGTGAACAAGGTGTAGCGGGTGACCCGCCACCACTCGCCCCACCGCGCCATGACAGCCCACCCTACGGCCCAGGCCACCACCCACCCCGACAACGCACGCACGACTCCCGCTACCCCACCCGCCCCGGCCGCTCGCCCGGCGCCATCACCACATCACCGCCACCTCAACCCAGCCAGCACCGGCCCGGCCGCTCGTCCAGCGATCAAGCCACCGCCTCCCACCCCCGCAGCCACCTTCCCGATACTGCGCAGCCACCTCCACCAGGAGCGGGGTTCCTGGCGCTGAGCCCCACGGGGCACCCCGCCTCACCGCAGTCGCCAACCGGCCAGCGGGAACGCCCGGCCCGAGCCACACCGGCAGCACCGGGCCTCGGCCTCGACGAACAGCGCCACCGAGAGCGCCGCTCCCAACCAGCCGCCGCGGAAGCGGTATCTGCGTCAGTCCGGTAGTAGCGGTACCTGCACCCCCTGGTCCGTCCCCAGTAGCACCGCCCGCGTCACCGCGGCGGCGCCGTAGCGTTCCCGCAGGTCGTCGAGGGTGGCGTCCAGGGAGCCTTCCGGGGCCTTGCCGAACGGCAGGGTCAGCTGGATCGCGTTCTCGTCGTCCAGGTTCGCCAGTGACAGGCCCAGCAGCGTGATCCCCTGCTTCTCGATGATCGGCATCGAACCCGCCAGTAGATCCCTGGCCGTGGACAGCACCACCTGCGTACTGGCGGTCGGCTCCGGCAGCGTGTGCGAGCGCGTGGCCCGCGAACTGTCGGCGAACCGCAACCGCAGCACCACCGTCCGGCACACCCGGTGCGCCGCCCGCAGGCGGCGGCCGAGCCGGTCGACGATGCCGAGCAGGATGGCGTCGAGGTCCTCGGCGGTGCGCGGGCGCCTGCCGAGCGCGCGCTGGGACCCGATCGACCCGCGTCGCTTGCCGACGCGCACCGGGCGCGGGTCGCGGTTGTGCGCCAGCGCGTGCAGGTGGTGCCCCGCCGCCCGGCCGAGCATGGACACCAGCCGCCCCTCGGCCAGGTCCGCGACCTGCGCGACGGTGGTGATGCCGCGCGAATGCAGCCGCTCGGCGGTCACCCGGCCGACACCCCAGAGCCGCTCCACCGGCAGCGGGTGCAGGAAGTCCAGCTCACCGCCGGGCGGCACCACCAGCAGCCCGTCCGGCTTGGCCACCGCGCTGGCCACCTTCGCGAGGAACTTGGTGCGGGCCACGCCCACGGTGATCGGCAAGCCGACCTCGCGCAGCACGTCCTCGCGCAGCCGCACCGCGATGTCAGCGGGCTCGCCGCGCAGCCGCTTCAGCCCGGCGACGTCCAGGAAGGCCTCGTCGATGGAGATCCCCTCGACCAGCGGCGTGGTGTTCCGGAAGACCGAGAACACCGCCTTGCTGGCCGCCGAATAGGCCTTCATCCGCGGCGGCACCACGACCGCGTCCGGGCACAGCGCCCGCGCCTGCCACCCGCCCATCGCGGTGCGCACCCCGCACGCCTTGGCCTCGTAACTGGCCGCCAGCACCACGCCCCCGCCGACGATCACCGGCCGCCCGCGCAGGCTCGCGTCGTCGCGCTGCTCGACGGAAGCGTAGAACGCGTCCAGGTCCGCGTGCAGGATGGTGGCCTCGGTTCGCACGAACACATGTTCGCATCCGAACCCCGCGAAATCGACGACATTCGCTCATCTGTTCGATTCGTGTCGCGGTCGCGGAGAGTTGCCGGTACGTCACAGAAAACCGTTCTACGTGCGCAGACGTATACAGCACGAATGGGTTGCTCAACAATTTTGTGGCGCTCGACACTCGGACGTGACTCTGCCGTAGCCGTTTCGTAATGTTGCCGTCGGCTCTGGCGCAGAGCTACCCACCGGTACCCCCGAACCAGTGAGTGAGCAGCAGAAATGTCAGGACGACATCGCAAGAAGGTCGCGTCGTGGAAGATGCCGGCCGGCCTGGGCGCGGGCGTGGCAGCCGTGCTCGTGGTGCCGGTGTGGCTCACCGGCGGCCCGTGGGAGTCCCCGCAGAACGGGGTCGCCCTCGCGGTCCAGCCTCCACCCCCCGCCCTCCCCGCCCCGGCGCTGACCAGTCCCCCGCCCGCCCCGACGACCACGACGACCACCCCGCCCCCGTCGTCGACCACCACCACCACGACCACCCCGCCGCCGGAGACCACCTCGGAGAAGACCCCCGAACCCGAGAAGTGCGGCACCACCCTGGAAGGCACCAAGCCCCACGTCGCCCAGGTCGGCAACCACATCAAGGCCAAGTTCGGCGTCGACGACATCGGTGGCGCCGCCGGGCGCTCCGGCGCGAGCGACCACCCCGAAGGCCTCGCACTGGACTTCATGGTGGGCACCGCCGAAGGCAACGAGATCGCCGACTACATCCTGCAGAACCGCAAGGACTTCGGCGTCACCTACGTGATCTGGCGGCAGCGCTACAACGACGGCAGCGGCTGGTCGATGATGGAGGACCGCGGCGGCGAGACCGCGAACCACTTCGACCACGTGCACGTGTCGTTCAAGTCCGGCGCCGACGTCGACGTGACCTGCTGAACCAGCCGCGGCGCACCGGCGGCTCGACGGCCTCCGGCTCGGTGGCGGGCGTGACCGCCCCCCGCTCCGCCCGCCACCGCTCGGTCACCTCGTCGGCGTCGGCCAGGCCCACCGGCACCCGCGGGCCGGTGGGCATCCGCATCCACTCGGCGATGCGGCGGTTGAGCACCCGCACGTGTTCGCGGACCTCGTGCTCGGTGCGCAGCTCGCGCACCGCCTCCGGCAGCCGCTCCAGCTCCTTGCGCAGCAGGAGCGACTCCGGGAGCAGCGCACCGGCCGAGACCCCTTCCCGGCGCAGGTAGTCCTTGAGCCACCAGTGCTCGTCGCGGGGTCCGCGCAGCCCGGGCAGCGGCTTCCCCGTGCCGGGCAGGTCGTCGAAATCACCGCGTTCCTGCGCGGTCCGGATCTGGCGGTCCACCCAGCTCTCGAAGTCGACCCCCGGCGGCTTGCGTTCGGTCACCCCACCAGTATCACCGGCTCAGCGGCGCCGGCGCAGCTGCTCGAACAGGCTGGTCCAGCTCTTGTCGCCGTCCCCGGCCGCGACGGCCCGGTCGTACTGGTCCTTCACCGCCCGCGGCAGGCCGGTGTCGATCCCGGCCTCGTAGCTGGCCTGCACGATGTGGTCGGCGGTGGCCTTCATCATCAGTGCGTTGGCCTGGTCGCCGGGGTGGTCGCCGGTGTCGAGGTGCTTCGGCGCCTCGGCCATCATCGGCGCGATGTTGTTCAGGTTGCTCTCGGCGTAGGGCCAGAACTTCTCCGCGGTCACCCCGTGTGCCTCCAGCAGCGCGTTCGCGTGCAGGTAGGCCGAGAGCGAGGTGAGGAAGATGTCCAGCTGTGCCTGGTAGAACAGCTGGGCCAGGGCGTGGTCGGCACCCAGGTAGTCGGTGCGGCCGATCAGCGCCAGCGGCTCGCGGAACCGCTCGAACGCCGCCTCCGGCCCGCTGTAGAAGACGTAGGAGCCGTCCTGCCCGACCCACTCGGCGGGCACCATCACGCCACCGGCGATCAGCTCGGCGCCGCGCTCGGCCAGCCAGTCCGCCGCCTCGCGGGTGCGGGTGGGCGTGTCGGAGCTGAGGTTGACCACCACGCGGCCCCGCAGCGCGTCGCCCACCGGGCCGAGGATGTCGTACATCGCCTGGTAGTCGGTGAGGCTGAGGATCACGAGTTCGTTCTCGGCGACCGCGCTCGCGACACTACCGGCCCGGCTCGCCCCGGCGGCCACCACGCCGTCGGCCCGGCTCGCTGTGCGGTTCCACACGGTGACCGGGTGCCCGCCCTCGAGCAGCACCCGCACCATCGCCTGGCCCATCGGGCCGAGGCCGATGAAGGTGACCGGGGTGGGGTTCTTCGTCATGTTCGCTGTCCTTGTCCGTCGATCGGCTTTCGATGGACCCCACGCTGCCCGTCCCCACCCCCGGAACTCTTCGGACTCACGCACGACGCACCGAAAGTCGCAGCTCAGCGCGCCCAGGTCAGAGAAGCGGCGGCGTGGCCCGCGAGGAGTTCCGCGCTTGCCCACACCACCGCCGCGCACGCGCTCCCGGCCGAGAACCGCTGGTACGGCTTCGTCGTGGAACCGGCCACGCGTGGCACCACGGTGCGCGCCCCGGCCAGGAAGCGCCCGGCGATCACGCCCGGCAGGCCGTACCGCGGTGAACGACTCCGCCCGGTTCCAGCGCGCGTCGCCGACTCGCCTGCCGAAGCGCGAAGACCGCAGCGGCGTCCTTCCAGGTACGCCAGCTGGGCCCCGAGCACGGCGGCGGTCACCGCCACGGCCGGCGCGAGCGGCAGGTCCAGCGTGCCCTGCTCGGCGAGCCCGCCCCATCAGCAGCGTCGGCAGCACGATCCCGGGCAGCAGCGCGGTTTCCGCGGTGATCAGCAGCCCGCACACCCACGGCAGGCCGCAGACCACCACGTCGACCGGTTCGTCCACATAGGACATCAGTGCCCCGGCCGAGGCCCCTGGTCATCGCCGCGGCGAGGCGCCGCGAACTCGGTGCCACAGCCCCGGTCAGCAGCGGGTGGCGGAGGAATTCCCTGGTGATCGACATGCCGCTCACGCTGGGAGCGGCCGGGGTGGCCGCACATCCGTCGACCCGACCGGGCCGGTCCGACCGGGGTAGGACCGCCGGGGTACCGCGGGAGGACGCGACCGGGCAGGAACCGGAGTTACGTTCGGTGCATGAATCGCCTGAGCCTCTGGATCCGCACCCGTCCGTGGGTGCTCGACCTACCGGTGTACGCCGTCTTCGTCCTCTACCCACCCACCCGGACGCCCGGCTGGCCGATGGCACTGCTGTGGCTGCCGATCGGCGCGCTGATCGCCGCGCTGGTCCTGCGGCGCCGCCACCCGCGGGCCGCCGCGCTCGCCGTGCTGGTGATCGCGCTGATCCAGTACACCGATGAAGGATTCGCGCAGGACAGCCTGCGCACCGACGCCGCCATGGCCATCGTGTTGTACACGCTCGCCGTCCGGGGCCACCGGCGCTTCGGCGCGGCGGTGTTCCTGGCGAGCGCGGTGCTCCGCGTGGCCTGGCAGACCACCTGGGGCGGCGACGGGCAAGGCGGGCCGACGATGCAGATCCTCACCGTGCTCGCGGTGCAGCTGGCGGCGTGGGTGCTCGGTGAGTACGTGCGGTCCCGCCACGCGCTCGACGGCGAGGTTGCCCTGCGGACCGCGCAGGCCGAGAACGAGCGGCACGCGCTGGCCAGGGCCGCGGTGGCCGAGGAACGCGCGAGCATCGCCCGCGAACTGCACGACGTGCTCGCGCACGGCGTCAGCGTGATCGTGCTCAACGCCGAGGGCGCGAAACTGATGCGCCACCAGGATCCCTCGGCGGTCGACCGGACCTTCGAAACGATCAGCCGGACCGGCCGCGACGCGCTGGCCGAACTCCGGCGCCTGCTGGAGGTGCTGCACGCCGGCGAGGACGCGCGACGGCCACAGCCGACCGCCGCCGAGTTGCGGGACCTGGTGGCGCAGGCGGACAACGGGCGGCGGGCGATCGGCGTCGAGGTCACCGGCGACGACAGCGGCCTGCCCGCGAGCGCCGCGCTCCAGGCCTACCGGATCGTGCAGGAGGCACTGACCAACATGATCAAGCACGCGCCCGCCGACGCCGACGGCCAGGTGTCCGTCCACTTCGGACCACCGGCCGACCGCCGCGAGATCCGCATCGAGGTGACCAACTCCGGCGGGACCTCGGCACCGGCACCGGCACCCGCGCTGCCCTCGTCCGGGCGCGGCCTGGCCGGGATGGCCCAGCGGGTGGAGATGTACCACGGTTCCCTGGAAACCGGCGCCACCGAAGACGGCGGCTACCGGGTCGCCGCGACGCTGGTGGTCGGCGCGTGACCGGGCGCGTGCTCATCTGCGACGACCAGGAACTGGTGCGCGTCGGCATCCGGATGATCGTGGACAGCCAGCCCGACCTGGCGGTCGCCGAGGAGGCCGCCGACGGTGCCGCCGCGGTGGAGGCCGCGCTGCGGCTGCGCCCGGAACTGGTGCTGATGGACGTGCGGATGCCCACGATGGACGGGATCGAGGCGACCGCGAAGATCTGTGCCGCGTTGCCGGACACGCGCGTGCTGATCATCACCACCTTCGACCTCGACGAGTACGCCTATTCGGCGCTCCGGGCCGGGGCGAGCGGATTCCTGGTGAAGGACGCGCCCGCCGACGAAATGCTGGTGGCCATGCGCGGGGTACTGCGTGGCGACTCCATGGTTTCCCCCTCGGTGACCCGGCGGCTGCTGGACCGCTACCTCGGCGAAGAAGGCGGCGCCGAGCACGCCGCCAAGCTCGATCGCCTGACCGAGCGGGAAAAGGACGTGCTGGGGCTGATCGCGCGCGGCCGGTCCAACGGTGAGATCGCCGAACAGCTCTACATCGGGGAGACCACGGTGAAAACCCACGTCGGCCGTGTCCTGGCCAAGCTCGAACTGCGGGATCGCGTGCACGCCGTGGTCTTCGCCTACGAAAGCGGCCTGGTGCGGCCCGGCAGCTGAAATATCGTGCGTCCTTGTTTCGGCCGTGTTACCGGTCTCGATCAAATCGAAAACACCCCGGAAACATCCACCCCCGAGATCGCCATTACGCCGCTCCGCACCGGGCGGCTGATTCCCCCGAAGGGCGGGTGACACGGCGGATTCCGGCAGTAGTATGGGTCGCCTTCGAAACTGTCGCGAAATTCCGCAGGCGCACTAGGCGGTCGAACGAGCAATGGGTGAACCCGAGCGGATCCCGGACGAACCGGCGGTCGGCCTGTCCGGCGCGCGCTTTCCGACGGCCCGGCAGCGGGCGAAGCTGGACGACGGGGACGACAGCGCGAGCACCGGCCGCGACGGCCGGAAGCGGCGCCACCGCCAGGACCGGGTCGGCCGTTCGGGCGCCCGTTTCCCGTCCGCGAGCGCGCTGGAGAAGTACGGCGAGCCAGAACCAGAACCGGAGCCCGAACCCCCGCCACCACCTCCACCACCTCCACCACCTCCCCCTCCGCCACCACCGCTGCCCCCGGAGCCGCCACAGCCACCGGAATCGCCGCTGCCGGTGGACGACGGGGTCCGGGTGCGGCCGTACGTCCTCACCGGCGGGCGCACCCGGAGCAGGCGGAAGCTGGCCATCGAGACGCTGATCGCCGCGGACCCGAGGCAGACGGGGTTCACCACGCCGGAGTCCGCGCGGGTGCTCTCCCTCTGCCTGCAGCCGCGCTCGGTGGCCGAGATCGCCGCGCAGCTCTCCGTTCCACTCGGCGTGGCACAGGTCCTGATCGGCGACCTGGCCGAAGCGGGCCGGGTCACCGTGCACGCCACCGCCGTCGCCGACAACGGCCGCCCCGCCCTGGACCTGATGTACCGCGTCCTGGAAGGCCTGCGCAAGCTCTGACACGAAGGTGGCTCCCGGAGCGGAATCCGCCCCGGAAGCCACCTTTGCTATCAGCTGGCGCGAGTACGGGTCAGCCGGTGTAGAGGGTCAGGCCGTAGGCGCTGAGCGCCTCGTTGACCGGCTGGAAGAACGTCGTGCCACCGGACGAGCAGTTGCCCGAGCCGCCCGAGGTCATGCCCTGGGCCTGCACGCGGGTGCCGGAACCGGGGTCGCTGACCACGGAACCGCCGGAGTCGCCCGGCTCGGCGCAGGCGCTGGTGCGGGTCAGGCCGTAGACGATGTCACCGCCGCCGTAGTTGACGGTCTGGTTGAACGCGCCCACGGTGCCGCAGCGCCAGCCGGTGGTCGAACCCGAGCGGCAGATGCGGCTGCCCACCGGGCTGACCGTGGAACCGGCCACGGTCACGTCCGACCCGCTGGACCAGCGGTCCACCAGCGGGGTGGACACGGCGGCCGAGCTGGTCACCTGGATGCGGCCGTAGTCGTTGCCGGGGAAGGAACTCCCCGCCACCGGGCCGATCGCGCCACCGGTGCCGGTGACGTTGCCGCCGATCTCCGTGCAGTGCCCGGCGGTGATGATGTACCGGGTGCCCGAGGAGTTGCGCGCGTTGAAGCCGATCGAGCAGCGGCCGCCGCCGAAGTAGATGGCCTGGCCGCCGATCAGGTTCCACTTCGGGTGGTTGGCCTGGGTGGTCGGCTCCACCCGGACCGCCGAACCGGCCGCGTTGGCCCACGCGACGCCGGCGGCGTCGTTGTGCAGGACCGAAACCACCACTTCGTTGGTGGTCACGTCCACGTACCAGCCGGTCACCGAGTCCGGCACGGAGTTCGCTCTCTTGTCCAAAGTGGATTGCACGCCGGCGAGCTCCGCCGCGCTGTTCTCGACCACCTTGGGCACCGCGCCGGCCGAGCGGATCTCGGCGGCGCGCGCGGCGTCGGTGGTGCCGACGACGAACTTGCCGGTGGTGCTGTCGATCCAGGAGCTCGCGTAGGCCGCGCCGAGCCGCTGGCTCAGCGACTCCTGGGCCGCGGCCAGCGCCGCCGGCTCGGCCGATGAATCCAAAGTGGACACTTGAGTGGCGGAAGCTGGGCTGGCGACGGCGACCGCGGCTGCGGCGGAACCGACCAGGGCCAGGATTGTGCGCAGGGAACGTCGACTCACGAACGGCCTCCAAGGCAGGGAAGGAAAGGGCCGGGAAAAGCGACGGTGTACACCTGACGGAGGACGCTACGGCAAGCCCCAGGGCACCGGTAGCGGCTATTTGAGCGCTCCATCCCACCCTGTGGTCACGCTCACCCGGTCACGCTCGGTTACTGAACCATCCTTCGGGTGCGGACGATTGGTGATTGACCCACCCCGGGTGTCGTAACGGTGCCGGTTCACCGTGCCGGGATCCTGGCAAGCTGGACGGCGTGACCGCTGGATCGCTGGAACAGTTCGAGGCCGCCCGGCCCCGCCTGTTCTCCTTGGCCTACCGGATGCTCGGCGAGGCCGCCGAGGCCGAGGACGTGGTGCAGGAGGCCTACCTCCGGTGGGAGAAGGCCGGGCCCGTGGCCACCCCGGCGGCCTGGCTGACCCGGGTGGCCGCCAACCTCTGCCTCACCCGGCTCACCTCCGCCCGCGCCCGCCGCGAGCGCTACACCGGCCCCTGGCTGCCCGAGCCGGTGGTCACCGGGATGGGGCCGTTGGAAACAGTCGAACAGCTCGACTCGCTCCGGTTCGGCGTGCTGGTGCTGCTGGAGCGGCTCACCCCGGCCGAACGGGCGGCCTTCGTGCTCCGCGAGGGCTTCGACTACAGCCACCGGGAGATCGCCGGCCTCCTGGGCGTCTCCGAAGCGAACGCGCGACAGCTCTACCGGCGTGCGCGCGAACACGTCGGCGAGCCGCGCAAGCGGTTCGAGGCCCCGGTGCACAAGGAGGTCGTGGAGCGCTTGCTCACGGCCATGCACCGGGGTGACCTGCCCACGCTGGAGCGGTTGCTCGCCGAGGACGTGGTCGCCTGGTCCGACGGCGGCGGCAAGGTCAGCGCCGCACGCCGCCCGATCACCGGCCGCGCCAAGGTGCTGCGCTTCCTGCTCGGGCTGGCCCGGCACCCGCGCCTGGCGAGCGCCGGATTCACCGTGGCACCGGTCAACGGCGAACCCGCGCTGCTGGTGTTCGAGTCGGGTGCGCTGATCGCGGTCATGGTGCCGGAATTCACCGGGGGACGGCTGAGCGAGATCCGGAACGTGCTCAACCCGGAGAAACTCGCTTTCGCCGCCGCCCAGCTCGCGAATGGTCAGGCCGGAACGCGCCACGACGGGTCGCGCCCGCTCAGGCCGAGCAATTGTTCCAGCGCGCTCGCGTCTTCGGGCACTTCCACGACGGGACCGAAGAGACCGGGATCACGCGGCTGATCCGGTGGCGCGATCATGCGGACGAAGCCGGTGGCCACCTCGACCTCCGCGGGATCGGCCTCGAACGGCTGCCCGGTCGCCTTCGCCAGGTCCCAGCCGTGCACGAGCAGTTCGTTCAGCGCGACCTGGCCCGCGACCGCGCCCGGCAGTTCCACGCCGCCCGCCGTGGTCATCCCATCCCACGCTTCGGGCGCGCGCCAGGCTTCGGCGAGCGCGTCCAGCTCGGCGAGGATCCGGGTGCGCCAGTCGTCCCCCAGCGCGCCCGCCCTCGGCTGCGGCGCGGCCGCGGTCAGCGGCCCGAGGTCCTTGCGCGCGGCGGCCTGGAAACCCCGTGAAAGGCCGTGGATGTGGTCGAGCAGTGTTTCGATCGCATAACTGGCGCAGGGCGTCGGGGCCCCGAGCTGATCCTCCCGCACCCCGCTCACCAGGGCTTTCAGCCGCCGGACCGCCGGGCCGATGTCGAACACCTGCGTCATGAACCCTCCCGTGCCGATTGTCACCGCCACGTTAGCGCACCGGGAAATTTCGTTGCGCCGCAGTACTTCACCACTGATTCCATTGTGGACAGTCCGGAGGGGACTGCGGGAATTCCGCACGGTGCAAAGCGGATTATCGGCGCGTGAACTTGACAAGAACCCCTCGTTTGGCCAGGGTCCTTCCCCGACGCCATAGGCACGAGGGGACGGGGAGGAAGATCGGCCAGCGAAATCGCTGGTGAGGTGCTTGAATCGACGAGCCGTACCACACACGCGAGGGCGCGGTGCACGGCCATGAACAGCGTTCGACCGGTATCGGGGGCCGAACGACCAGCTGCACTGCTTTCCAGATTTCGGAGGATCATTCATGGTCAGCCAGCACGACGGGACCGCCGGCCCGGGGGTGGAACCGGATAAGAAAACGCTCCGGAAGGCGATCGCCGCCTCCGCGATCGGTAACGCCACGGAGTGGTTCGACTACGGTGTCTACGCCTACACGGCCACCTACATCTCCAAGCAGTTCTTCCCCAGCGAGGACCCGGCCGCCTCGACGCTGGGCGCCCTGCTCGTCTTCGCCGTCTCGTTCCTGATCCGCCCGCTGGGCGGCATGGTCTGGGGCCCGCTGGGCGACCGCATCGGCCGCCAGCGCGTGCTCGCCACCACCATCCTGCTGATGGCCGGCGCCACCTTCTGCGTCGGCCTGCTGCCCGGGTACGCCACGCTCGGCATCTTCGCGCCCATCCTGCTGATCGTGCTCCGCATGATCCAGGGCTTCTCCACCGGCGGCGAGTACGGCGGCGCGGCCACCTTCATGGCCGAGTACGCCCCCGACAAGAAGCGCGGCAAGTACGGCAGCTTCCTCGAGTTCGGCACGCTGGCCGGGTTCACCCTCGGCGCCCTGCTGGTGCTGGTCTTCCAGAAGACGCTCAGCGCGGAGGCGATGGGCGACTGGGGCTGGCGCCTGCCGTTCCTGATCGCCGCGCCGCTCGGGCTGGTCGGGCTCTACCTGCGGAGCAAGCTGGAGGACACGCCGGTCTTCCGCGAGCTGGAGCGCAAGGGCGAGACCGCGCAGAAGACCACGACCCAGCTGCGCGACCTCGGTGCCTTCTGGAAGCCGCTGCTGCTGCTGGTCGGCCTGGTGGTCACGCTCAACGTGGTGAACTACACCTTGCTGGCCTACATGCCGACCTACCTGGAAGGCCAGCTCAAGCTGTCCGCGGACGACTCGCTGACGCTGATCATCATCGGGCAGCTGGCGATGATGGTGCTGCTGCCGTTCTCCGGCGCGCTGTCCGACCGGGTCGGCCGCAAGGCGCTGTGGTGGGTCTCGATCATCGGCTTGTTCGTGCTCGCCATCCCGTTGTTCAAGCTGATGGGCACCGGTTTCGGCGCGGCGGTCCTGGCCTTCGCCATCCTCGGCCTGCTCTACGTGCCGCAGCTGAGCACGATCTCGGCGATGTTCCCGGCGATGTTCCCGACGCACGTGCGCTACGCCGGGTTCGCCATCGCCTACAACGTGTCCACCGCGTTGTTCGGCGGGACCGCGCCGGTGGTCAACGAGGCGCTGATCGACGCCACCGGGGACAACATCTTCCCGGCGTACTACATGATGGCGGCCTGCGTGGTCGGCGGCATCGCGCTCATCTTCGTCCCGGAGACGAAGGGCGCTTCGCTGCGCGGCCGGGGCGTGCCGGGCGTCGACACCCTGGCAGAACCGGTCAAGTAGGACACCGGCGCCGCACGCCCGTCGCGCTCCGGCGCGGCGGGCGTGCGGCGTTGCTCCATCCGGCCTACGTAGCCCGCGCCATCAGAGTGCAGTAGTCCGAGGGCTGTCGCGGCCCGCTCCCGGCACCTAACGTGGGCGTATGGAGCTGGAGCTGCGCCATTTCCGGATCATCTGCACCGTCGCCGAAGCCGGGAGCATCACCAAGGCCGCCTCGGCGCTCGGGCTGGCGCAGCCCGCGCTCACCGCGCAGCTCCACCGCATCGAACGCACCCTCGGCGGGCCGCTGTTCGACCGCGACCGCCGTGGCGTGCGGCCCACCCCGCTCGGCGAACTGGTGCTCTCCCGTGCCCGGCTGCTGCTGCCCGCGGTGTCCACGCTCAAAGAAGAAGCCGCCCGGCTGACCAACGCCACCAAACCCGGCGACACCCCGGCCCGGCTCCGGCTCGGTTCCGCCAACGGGCACGTGCTCGGCGGTCTGGTGCACCAGCTCAATTCCAGTCTTCCTGGCCTGCGCATCACCACGCACGTCTCGTGGTCGGCCGACGAACTCGCCGCGATGGTCGCCGAGGGCCGCCTCGACTTCACCCTGGCCGGAGTCTGCGGGGACGCCCCTCCCCCGGCCCAGGCGGGACTGGCCTGGCAGACCCTGGCCACCGACCCGGTGTTCGTGCTGCTGTCCGAGGACCACCCGCTCGCCGCCGCCCCGGCCGTCGACCTGGCGGACCTGGCCGAGGCGAACTGGGGCGCCACCCCGGGCGACGGCTGCTTCGGCGACTGCTTCGCCGCCGCCTGCGCCCGCGCCGGCTTCGCCCCGCGCTCCCTGTACGAGACCGACGTGAACAGCTGCATCGACCTGGTGGAGTCCGGGGACGCGGTGGCGTTGTGCCAGCCGATGTTCCGCCGGATGCCGGGCGTGCGCGCGGTGCCGATCGCCGGCAACCCCCTGCGGTGGCGCAACCTGCTCGGCTGGCACCCCGACGGCGCGGCCGCGGCCTTCGCCGGGCGGCTGCTGGAACTGGCCAGGGCCGCCTACCGCGACGTGACCGCGCGCAGCCCCCGGTATTCGGCCTTCCTGCGCGAACACCCCGAATTCGGCGTGCCGGGCCCGACGCCGGTGGTATGACGCAAACGGTATCTCCCGCCGTGTGGAAGGCGAGGTTAACGTCGCTTAACCCCACCCCTCCACCGCTAGGAGCCCAGCATGGCCAGACGCCTGGTCGCCCTGCTCGGAGCCGCCGCCGCGGCCACCAGTGTGCTCACCGCGATGACGGTCACCGCCGCCGTCGCGGGCACTTCGGACGAACTGTTCGGCGCGATGCAGCGAGACCTCGGCATCAGCGCCACCGAAGCGGCCGCCCGGCTGTCCGATGAGGACCGTGCCGCGAAGACCGACCGCCTGCTGCGCAAGAAGCTCTCCCAGGGCTACGGTGGCTCCTGGTACGACCCCGGCAAGGAGAAGCTGGTCGTCGCGGTGACCGGTGAGGCCGCCGCGCGCACGGCCCGCGCCGATGGCGCCGAGGCCGTGGTGGTCAGCCGCACCGAAGCCCAGCTGGACGCACTCAAGTCCAAGTTGGACAGTCGCAGCGCGACCAGTCCGCGCACGGTGGCCGGGTGGTACGTGGACGTTTCCAGCAACCGGATCGTCGTGCTCTCCCGCGGTGAAGCCCTCGGTGCCGCGCACTCGTTCGTCGCCGACAGCGGGGTGCCCGCGGACGCGGTCACCGTGGTCGCCTCGGCCGAGTCCCCGCGCCCGCTGATCGACGTGGTCGGCGGCAACGCCTACTACATCGGCAGCGGCACCCGCTGCTCGGTCGGCTTCTCGGTGACCGACGGGTTCGTCACCGCCGGGCACTGCGGCAACACCGGCGCGAGCACCAGCCAGCCCACCGGCCAGTTCGCCGGCTCCAGCTTCCCCGGCAACGACTACGCCCACGTGCGCGTCGCCGCGGGCAACACCCCGGTCGGCGCGGTCAACAACTACTCCGGCGGCCGGGTCGCGGTGGCCGGGTCGCAGGACGCCCCGGTCGGCTCGTCGATCTGCCGGTCCGGCTCGACCACCGGCTGGCGCTGCGGCACCATCCAGGCCCGCAACTCCTCGGTCACCTACCCGCAGGGCACGGTCAGCGGCCTGATCCGCACCAACGCCTGCGCCGAGCCCGGCGACTCCGGCGGCTCGGCCATCTCCGGCAGCCAGGCGCAGGGCGTGACCTCCGGCGGCTCCGGCAACTGCAGCTCGGGCGGCACGACCTACTTCCAGCCGGTCAACGAGATCCTGCAGACCTACGGGCTGACGCTGGTCACCGACGGCGGCGGCAACCCGCCGGGCGGCGACTGCGACGACGCCGAGAACACCTACAACGGCAACCTCTCCAGCGGGGCCAACGCCATCCAGCCCAACGGCGGCTCGTACACCACCACCGCCACCGGCGTCCACCGCGGCTGCCTGGCCGGTCCGTCCGGCACCGACTTCGACCTGTACCTGCAGAAGTTGAACGGCAGCACCTGGACCGCGGTGGCCAGCGGCACCACGCCCGAAGCGAGCGAAACGGTGACCTACACCGGCACCGCGGGCACCTACCGCTGGCGGGTGCACGCCTACAGCGGCTCCGGCGCCTACACCCTCGGCACCGACGCCCCCTGACCCGCGAGGGGGCACCCCCGAGCAGCCCCCTCGCGTCCCGCCATGGGTGGGGCATTCCGACCGGTGGACGACCAAGGAATGCCCCACTCATGGCCTGTTTCCGTTGCTCCTGCTCTTGACGCCCGCGTGGCCGGGCGGGTTGGGTGCGGTGTGCGCTTACTCCGGCTGGTCTCGCTGTCCCTCGTCCTCGCCGTCGGCGTCGCGGTCCCGGCCCCCGCGGCCGCCACGCCGGGGCTCGACCTGGACCGCAGCACGATCCCGCAGTTGCAGCGCCTGATGGACCGCGGCGAGCTCAGCTCGATCGGGCTCACCGGCCGGTACCTCGGCCGCATCGCCACGGTGGATCGCAAGGTGCGTGCGGTGCTGGCGGTCGATCCGACGGCGATCGCGCAGGCCGCCGCCAGTGATCTGCGGCGCCGCACCGGTCACGCCCGCGGTCCGCTCGAAGGCATTCCCGTGTTGTTGAAGGACAACGTCGACACCCGCGGCCTGGACACCACAGCCGGTTCGCGGGCGCTGCGCGGCAAGCCCCCGGCGGCGGACGCCACGCTGGTGCGCAAGCTGCGTGCCGCCGGTGCGGTGATCCTCGGCAAGGCGAATCTGTCCGAATGGGCCAACTACCGGTCGACCAAGTCCACCTCCGGCTGGTCCGGCGTCGGCGGTCAGACGCACAATCCCCATGTGCTGGACCGGAATCCGTGTGGTTCCTCGTCCGGGTCCGGCGCGGCGGTCGCGGCTTCGCTGGCGCAGGTGGCGATCGGCACCGAGACCGACGGCTCGATCGTCTGCCCGGCCGGGGCGAACGGCGTGGTCGGCGCGAAACCGTCGCTGGGGCTGGTCAGCCGCACCGGCGTGGTGCCGATCTCGGCCGAGCAGGACACCGCGGGCCCGATGGCGCGCAACGTGGTGGACGCGGCCATCACCCTGTCCGCGTTGCAGGGCCGCGATCCCGCCGATCCGCCCACCGCCGACTACCCCGCCGACCAGCCCACCGACTACGCGCGAGAACTGCGCCCGGACGCGCTGGAGAGCGCGCGGATCGGCCTGTGGCGGCAGAGCGGCGTCAACGCCGATGTGGACCGTGTCGTCGAGGAAGCCGCGGGCGTCCTGCGCTCGCGCGGCGCCGAGGTGATCGACGTGGAACTGCCCTACCAGGACCAGATCGGCGCGGCGGAGGGCGCGGCGCTGCTCAGTGAGTTCACCCGCGACCTGCCCGCGTACCTGCGGACGCGGCCGGGTGTGCCGCAGAGCATCGCCGAACTGGTCGAGTTCAACCGGCGGGATCCGGTGGAGCTGAGCAAGTTCGGGCAGGAACTGTTCGAGCAGGCGCTGACCGCGCCCGGCACCGACGACCCCGGCTACCGCGAACAACGCCGGACCGCGACCGCGCTGGCACGCGACTCCATCGACGAAACCCTGGCGGCTCACGACCTCGACGCCATCGTGTCGCCCACCAACAGCCCAGCGTGGAAAACCGCATACGGCGAGGGCGACGCCTTCGAACTGGGCTCCTCGACCCCGGCCGCGGTCGCCGGTTACCCGAACGTCAGCGTGCCCGCCGGATACGCCGGTGCCCTGCCGATCGGCGTCTCCCTCTTCGCCGGCCGCTGGGCAGACGCCGACGTCCTCTCCCTGGCCGCCGCCTTCGAGAACGCCGCGCCTGTACGGCGGGCACCGAGGTACCTCCCCGGCTAGCCGTCTCGTGAGAATGGCCTAGTCCCATTGTTCCGAAGCGGGAACAAACCGGATGCGGCCGGTAACCGGCACCGTGCACCACGCGACTTCCAGCCAACGACGTGCAGGGAGGAAGTCGGTGGAGGGGTTCGAGTTGCTCGAGGAAGCCATCCGGACGGTCCCGGTGCCCGGCGCGCCACCGCGGCTGTCGCTCGACGGCGCCGCCGTCGGCCTGTCGTTCCTGGACACCAGCCTGCGGCTGAACCACGTCCGCAGGCTCACCGAACGCATCGCGATCACCGGGCACCGGGTGGCCCGCCGCACCGCCGAGGTGGACATCAACCTCGGCATGCTGGACGAAGGGCAGCGGCACGCGGCCAAGATGTTCCAGGACCTCGCCAGTCACGGGCACCCCGTCACGGCGAAGGACGGCCCGGCCTCGCTGTGGGTCCCGGTCGCGCGCATCCCGCGCGCGACCGCGGCACCGGTGGACGTCAAGGACGAAGGCGGGCGCAAGTTGCCTCGCCTCACCCAGTTCGAGACCTCACGACTGCTCGCGTCCGGCCTGTACCGGCTGTTCCGAGGCATCCTGACCAGCTTCCCGGACGCCCGCCAGGGCGGTGAACTCGGCAAACTGCTCTACCACGACCACCGCCAGCGGTGGTTGATCCAGGCCGCGCTGCTGGCGCTGCTCACCGACCGGAACCAGCCGGGACCGCGCGCGGCCTCGGAGGACGCCAGGCCGCCGGCGGGCACCGACGGGGATATCCGCCGCAAGCTCATCGGCCTGCTGACGAAACCCCGCTACGGGGAACAGTTGCAGGACTACTTCGCACTGCTCCACATCGCGCTCAACGAGCAACTACTCGTCGTCTCGCTCGACGCCACCACGAACGACCACCTACTCACCTACGACTCGCCGCTCCGGGTGGATCCCCCGAAACGCAGCCGGTTCTTCCTCCCCGGCGCGCTGCACACCAACGGCCGCGGGTACCTGGTGCACTACCACGGCGCCATCCCGGCCAACCTGCGCTCGTACCACCTGGTCGTCGAAACCGAGCCCGCCGTGCACATCGAGCACATGTACCTGACCACCAACGCCGACCGCACCCTGACCACCGAGCTCACCGACGACCTGCGGACGCTGGCCCAGCACCTGCGTCAGGAGGACCTCTTCGCCCGCGAGCGAAGCGCGACCGGGATCGTCGAACTGAAGCTGCAGAGCACCTTGCGGTTGCTCGGCGACCTGCTCCGGAGAAGGCGCTGGGACGCGGACAACGCCGGACTCCGGCTCGACGGAGCGAAACTCGCCGCCGCCGACGCGATGGGCAGGATCGCCGGTTCGGGCGCGGACCTGCCGACCGGGAACCTCGGGTCGACAGCGGGCAAGCTCGATCGCGCCGCCGAGGAGATCGAGGAGCAGGAACTGTTCGACGACCTGTCGATGGAGAACGACCCCATCGGCAACCAGGCCAACGCGTACTGGCGAAGGCGCCCCACTCGGTCACTGGCGGGCGCGCAGATCGAGACCCGGGCAGGGATGGTCCTGCGTGACGCGACGCCGACCGGCCACACCAGCATCTTCTGGTACGCGCTGAGCGTCGCGATCATCGCCTACGGGGTGGCCGCCTTCGCGGCACTGGACGTGTGGCCGTACTGGGGTGACACCCCGCGTCCGCTGGCGGACCTGCCCCAGGCCGGTCCCCTGATCGCCGTGCTGCTGTTGATCCCGGGTTTCCTCTACACCCGCCTTCCCCTGCCCGACCGGCACTCGGTGGCGGGTCAGCTCCGCAGGCTGCCCCGGCTCGCCGCCTACACCTGCATCGTCGCCATGGCCGCATTGTCGGCGGCGGTGGCCGCCAAGGCCCCGGCCGGGTGGCTGGCCGGGATCGCACTCGGCGCGAGCGTGTTCCCCCTGCTCGCGGCCGGGGTGGTGACCGCGCCCGTGGTCACCACCTGGTGGCGGCGCAGTGGCCGGGGAAAACAGTTCAAGAGCCACGACCTGCGGCGGACCCAGGCACCGCGGTGGACGAACGGTCGCCGGAACAAGCCTCCGGCACCCGACGTCGAATTCCACAGCTCGGAGCGGCAGCCATGACCGGGAGCGCACGCCCGTCGAGCGAAGCACTGGCCGAACTGGCTCGCGCGGGCTATTCGTCACTCCGGCAGCCGCTGGCCGAGGTGAGTTTCGAGGTGCACCACATGCGGGACGAGCCGGGTTACTTCTTCCGCGAAGTGTCCACTTCGGACAATCGGCGGTTCCTGGAAACCCTCTCGTCGAGCGTGAACGGCGCCGGACTGCTCGCCGGTACCCGCACCGAGGCGGTTCCGCCGAAGCTGCGCGTCCGCGAAGGCGGCAGCACCACCGAACCGGCCGTGAGCTTTCACCAGCACGAGAACGGGAACTACGAGTTCCGCGGGTCGGCCCGGCCGAACCTGACCTTCCTGTCCGAATCCGATCGCCGGTTCGAGGCCCTGATCTCACTCGATGTCGGCCCGCCCGGCCCACTGACCCTGCCGGACGGGTTGCGCGTCAAACGACTGCTGCTCGAGATCGGGCAACTGGCCGCGGACGCCCAGGCTCCGCTGTTGTTCGTCCAGTCCGCCGCGCAGCTCCCGATCGACGAGTCCGCGGAAGACGGTGACGGCACCATCCCGCCCTCCTCGTCGTTCGCGGTCCGGTTCGCCATCGCGCTGCGCACACCCAGCGCGAAGATCGTGCTCCAACTCGCCGAGCAGCTCAGCGCCTACTGCGACAAGCACGGCTACCGCTGGTGGCTCGCCGACACCCGGCTCGGTTACCGGACCGGCAACTGGTACGAGATCCACCCGGCGAAACCACCGGCGAGGCAGCAGAACGGCGTCCACGCCGGTGAGCCGATCCGCACGATCCTGCCGGTCACCTTCGTCGGTCCCGCCAGGGTCGGTTCGACGACGGCTCTCCTGCGCCTGCTCACCCATTTCCCCGCGGTCGGCGTGGTCGGCACTTCGAGCGCGCTGCTCGAGGACCTCGCTTTCGTCCACGTGCAACTCGGCCTGGCCGAGGTGCCCGACGGCGAACTGGTCCACCGGTTCGGCGCCGGTGAGTCACCGGTCGACACGATGTCCAAGATCCTGAAAGGGGTGTCGGCGAACCCGCCCGCGCCGATCACCTTCGACACGAGGACCTACATCCAGGAGCGGGCGGGCGACTACCAGACCCTCGCGGGTCCGCTGCTGCCCGCCGTCCCGACGATGAACGCCGAGCGGCTCGGCATCTGGTTCTCCTGGCAGATGGACCGGGCGGCCGACGGCCTCGCCAAGCCGATGCAGGCGCTGCGGCAGGCCCTCGGCCAAGTCGGCCTCGCCGGGGAGGAACTCGCCGGAGGGGAGGCCCCGAACATCGAGTACCTCGTGTGCCGCGACCTCGGCAACTCCATCATCCGGGGCCGGGGGAAGCTCTCCGTGCCGTTCGACGTCGTCCACGCGCGCTTCCCCAGGACGAACGTCGAGGCCGGTCCTTCCACGCTGTGCGTCAGCCTGGAAGACGCGTGGAAGGCCGAACTCGACGAGCTGCCGGAGACCGCGCGGGTCCACGAGGTCACCGTCGCCTGGCGCGAACACTGGCTGGGCAGATGGGCGGCGACGCTCGTGTGACCCGGGCTCAGTAGTTGCTCTTGGGCATCATCAGCCAGAGGGCGAGGTAGATCAGGAACTGCGGGCCGGGAAGGACGCAGGAGACCACGAACAGGATCCGCACGGTGCGGGGCTTCCAGCCCATCTTGCGGGCGATCCCCGCACAGACGCCGGCGATCACCTTGTTGTCCCTCGACCTGGTCAGTGTCCTCGTCGGTGTTGTCATACCTCCACCATGCGGCCTCGGCGCCGGGTTCGCATCGGTGAGACCCCGGAGATTCCCCGGATACCCCCACTTCGCCCTGTGGGTATTGGTCGCGATGGCCCCTTGTGGGCTGGGTCTCCCCCGGTCAGGGCTCGTGGTCCGGGCGGCGGTGGTGTGCCCGTTCGGCCTGCTCGCGGGCCTTTCGGCTGGCAGGCTCCTTACTGCGTGCCCGACTCGCCTCCCTGAACGTGAGACTCGGGGGCGCGGATGCGGGCTTCAGCTGCCTGAACGTGAGGTTCGCGTACCTGAACGCGCGGTTCGGGTGCCTGAACGTGGGGTTCGCGTGCCTGAGTGTGGAACTCGGGTGCCCGAGTGTGGGGTTCACGTGCCGGAACGTAGAACTCGGGGTGCCCGAACGTGCGGTTCGGGTGCCCGAACGTAGAACTCGGGTGCCTGAACGCGCGGTTCGGGTGCCCGAGCGTGGGGTTCGCGTGCCTGAGTGTGGAACTCGGGTGCCTGAACGTGCGATTCGCCTGCCCGAACGTAGAACTCAGGTGCCTGAACGTGCGATTCGCCTGCCCGAACGTAGAACTCGGGTGCCTGAAAGTGGGCTCGGGCGCCTGAAAGTGCTGTTCGGGTGGCTGAACGTGGGACTCGGGGGTTTGAGGGTGGGACTCGGGGGTTTGAGGGTGGGGGTGGGGTGGTTAGAGGGCGAGGGTGGTCAGGGAGGGGTGGGTGGTGGGGCGGGGGCCGGGGGGCCAGTGGAGTTTGCGGGCGGAGGCGGGGATGGGGAGGGTGTTGATGGAGGCGTGGCGGGTGCGCATGAGGCCGTGCTCGTCGAACTCCCAGTTTTCGTTGCCGTAGTTGCGCGTCCAGTTGCCGGCGTCGTCGTGGCATTCGTAGGCGAAGCGGACGGCGATGCGGTTGTCCCCGAAGGCCCAGAGTTCCTTGATCAGGCGGTAGTCGAGTTCCACGGTCCACTTGCGGCGGAGCAGGGCGACGACTTCGGCGCGGCCGTTGGCGAATTCGGCGCGGTTCCGCCAGCGGGTGTCGGTGGTGTAGGCGAGCGCGACCTTCTCCGGGTCGCGGGTGTTCCAGGCGTCCTCCGCCAGCCGGACCTTCTGGATCGCCGTTTCCCGGGTGAACGGCGGCAGCGGCGGGCGATCGGCCATGACTTCCTCCAGCGATCCGGAGAACGCACGTTCTCCACCGGACTCACCCTAGGAGAACGAGGGTTCTCAGCGCAAGAGCGACGCCGCGGCCCGCCGAGCATCGGCGGCGGGCTCAGGGCCCGGCTCCATCCCGGCCACCACCATCGCCCCCTCGGCCAGCAGCACCAGCTGCGCGGCCAGCCCGGCCGACCCGCCCGCCGAGGCCACGAGTCCCTCCACATAGGCCCGGAAACGCCGTTTGTGCTGCCGCGAGATTTCCGCGATCCGCGCCGAAGTGGTACCCAGCTCCCCATAGGAATTGACGAACGCACACCCGCGGAAATCAGGTTCGGCGAACCACACCGCCAGCCAGTCGAACACCGCGAGCGGGCGATCCGCCTCGGGTACCGCGGACACGAATGCCGAAAGCCGCGCGTGCCAGCGCTCGTCCCGCCGGGTCAGGTAGGCCTCGACCAGATCGTCTTTGGACGCGTACAACCGGTACAGCCGTTTCAGCGACACCCCGGACCGCGACCGCACGGCGTCCATGCCGACGGCCTGGATCCCGCGCCCGTAGAACAGTTCTTCGGCGGCATCGAGGACCAGCCCGGCCGCGACCTCGTCTTCCACAACAGCGCAGGCTACACCGGCGCGGGCTCACAGCCCGTAGGTTTTGCCGATGATGTCGCGCTGGATTTCGCTGGTGCCGCCGTACACAGTGGACACCACCGCCGAGCGCAGCAGCGCCTCCATGCCGTATTCGGTGGCGTAGCCGTACCCGCCGAGCAGTTGCATGCCGTCCAGCGCCATCGCCTTGGCGAATTCGGTGGCCTTCAGCTTGGCCATGGACGCCTCGCGCGGCAGGCTGGTGTCCGGGCTCTCCTCGATCTTGCGCGCCACGTCGTGCACCAGCAGCCGCGCGCACTCCAGTTCCGTGGCGTGGTCGGCGAGCCGGTGCCGCAGCGCCTGGAAACTGCCGATCGGCTTGCCGAACTGACGGCGTTCGCGCACGTAGTCCAGCGCGTCCTCGAACGCCCGTCGCGCGGTCCCGAGCATCACCGCGGCCAGGATCATCCGCTCCAGGTTCAGCCCGGTCATCAGCTGGCGCCAGCCGTGGTCCACGCGCCCGACCACGGCGTCGGCGGGCAGTACGCAGTCGGTGAAGTAGAGGTCGTTGACCTCCTTGCCGCCCATGGTGTCGATGCCGTGCACGGCCAGTCCGTCGACGCCGGCGGGCACGGAGAACATGGTCATGCCCTCGTGCTTGCCCTGGCCCGGCGAGGTGCGGGCGACCAGCAGGATGTGGTCGGCGTAGTGCGCGTTCGAGCACCAGGTCTTCTGGCCGTTGATCACCCAGCCGTCCCCGCGGCGCTCGGCCCGGCAGCTCAGCGCGCCGACGTCGGAACCGGCCTCCGGCTCGGACATCGAGATCGCCAGCACCGAGCCGCCCACGACCGCGGGCAGGATTTCCCGCTTCTGCTGTTCCGAGCCGAACTTCTCGTACGCGGCGGCGGCGATGATCGTGGTGGCGAAACCGCCGATCGGGGCCCGCCAGAACGCGGTCTCCTCCAGGAAGAGCACCAGGTCGGACATGCCGCGGCCGCTCCCGCCGTACTCCTCCGGCAACGACAGGCCGAGCCAGCCGAGATCGGCGAGCTTGCCGTACAGCTCGTCGCTGTGCGGGCCCTGCTTGCGGTCCACCTCGCGGCGGCAGAACTCGCCGATCGCCTGGACGAAGTCTTCCTGGTCGGTCATCGGGCACCTTTCGGGGGTTGATCAGACGAGCGGACGGCCGGCGGCGAGGCGACGGCGGAGGTCCCAGAGGCAGAGGTTGTACGGGAACCGCCGCAGCGGTTTCGGCGAAAAGCGGACCACCACGGCGAACGCGCGCATCAGCGCGTCGAACCGGCGCTGGTCGCGGGCGGTCCACGGCAACCTCATCTCCTCGCGGAAGCGTCGCGGCAGGAAGCCCGTGGTGACGAACCGGTGGTACGGCGCGAACACGCGTGCGAACCGGGGCAGGAAGCGCAGTTCGACCAGGTCGGTCAGGTAGGCGCGGATGCGGTCGTCGATGTCGACCCGGTCGAGTGATTTCTCCCAGTATTCGGTGAAAGCGGCCCGGTCGGCGGGCCAGCTCCCCGGCCGCACCTGGAGCGTGGTGCCGAAGGTGGCGGCGCCGCGGTACAGCGCGTCGGCGGACTCGTCGTCCAGCGGCTCGCCGAACACCGTGTAGGTGTCCTCGAAACCCTTGTACAGGCAGGCCGCCACCCACAACTGCAGGTCCTCGTCGAAGGCGTTGTACCGCACCGGGCTCGATCCGGTGGACCGCACCTGCGCGTGCGACCGGTTCACCCCGCGCCGGTAGGCACGCCGTTCCTCGTCGGTACCGAGCGTGGCCACGGCGAGGTAGGTCAGCGTGGTCCGGGTGCGCTTGACCGGGTGCTGGAACACGTTCCCGCTGTGCACCCGGCTCTCGGCCACGCCGTACCCGACGCCGGGCCTGCCGAGCTGCATGATCACGTTCGCGGTGCCCGCCATCAGGCCCGCACCGAGCACGGCGTCCTCGAGTTCGGGCATCCCGCGGCTCCAATTCTGCTCACGTCCGTTCGCAGATATGAGACCGCCTGCCGCCGGAACCTGTCAAGATGGGGCCATGGAGAACTCGTCCTTGCGCGTCTACGGCGGGGTGGCCGGTGGCGACCGCCAGGCCGAACGCCGCGCGCAGTTCGTCGCGGCCGGGTTCGATCTGCTCGGCACCGAGGGGGCGCTCACCGTGCGCGGCGCCTGCAAGGCCGCCGGGCTCGCGGCCAGGTACTTCTACGAGAGCTTCGCCGACCGGGACGCGCTGGCCGCGGCGGTGTTCGACCACGTCGTCGGCGAGATCGCCGAGACCACGCTCGCGGCGGTCCAGGCCGCGCCCGCCGAGGCCCACCCCAGGGTGCGAGCGGGGCTGGCCAACATCGTGCGGCTGGTCGCGGAGGACCCCCGCCGGGGCCGTCTGCTGTTCTCCCCGAAGCTCAACCTGCCGGTGCTCGCCGAACGGCGGGCCGCGTCGGCACGCATGTTCGCCGGGCTGCTCGGCGCGCAGGTGCGCGAGTTCTACGGCGCCGGCAGGGACGCGACACTGGCGCTGGACACCGAGTTCCTGGTCGGCGGCCTGAACCAGACCCTGACCGCGTGGCTGGACGGCGACCTGGACTTCACCGAGGAGCAGGTTGTCGACCGCTGCACCCGGATCTTCGTCACGCTCAGCGGGTAAACTCGGCCGGACGTCCCCGGAAGCTGGAGCCTGTTTTGCCCGACCTCGACCGCGCCGGCCTGCGTGCCGACTGCGCGCGGTGCTTCGCCCTGTGCTGCGTGGCACCGGCCTTCGCGAAATCCGCCGATTTCGCCATGGACAAGCCCGCCGGCCGGGCGTGCGTGAACCTGCGCGAAGACTTCCGCTGCGGCATCCACACCGAACTGCGCCCGCGCGGCATGCCCGGGTGCACGGTGTACGACTGCTTCGGTGCCGGGCAGAAGGTCTCGCAGATCACCTTCGGCGGCCGAGACTGGCGCCGGGCACCGGAGACCGCGAAGCTGATGTTCGAGGTCTTCCCGGTCATGCGGCACCTGCACGAGCTGCTGTACTACCTGACCGCGGCACTGGACCTGCCCCAGGCGCATCCGGTCCACAACGGATTGAGCGAGCTCCGCGAGCGGATCGACCTGCGCACCAAGGAAGATCCGGCCGAACTGCGGGAGACCGACGTCGACAGCCTGCGCGGCGAAGCGAACGCGTTGCTGCTGCGGGCCAGCGAACTCGCCCGCGCTTCGGTGAAGGGCAAGAAGAAGAACCACCGTGGCGCGGATCTCATCGGCGCCAGGCTGAAGAACGCCAACCTCACGGGCGCGAACCTTCGGGGCGCCTACCTGATCGCCGCCGATCTGCGGGGTGCGGACCTGCGGCTGGCGGACGTGATCGGCGCCGACTTCCGTGACGCGGACGTGCGTGGCGCCGATCTCACCGAGAGCATCTTCCTGATCCAGTCCCAGTTGGACGCCGCCAAGGGCGACGGCAGCACGAAGCTGCCGCCGTCCCTGGCCCGGCCCGCGCACTGGGGCTGACCCCGGATCAGTTGGGGCTGTCGGCCGTGTTCGCGGTGTCGTCACCCTGGTCGCCCGCGCCCGGCTGGCCCGGAGCCGCGTCGTCCGGCGAGTCCGCGGCGGAATCGGCCGAGTCGACCGGCGAAGCCGCGGGCGAGTCGGCGGACTCCGGCGACTGATCCACCGCCACCGGGGGCGCCGGGGGCGCGTCGACCTGCTGCACCACGGGTGCCTGCTGCGGGTCGTTGAGCGTCGGGCCGCTGTCGGCGGTGGCCACCGCCGTGCCGAACCCGGCGAGCGCGATGGTCGCTCCGGCGATGAGCCACGGTCGCTTGTTCATCTCTGACTTCCTTTCCTCGCTGACAAGACCCAGTTTTCAGGCCGAAGATGAAACGGCCACCCCATTGCGGGTGAAGGACTTTTCATCCAGTAGCCGTTCGGCGAGCGCGAGGCGCCGCCCGGTCTGGTGCCGCCAGTCGGCCTCCTGCACGCGATGTGGTCCCGTGGCCAGGGACAACACCACGGCCGCCGCACGAAGAGCCAGCGCCTCCCGGTCGAGATCCGCGGTGAACCTCTTTTCCAGAGTCGCGCCTACGTCCAAAATGGACTTTTCACGGAGAGGCCGAAGCTGGGCCAGCACGGCGAGATGACCGAGCAGGCAACCGGCGTCGTCGAGCCGCTCGCCGCGCCCGGCCCCGTCGATGTCGAGCAGGCCGGTAACCCGGCCGTCGCGCACCATCAACTGGTTCTCGTACAGATCACCGTGCACCGGCACGTCCGGCCCTTGTGGACGGTCGTGGTCGACCGCACGGGCCACCGCCCTGGCCCGTCCGGCGAACTCCGGTGCCGCGGCGGCGATCACTTCGGCGTAGTGACCGGCTTTCTGCCCCCAGGTGCGGCGCCGGGGCCCGGTCGCGAGTTCCGGCGGCAGACTGTCCAATGCCGACACCACACTCCCGGCGTCCAGGGTCACCACGTCGTCGGACAGCAGTTCCTGGCGCAGTGTCCGGCCGGGCAGCCCGGCCAGCAGCACCAGTCCGTCGCCGGTCCAGCCCAGTGACTGCGGGACCGCGGCCGAAGCCGCCAGGCGATGACGTTCGTGCAGGTCACGGGCCCGGGATGGCCGCACCACCTTCACGAACACGCGCCGCCGGTCGGGCGTGGTCACCTCGATCACCGCACGCCGCCGTGGCCGGTACGACCGCACCCGCAGGTGGACCTCGCCATCGCAACGCAGTCCGGCGTTTCGACCAGGCGCCGCATGCCCACGGGGTCGAAGGCGGTGCGCAACGCGGGCAGTTCCGGATCGAACGGGAACCGCCAGACGCCGATGTCGGTGACCCCGTCGCTCAACCGGACCACGCCCTCGGGCAGCGGCCCGGAGCACGCGCCGAAGGTTTCACCGGTCTCGGTGCCGTCGCCCCACCGCACGCGGGCGGTGTAGCCGACGGTGGTCCGGCCACGCGGCTGGTGGTCGACCTGCGTGGCGGCCCAGTCCAGCAGGGTGCCGCCCGCCTGGCCGACCACCGCGGTCAGCAGTTCACCCGCCGGTTCCCCGGTGAGCAGGCTCAGCTCGGTTCTCACCCGTTCCACCGTCCTGACCTCGCATGACGGCCTGGTGAGCGGCAGATGAGAGAACCTTCATGCCCCCGGGGACGCCTCGAGGGCCGCCAGCAGCGCGTACCCCTGCTGCGCGAACTTCGGCAGGTCCCGCGCGAGCGCGTAGACCAGCACACCGGCCGCGGTGTGCAGGCGGACCAGCGACATCGCCTCCGGCCACGGGTACACCGGCTCGGCGTGCCGGTGGTACCCGCGCAGGAAGGCGTCGCGGACGGCCGGTTCGGACAGCGGGAAGTCCGCCAGCTCACCGAAGTCGAGCAGCGGGTGGCCGTAACCGGCGTCCTCCCAGTCGAACCACCAGATCCGGCCGTCGGCGTCCACCCCGAAGTTCTTCCAGTGCACGTCTCCGTGCAGCAGCACCGATTGCCCGGTCAGCTCGACGCCGTCGAACCGGTCGCGCACCTTCCGGACCCGGTCGGCGGCCGCGCCGTCGATCCGGTCCAGCACGGACAGCCGATGGTCGATCTCGGTACGCAGGTCCAGGCGGTCCAGCCGATCGTCCAGTCCCATGCCCGCTGACGCCCGGTGCAGGTGGCCGAGCATCTCCCCCGCCGTCTCGACCGCCGCCGGGGCCGGTTCGAACTGGGCCAGGTCGACCCACTCATAGGACAGCCACCAGCGGTCCGGGCCCAGGTCGCCGTGCCCGAGCAGCCGCGGGGTGCGCGGCACCAGTTCCTCGGCGAGCGGCGCGGCCTGGACGGCGTGCCGGTGGCACTCGGGATTGTCGAGAACCTTGATGAAGATCCCGTCGGCGCGGTAGTGCAGGTTGTGGAACTCCCCGGCCCGGGGGCAGGCGGTGACCGGCACGCCGAGCGCGCGTTCCAGCTCCCGCTGGTCGGAGGACGACATGCCGCACACCAAACCACGCCTGCCACCGGGCCGCTCCCTAGCCTTGCACCCGCCGGACCACCCGCCAGGTCACCACGAACAGCAACGCCGCCAGCGCGGCGTAGACGCCGAACTCGATGAGCTGGAACACCGGCACCCGTCCAGCCGGCTGGTAGTCGTAGTAGACACCCACGATGCCCTGTCCCCGTAGGCACTCATCACGCCCGCCTGGCACGCCGGAGCCCAGGTTCTGGCACACCGGCGGGAACTCGAGCTGCTCACCGGCGGTGTTCAGGTAACCCGCGTCGAGCCAGATGTCGTGCTCGGTGACCAGCCAGCCAGGCTGGCCGATCGGGTGGAAGTCGCGCTCGGGCGTCAGGTAGTACGGGCGGGCCGGGATCAGCGCGAACCGGACCACCGCGAAGATCCCCAGTGTCAGCGCCATGGACAGCACCGTGCGGCGGGTGATCACGCTCAACGCCAGCCCGAGCGCGAAGCCGAACCCCGCGAAACCCACCTGGAGCAGTGGTGAGGCCTCGAAGACCGCCGCGTCGAACTGCCGGAAGTTGTCGTCGTGGTGGTAGTGGTCGGCCACCACCTTCCCGGCGAACCCGACCGCACCGGCCAGCACCAGCGCCATCGGCAGCAACAGCGCGACCTTGCCGGTGAGCCAGCGCAGCGGCGACACGTCCTGGCTCCACGCGAGCAGGTTCGTCCGCCGCTCGTACTCCGCGGAGACCAGGGGGGCCGCCCAGAACACCGCGATGAACACGCCGAACCCCTGCTCGGCCAGCAGCACCCACCGCGCCGGTGTGGTCAGCGCGTCGAAGCCGAGGAGGGACACCATCGGCTGGTTCCTGGACGCGAGCAGCCCGGTCATCGACAGGGCCAGCGCGATCCCCACCAGGGTCAGCAGGATCGAGGTGAGCAGCAGCGCGCGGTGTTGCCGCCAGGTCACCCAGAGCAGGTCCGGCCAGCCGACTCGGCTCCGCGTCCGCGGCTCGGTGCTTTCGGTGATCACGCTCATCCTCGTTCCCCTCGCCGCGCCAGCCGCGCCAGCACCAGTTCTTCGACGTTGACCGGCCGCGAGGTCCACGGCTCGGCGATCCCGCGCGGCACCTCGCCGGCGGGCAGTTCGACCAGGAAGCTCGACTGGCGCTCCTGGTGCTTGGCCTCGATCACGGTCCCGGCCACCGGTGGCACCTCCGCCCGCGGCCCGGTGCAGCGGACGTGCCCGGCGAGCAGGTCGTCGAGCTCGCCCGCCAGCACCAGCCGCCCGTCGTCGAGCAGCAGCAGGTGATCGGCCACCCCGCTGAGCTCGCCGACCACGTGCGTGGACAGCACCACGGTCATCCCGGATTCCTGGACTTCGACCAGCAGGTCGGCCATCACCTCGCGGCGGACCAGCGGGTCGAGTTCGGCCAGCGGCTCGTCGAGCAGCAGCACGTCCGGCCGCGAACCCAGAGCCACCGCGAAGGCGACCTGCGTGCGCTGCCCGCCGGACAACCTGCCGCTGGGCCGGTCCAGTGGCACCCGGAAGCGGTCGAGCCACCTCCGCGCCTTGTCCTGGTCCCAGACCAGGTTCAGCCGGGCGCCGACGCCGAGCATGTCCAGCGCGGTCAGGTGCCGGTACACCGGTTTCTCCTGGGCGACGAAGGCGGTCCGCCCGGCGACAGCCACCTTCCCGTCGTCCCCGGCCAGCAGGCCGGCGAGCACGGTGAGCAGCGTCGTCTTGCCCGCCCCGTTCGCGCCGACGAGCGCGGCCACCTTGCCCACCGGCAGGTCGAACGAGCAGCTCCGCAGCGCCTCGTTCACCCCTCGCCGCGGCAGCGGGCCGCGGAAGCTCTTCGCCAGCCGGTCCACGCTGATCGCGGTACCCGGCCGGTCCACCACGGCGGTCATGCGCCCTCCACTCGGTTGTCCGTCTCCCCCGCGAGCACCGCTCGCATCAACGCGTCCACGTCCTCGTCCTCCAAACCGGCCGCACGGGCCGCGGTCACCCATTCGGTGAGGCGGTCGCGCAGGCCCGCCATCACCGCGGCGTCGACCGAACCGAGCGAGGCGCGGACGAAGGTGCCCGACCCCTGACGGGCTTCGACCAGCCCCGCGTGCTCCAGTTCGCGATACGCCTTGAGCACGGTGTTGGCGTTGACGCCACTGCTGGCGACCACGTCCCGCACCGTCGGCAAGCGGTCCCCCGGCCGCAGCCAGCCGAGCCGCAGCGCCTCCCTGACCTGCCGGACCAGCTGCAGGTACGCGGGGAGGCCGAGCGCCCGGTCCACCCGGAACTCGATCACGGCCACCTCCCAATTGTTCTACTCAACTAAGACACTAGATGACCATAGCACTTCGGCACCACCCGCCGGGCCGGGGACGGTCGACCGGCGACCACTCCCCGTGATCAGGCGGGCCGGGCAATTCGCGGGCGCTCTCCGGAATGGACGCAGGAACCGATACTCAGAGTGTGTTTTTCCGGCGCGTTACGGAAAGAGAAATCCCGGCCCCGAAAGGATGAACTCGGCGACCTGGGAAAACACCGAAAAACCGCAGGCCGGAGCGGTTGCCCGGAAATCGGCCGCCATTGATCGGCACCGGGTGCCGGTGTTAGCAATAGCCGTCCCGGATCCGCCACCCCGATGCGGATGACTCTGCGCAAGGACAGGTTTGATGACCGAATTGCCGACCACCTGCGGTCGAGCGCGCCTTCGTGCGGTTTTCGCGTTCGTCGCACTGGTGCTGGTGCTACCGCTCTCGGGCTGCGGCAGCGCCGATGGTGGCGGGGCCGCCGCCCCCGCGGTTCCGCCACCGCCCTCCCCCGAAGCACTCGCCGCGCTGCCCGAGGCCACCACCTTCGGCGACCTCGCCACCGCGCCCGCCGACCCGTCCCCCACCATCCCCACCGGCGGCGAAGTGCTGCACCCCAAGGCCGACGCGGTCATCTACCGCGCACCCGGCGCGGAAGCGATCGCCCGGCTGCCGGTGACCCAGGTGGGCTCGCCGACCTGGGTGCCGGTGGTCGCCCGGCAGGGCGACTGGGCGCAGGTGCTGCTGCCCACCCGCCCCAACGGCGCCACCGGCTGGCTGCACGCCACCCCGGAAAGCGTCGAATCGGCGCAGAACGATTTCCAGGTCGATGTCGACCTCGCCGAATTCCGGCTGGAAATCCTCGAAGCCGGTAAACCCACCGGTTCCTGGAGCATCGGCATCGGGAAACCCGAACACCCCACCCCCACCGGCCGGGCGTTCATCCTCGCTTCCATCGAAGAGAGCGTGAACACCTACAGCCCGATCGTGCTGCCGCTGAGCAGCCATTCCGATTCACACGAAACCTTCGGCGGCGGCCCCGGCACGGTCGGGCTGCACACCTGGCCGGACGACAGCTTCGTCGGCAAGGCCACCAGCGACGGGTGCCTGCGGGTCACCCGCGAGGCACTCGACCGCCTCGTGGAACTCCCGCTCGGCACCGTCGTGCTCATCTCCTGAGGTCCACAGCGTTCGTTCACCCAGCATTCGTTCACCCTGCGTCCAACCTGGAGGTCCTTCCCTTGTCCCCACGCACTACCGGTGTGCTCGCCTGCGCGGTGGCGGCCGGACTGGCCCTCACCGCTTCGCCCGCCTCGGCCACCCCGGCCGAGTCCGCGTACGCGATCGCCGCGGCCGGACTGGCCAAGATCCCCCGCACACCGTCGATCGCCGGGCCCGGGCAGGAGTCGCTCGCCTCGGTGGCGCTGCCGGATGCCGGGCCGTCGCTGGTCAGCGCGAAGGCGCTCAACGCCGAAGTGAAGCCTTCGCACGCCAAGTCCAGCGTCGCGGGCCTCGCCCTCGACCTCGGCGTGCTCCCCGGCGCGGCGGCCCTGCCCGGGCTGAGCGCCGAGGTGGTCAAGGCCGAGTGCCGCGAGGGCAAGGGTTCGGTGTCGATCGCGAACCTGAAGGTCGGCGGCAAGGCGGTCAAGCTGGACCAGGTGCCGCCGAACACCACCGTGCCGCTGGCCCCGCTGCTGGAACTGGTGGTGAACAAGCAGGCCAAGAACGACGACGGCACCCTCACCGTGACCGCGGTGTCGGCGAAGCTGCTCGGCAAGGCCCAGTCGCTCGACATCGCCTCGGCCACCTGCGCCAAGGCCGGTGCCGGCGGTCCCGAGCCGAGCACACCCCCCAAGCCGGCCGGCGACAAGCCGCAGGCGGGCGGCAAGGCACCGAAACCGACCCCGGTGCCCGCCCACCTCGACGTCACCGGCTGAGCCGGCGCGGGAACGGTCCGGCCGGTGACGGACCGTTCCCGCTCGGTCACCACCCCGGCCGGCCGTCACACCGGCGCTCGCGCACACGACTCAGCGGGTGTGAACGCGTCAGTCGACCACGTCATCGTGCTGATGATGGAAAACCGGTCCTTCGACCACCTGCTCGGGTTCCTCGACCACCCCGACCCGGGTTTCGAGTCCGCGGCCGGGGCGCTCTGCCCGATCGACCCCGCGGCACGCCGCTCGGCGCTGGTGCCCGCCACCGCGGACGCGACGGCCGCACTCGGCGTCGACCCCGGACACTCGTACGAAGCCGTCCGGCGGCAGATCTACGGCAACACCCCGGCCCTGCCCCGGATGCGCGGGTTCATCCAGTCCTATGCGGACTCCCTCGGCCGCCCGGCGCCCACGGGTCTCCTCACGCGGTTCTGGCGCTGGCTCACCGGGGCACCGGCGCCGATCCCGGCCCGCGCCACCGACATCATGCGGTGCCTGCCCGAGTCGCGGACCCCGGTCCTGTCCCAGCTGGCCAAGGAATTCGCCGTGCTCACCCGGTGGTTCGCCGCGGTACCCGGGGAAACCTGGCCGAACCGCAACTTCGCGCACGCGGCGACCTCGGACGGCACGGTCGACATCGAGGCCCGGTTCTACGGCAACCGCACGATCTTCGAGCAACTGTCCGAGGCGGACCGGGACTGGGTGGTCTACCACGACGGCATCGCCCAGGTGTGGGCGTTCTGGAAACTGTGGACCGATCGGCGCGACAACTTCCGTGGAATGGGCGAGCTGCTCGAAGACATCGCACAGGACAGGCTGCCGGCCTATTCGTTCGTCGAACCCGATCACGGTTATGGCCTGGGCCCCGGCAACAGTCAGCACCCGGCGAACAACACCACCGGCGATGCCGGGTTCACCGCCGGCGAGGCGCTGATCGGCCGCATCTACAACGCGCTCGCCGCCCGTCCCGAGGTGTTCGAGAAGACCCTTTTCCTGATCACCTACGACGAGCACGGCGGCTTTTTCGACCACGTCCCGCCGCGGCAGCACCTCAGCCCACTGCCTCCGGCGGAGAACGGATTCGACTTCCGGGTCAGCGGGGTCCGGGTGCCCGCGGTCGCGGTTTCCCCGCTCATTCCGAAAGGCACGATCGACAACACTTTTTACGATCATTCAGCCATTCCGAAAACCGTGCGCAACCGGTTCGCGCCACACCTCCCGCCGTTGACCGTCCGTGACCGAGACGCCAACGACCTGCTGGCCTGCCTGCCGCTGCTGTCCCACCCGCGCACCGACTACCGCCCGGTCCCCCTGCCCGCACAGGTGCTGGCCGCCGAGCTCCCCGAGTCGCTGAACGACTTCGAAGCCAGCCTCCTGCGGCTCGGCGGCGCGGTGAAAACGCGCCTGGAGCAGCCTTTCCACACCAAGACGACCGAAGAGCCCGCCTTCCGGCCGGATCCCGAACTGGCCCAGGCCGCTCAGGCCCGGCACCTGACCCCGGCCGCGGGCGACGCGATCAAGGCCGTGCTCGGCCACTTCCACGCACCGGCGGATTCCTGAACCGGGTGCAGTCCGCGTTACGACATCCGGATGACCTTCGGTACCCGTGGGTGGAATCCGGGGAGGAATTGGCCCCGCCCCCGAGTCCTTGCTAGGTTTCGCACTCAGCGTAGGCACCGAGGGGAAAATCGAGGGGGCGCCTGTGGACGCCGTGAACGCGGACACCGGCCCGGAACGGGAAACACCACGAATATTCGTTTCCTATGCGCACGATTGCGCCGAGCACCAGGAACAGGTGCTCGCGTTCTGCGCACTGCTGACCCGTTCCGGCGTCGAAGTGCACGTCGACGCCTGGTACACCGGACAGCGCCGGGATTGGTACGCCTGGATGCACGAGCAGATCGATCTCGCCGACTTCGTGGTGGTGATCGCGTCGCCCGGATATCGGGGAGCGGGGGACGGGACCGGCGCATGCCACCGCAATCCCGGCGTCCGCAGCGAGGCCGCCGAACTGCGCGACCGGCTGCACCAGGATCGCGAAACCTGGGTGCGGAAACTGTTCCCGGTCGTACTGCCCGGTCGGTCGATCGACGAAATCCCGCGCTTTCTGCAACCGCGCTGCGCCGACCATTTCCTGGTCGCCGAACTCACCGAGGCCGGGATCGAAGAACTGCTGCGGCTGTTCCACGGCGTGCCCACGCACCCGCGCCCGGAACTGGGCCCGCGCCCCGGCCTGCTGCCGGTCCCGGGCACCGCGCCGCAACCGCTGCTGGCCACCACGGTCACCCTGCCGCGGGACATCCCCGCCTTCACCGGCCGGGCGGACCAGCTCGACGAACTGATCACCCCGGACGGGCGCGCCGCCGACTCGGTGACCATCTACGCCATCGACGGCATGCCCGGCGTCGGCAAAACCGCCTTTGCCGTCCACCTGGCCCACCAGCTGGCCGCCGACTACCCCGACGGCCTCTACTTCTTCGACCTGCACGGGCACTGCGCCGCCCAGCGCCCGGTCGATCCCGCCGACGCGCTGCAGGCCCTGCTGCTGGGCTGCGGGGTGGCCGCCGAGCAGATCCCGGCGGGGCTGGACGAACGCGCCGGCATGTGGCGCGACCGGATGGCGGGCAAGCGGGTGCTGCTCCTGCTGGACGACGCGGCCAACCACGACCAGGTGCGCCCGCTGCTGCCGGGCGCGCCGGGCGTGCTGGTGGTGCTCACCAGCCGCCAGCGGCTCGCCGGGCTCGACGACCTGCACCCGCTCACCCTGGGCCTGCTGCCGATCGACGAGTCCGTGGCGATGTTCTCCCGCCTGACCAGGACCCCGTCCAGCGGGCACCACCCCGACGCGGTGGCCCGGCTGATGCGGTTGTGCGGGCGGCTGCCGCTGGCCATCGCGCTGACCGCCGGGCGGCTGCGCAGCCACCCCAGCTGGACGGTGGACTACCTCGCCGAGCAGCTGACCGGGTCCCGCGACCGGCTGGGCGAGCTGTTCGCGGGCAGCCGGTCGGTCCGCGCCGCCTTCGAGCTGTCCTACCGGGACCTCACGCCCGGCCAGCAGCGCCTGTTCCGCCGCCTCGGCCTGCACCTGGGCACCGAGTTCGACCTCTACGCCGCCGCCGCGCTGGACGACGCCGACCCGGACGAAACCCGGTTCAACCTCGACGCGCTCTACCTGAACCACCTGGTCGAGGAGCCGAGCCCGGGCCGCTACCGGCAGCACGACCTGATCCGGCAGTACGCGGTGTCGCTGGCAGGCGAGGACGCCGCCGCGGTGGCCCGCCTGCTCGGGTACTACGCCCACACCGCGGCCGAAGCCGGGGCGGCCATGGCCGCGCACCGCAAACCGCCGTACGTCATCGCCTTCGAGCGGCCCGCCACGATGCCCGACCTGAGTTCCGACCGGCGCGCCGCCGAATGGCTGGCCACCGAGCTGGCCAACTTCACCGTCTGCGTGGACCACGCGGCGATGCACGGGTACGCCGAGTACGCGATCAGCCTCTCGCACGCGCTGCACCCGTTCCTGCGCCGTCACGGGCACTGGGACCGTGCGCTGGAAATCCACCAAACCGCGGCTCAGGTGGCGCACCGCAAGGGTTGCGCCGCGGGTGAGGCGTGGGCGCTGACCGACTTCGGCGCCATGCAGCTGCTCACCGGCGACTACGAACCGGCGATGACGAACCTGACGCGCGCCTGCGAGCTGTTCGGCGAACTCGGTGATCCGCTCGGGCACGCCCAGGCGCTGACCGAACTGGGCCGCGCGCACTACCGGCGGGGCGACTACCCGGCGGCCATCGCCAACCTGACCCACGCGCTCAAGCTCTTCGACGAGCACCGCGAACGGCTGGGCACCGGGCACGTGCTCACCGAACTGGGGCACGTCTACTACCGCGTGGAGAACTTCGACGCCGCGACCACCTGCCTGACCGAGGCCTACACGCTGTTCGGCAAGCTCGGGCACCACCTCGGGCAGGCGCACTCGCTGGACCGGCTGGCCAACGTGCGGGGCCGCAGCGGCGACTACGCCGAGGCGGGCGCCGGGGTCACCCGGGCCTACCACCTCTACCTGGAGCTGGGTGATCGCCAGGGCCTGGCGCACACGCTGGCCACCATGGGACGGCTGCAGCACCGCACCGGCAACTTCGACATGGCGATGGAGCACCACCGCCACGCCTACGGGTGCTACCGCAAGCTCGGTGACCGGCTGGGGCAGGCGCAGTCGCTGAACAACCTCGGCCGGGTCCTGCACTCGGTCGGCGAATACGAGGACGCCGTGCAGAAGCACCACCGGGCGCTCGCGCTGCACACCGAACTGGGCGACCGCATCGGCCGGGCGCATTCGCTGTGCAACCTCGGCCGGACGGCGGTCGCGCTCGAGGACTACCCGGCGTCGATCACCTGCCTGAGCGAGGCGTACGAGATCTACCGCGAGGTCGGCTCCCCCAACGGCCAGGCCAACGCGCTGACCTACCTGGGCGGGGCGCGGCACGCGACCGCCGACATCGACGGCGCGCTCGCGGCACTGGGCCAGGCGCGGCAGCTGTTCGGCGGCGACCGGGCCGGGCACGCCGAGGTGCTGTGCCGGCTGGGCAGCATCCACCTCGACCTGGGCGACCTCGCCGCGGCCGAGGGCTACTTCACCGAGGGGCTCGACATCGCCGCGGAGATCGGCGCGGTGATGTCCATCGCGGACGCCCAGTCCGGGCTCGGGCGGTGCCTGGTGATCATGGGCCGCGTCGAGGAAGGCCACGCCCTGCTGGGGGACGCGGTGGCCACCTACCGGCGGCTCGGCCTGCTCGGCCGTGCCTGTTTCCTGTCCGGCTGGAAACACGAAACCCCTTCTGGGCCGGGCCTCGAAGACCGCACGCTGGACTCGGAAGAAGATCCGTAACCCCGCGTCGGCTGGAGTAGTGATGAAAATTCTTTGCCCATTGCCCACCCTGTTCCGGCTCTGTGCCTGGCTCACCGCGTTCGGCGTGGTGCTGGGCGTGGCGATGACCGGTGAACCGGCGTCCGTGCCCGTGGAAACCACCGCGGTGCACCGTGCGCGTTGAGTACCGCTGTCGCCCGCACCTCCTGCCCGCCATACTGGGCGGCGGGCGAGGGTGGGGGTGGCATGGCCGGCGATCCGGCGTTCGGCGCGGAACTGCGCAGGCTGCGGCAGGCAGCCGGGTTGTCGCTGACCGAACTCGCGTCCCGGGTGCACTACAGCAAGGGCTACCTGAGCAAGGTCGAAACCGGGGTGGCGAACCCGAACACCGCGCTGGCGGCGTTGTGCGACACCGAACTCGGCTCGGGTGGCACGCTGGCCGCGCTGGTGCCCATCGCGGCGCCACCGGAGTCCGCGTTGTCCACTCTGCCCCCGGCCACCGCGCAGTTCGTCGGGCGCACCACCGAGCTCGCTTCGATCGAGGCAGCGCTGCGAGAGCCGGTTTTCGGCGGGCCGTCGGTGTGCGTGGTGCACGGCATGGCGGGGGTGGGCAAGACCGCGCTCGCTTTGCGGGCGGCACACCGAATCCAGGGCGACTTCGCCGGGGGCACGCTGTTCCTGGACCTTCGCGGGCACACACCGGGTGCCGCACCGGTCAGCGCGGGCGAGGCACTGGACCGGTTCCTGCGCCTGCTCGGTGTGCGCGGCGAGCGGATTCCCGCCCACACCGACGATCGGGCCGCGCTCTTCCGCGACCGCACCCGTGGCCGGGCGCTGCTCCTGGTGCTGGACAACGCCCGCAGCGCCGAACAGGTCCGGCTGCTGGTGCCCGCGGAACAGGCTTGCCGCGTGCTGGTGACCAGCCGTCATCACTTGGCGGCGCTGGACGAGGCGAGCCACGTCGCGCTCGACCTGCCGTCACCGGACGAAGCCGCCGCCCTGTTCCGCGCGGTCTGCGCCAGGGACGAGACGAGCCCCGAGGTCGACTCGGTCGTCGAGCGCTGCGGCAGGCTCCCGCTGGCTGTCCGGATCGCCGCGGCCAAACTGCGCTCGCGGCCGTCGTGGCGGGTGGCCGACCTGAACCGGCGCCTGGCCGACGAACCCGCGCGGATCGCCGCCCTCGACGACGGCGAGCGTGACGTCGCGGCTGCTTTCCGCGTGTCCTACGACGACCTTCCGGCGCCACGGCGGCGCCTGCTCGCGCTGCTCACCCTCTACCCCGGGGCCGACCTCGGTCACTGGTGCGCCGCCGCGCTGGCGGGCGGCGAGGTGGAGGACGCGCTGGAGCACCTGCTGGCCAGCAACCTCCTCAGCGAACTCGACGGGCGGTACCGCATGCACGACCTGCTCCGGACCTTCGTCCGCGCCCAGGCCGAAACCGAAATCAGCGACCGGGAACGGGACGCCGCGCTGCTCCGCCTGCTGGAAGCGGCCCTGTTCTCCGCGGTCCGCGCCGACCAGTTCATTGCCCCGCAACGCTTCCGCCCGGACTTCGCTTTCACGGATAAGCCCAGGGAGCCGGAGATCCACGACGAAGCCGGTGCCATTTCCTGGCTGCGTGAGGAATGGCCGCACCTGGTGGCCCTGTGCCTGCTGGCCGGTGACCGCGGTTTCCACTCGCACTGCTGGAAACTCGCGTTCACGCTGCGGGGCTATTTCTTCCTCGCGAAGTTGTGGGACCCCTGGCTCCGGACCTGCAAGCGGGCAGCCGCCTCCGCCCACGCGGACGGCGATGCCTGGGCCGAGGCGACCACCTTGAACAACCTCGGCATGGCCTTCAGCGACCGAGGCGACCTGGACGACGCCGCCGACAGCTACCGCCGCGCACTCGCGCTCTATTCGCGTTTGGACGATCAACACGGTGTCCACACTGGACTGAGCAACCTCGCGTGGGTCGAACACTACCGAGGCAACCACGACGCGGCGCTGGATGGCCTGCGCACGGCCCGTGACTTCTACCAGCGCACCGGCAGCGACCGCAACGCCGCCATTACGACGCGTGGCCTGGCGATCGTGAAAACCGCACTGGCCGACTACGCGGGCGCCTTGGGGGACCTCGCTTTCGCCCTCTCGGTTTTCGACCGCCTCGGCTTGGACATGGACGCCGCCATGGCCTTGAACGCCGAGGCGCGGATCCACCACCTGACCGGCCACCTGACCGAGGCGAGCGCCACCTACCTCGCCGCGCGCGACCGCAGCCTGGAATGCGGCAGCACCTATGAAGCCGCCCGCGCCGAAACCGGCCTGGGCAACGTAGCCCACGACGACCGTCGCCCGAAGGATGCCGCCGACCACTGGACGCGCGCCGCCGACCTCCACCCCACCCTGGACCCCGTCATGGTCCCCGAAGCCCACACCCACCAGACCACCCAAACCCCCTAGCCACCCGACCGCGAAACTCAGGCACGCCAGTGTGGAACTCGCCTACCTGAACGTAGAACTCAGGCGCCCGAACGTGGACTTCGGATGCAGGAGTGTGTGGTTCGCATGCACGAGCGTGACACTCGAACCCCGCCCTCAGCACGCGAGTTACACACTCAGGTAGCCGAACCCCACACTCAGGTAGTCGAAACCCACGTTCAGGAAGGCGAGTTCCACACTCGGGCAGGCGGGGGCGGGTTAGTTGGAGCGTTCCAGTAGGGAGCGGACGGAGGCCAGTACCAGGTCGACGACCTCATCCGGGTCCGCGTCGGTCAGGGGGTCTTTGGGGGCGATGTGCCGCAGCAGGCCGATCCCCAGGATCCACGCCAGGACCAGGTCCGCCCGTAGGTCGGCGTTCGGGGCGTCGGTGAGGGCGGCCAGCGCGTGGCTGTACTCCTCCCCCACCTCACGCCGGATGGTCGCCGCCGCGTTGTCGTTGCCGGTGGAGCGGAGCAGGGTTTCCAGCGAGTGGTGCGCGGTCGACTCCGGCGCCAGGATGCCGCGCAGCGTGTCCTCCACCAGCGTTTCCGGCGCCCCTTTAGCCAGCCGCTGGCGTCCCCGGCGGGCGACGACCGCTTCGAACAGGGCGTCTTTCGAGCCGAAGTAGCGGAACAGCAGTGCCTGGTTCGTGTCGGCCTGACGCGCGATCTCGCGCACCGTGGTGCGGTCGAAACCGCGCTCGGCGAAGAGGACCTCGGCCGCGTCGAGCAGGGCCTGCCGGGTCGCCGCCGCGTCCCGGCGCGGGCGTCGTCCGGTCACCGCCCCACCGTATCGCCTCTGCGCCCAGTGATCACGTTGACGCGAGGAGTGACCGGGTCGTACGTTGTGAGCAAGTGCTTACAACGACGATCAACGGGGGTCCCGGATGACCAGCGCCGAACCCGTCACCTATCCGTTCAACCAGACCGACGGCCTCGAACTCGACAGCGCCTACACCGAGGCCCGCGAGCGCGAGGGCCTGCTCCGGGTCAAGCTGCCCTACGGCGAACCCGCCTGGCTCGCCACCCGCTACGCCGACGCCCGCCTGGTCCTCGGCGACCGCCGGTTCAGCCGCGCGGCGGCCGAATTCCACGACGCGCCAAGGAGTGCGCCCTCCCAGCGCAACAACGGCATCCTCGCCATGGACCCGCCGGACCACACCCGGCTGCGCACGCTGGTGGCGAAGGCGTTCACCAAGCACCGCGTCGAAGCCCTCCGGCCCCGCGTGCGCGAACTCGCCCACTCCCTGCTCGACGACATGGTCACCATGGGACCGCCCGTCGACCTGGTCGAGCACTACGCGCTGCCGATCCCGGTCGCCGTCATCTGCGAACTGCTCGGCGTGCCGGCCGAGGACCGGCCGCGCTTCCGCGTGTGGAGCGATCGCCTGCTCTCCACCGCCGGGCTCACCCTCGAGGAGTTCGACCGCAACCAGGAGGAGATCCGCCAGTACATGGCCGGCCTGCTCGCCCAGCACCGCGCCGAACCGGCCGACGACCTGATGACCGCGCTGATCGAAGCCCGCGACGTCCGGGACCGGCTGTCCGAACTGGAACTGGTCGACCTCTGCGTCGGCATCCTGGTGGCCGGGCACGAGACCACCGCCTCGCAGATCCCGAACTTCGTCTACGTGCTCTGCGAGAACCCCGGCGAACTGGCCAAGCTGCGGGAGAATCCCGACCTGCTGGACAACGCCGTCGAAGAGTTGTTGCGCTTCGTCCCGCTCGGCGCCGGTGCCGCGTTCCCGCGGTACGCCACCGAAGACGTCGAGGTCGGCGGGATGCTGGTCCGCGCGGGTGAACCGGTACTGGTCGCGGTCGGCGCCGCCAACCGCGACCGGCTGCGCTTCGGCAGCCCGGACGAACTGAAGGTCGACCGCGAAGTCGGCCAGCACCTCGGCTTCGGCCACGGCGTGCACCACTGCCTCGGCGCGCAACTGGCCCGGCTCGAACTGCAGGAGGCACTCGGCGCGCTGCTGACCCGCTTCCCCGGCCTGCACCCGATGGGCGACATCGCCTGGAAGAGCCAGATGATCGTCCGCGGCCCGCGCACGATGCCGGTGGGCTGGTGAGGTGCCGATGAGCTGGCGGATTTCGGTCTCGGGCGACGACTGCATCGCCTCGGGCATGTGCGCGGCGCTGGCGCCGGAGTACTTCGAGCTGGAAACCGAGCACGCCGAGCCGATCGCGCCGGAGGTGGAACCCGACGAACTCGTGCTCGACGCCGCCGATTCCTGTCCGGTGCAAGCGATCCTGGTCCGCGACGGTGATCGGGAGGTGGGCCCGCGCCCCTGAAGCACCGCGTTTTCCCCGCCACCACGGCACACTCCGGTCACGACCCGCGCCGGAGGGGTTGACACGCCGATGCCCGGTTCCGCATAGTTTCGCGTCATACCGACCGCGCGGTATCGGGTGTTCCACATATTGGGAACCCGTGTCGTGGAGGAGACCAATGACGATCGCTTCCCCCTCGCCGTTGCTGGCGCTCGACCGGATCACCGTGCGCTTCGGCGGCCTGGTCGCGCTGAACGAGGTCACCATGGCGGTACCGCCGGGGACGGTGGTCGGCGTGATCGGCCCCAACGGGGCGGGCAAGACCACGCTGTTCAACGTGATCTGCGGGTTCGTCCGCCCCCAGGAGGGGTCGCTGCACTGGCGTGGCGAGCAGTTGCGCAGCCACAGCCCGCGGGAACTCGCCGGCCTCGGCATCGCGCGCACCCTGCAAGGGCTCGGCCTGTTCGCCGGGCTTTCCGTGCTGGAGAACGTGATGGCCGGAGCGCAACGGCACGCCCGGGCGAAGGGGTTCGCCACCATCTTCGGCACCCGCAAGGCCGCGCACGACGAAGCCGCGCTCACCGACCGCGCGATGCACGTGCTGCGCGAACTCGGGGTCGACCAGCACGCCAAGGCGATCCCGCGGATGCTGCCCTACGGCGTGCAGAAACGCGTCGCGCTGGCGCGGGCGCTGGTCGCCGAACCGGCCATGCTGCTGCTCGACGAACCGGCGAGCGGGCTGTCCGCCGCGGAGATCGACGAACTCGCCGGGCGCATTCGCCGCTTCACCGAGACCACCTCGGTCGTGGTGGTGGAGCACCACATGGACCTGGTGATGCGCGTGTGCGACCACATCGTGGTGCTCAACTTCGGCGAGCTGATCGCCGAGGGCACCCCGGCCGAGGTCCGCGCCGACCCGCTGGTCACCGAGGCCTACCTCGGCGCCGACACCGACACCGCCGACGTCTCGGGGGCCCGCCGTGCTTGAGGTCGAGGACCTGGTCACCAGCTACGGCGCGGTCCGCGCGCTGGACGCGGTCAGCCTGTCCACAAAGGACGGCGCGATCACCGCGGTGCTGGGCGCGAACGGCGCGGGCAAGACCACCCTGCTGCGCACCATCGGCGGGCTGGTGGCCCCGGACAGCGGGCGGGTGCGCTTCGACGGCACCGACGTCACCGGCTGGCCAGCCGACCGGCTCACCCGCAACGGTCTGGTGCACGTGCCCGAAACCGGCGGCGTGATCACCGAAATGACCGTCGAGGAGAACCTGCGCCTCGGCGCGCTCTGGCGTCGCGATCGCGCGGACCGCGCGGCCGCGCTGCGCGAGGTGCTGGAGCTGTTCCCGCCGCTGGCCGAACGGCGGAACAAGCTCGCGGCCACGCTTTCCGGCGGTGAACGGCAGATGCTGGCGATCGGCCGGGCACTGATGAGCAGGCCGCGCCTGCTGCTGCTCGACGAGCCGTCGCTCGGCCTCGCGCCGCTGATCACCCTGCGGATCCTGCAGGTGATCGAAGACCTGCGCGCGGCGACCGGGCTGACCGTGCTGCTCGTCGAGCAGAACGCCCGCAGCGCGCTTTCCGTGGCGGACCACGGTTTCGTGCTCTCCCTCGGCAAGGTGGTCGCCACCGACCGCGCCGAGGACCTGCTGGCCGACGACCAGCTCCGCCACGCCTACCTCGGCTTCTGACCCCCCGACCGAACGGAACCGCAGTCGATGAACGGTTTCCTGGCCCTGACCGTGAACGGCGTCGCCACCGGCGCCGTCTACGCCGCGCTGGGGCTGTCGCTGGTGATCATCTACCGGGCCACCCGGGTGATCAACTTCGCGCAGCCCGCGCTGGCGCTGATCTCCACCTACCTCGCCTACTCGGTGAACAAGGCCACCGGTAGCTACTGGCTGGCCTTCGCCGTGGCACTGGCGGCGGGCGCGGTGCTGGGCGCGCTGACCGAGCGGCTGCTGATCCGCCCGCTGCGCAACCGCACCGAACTGAGCCCGGTGATCGTCACCCTCGGCCTGCTCATGGTGCTGCAGGCGGTTTCCGGGATGATCTGGACCAACGAGCCGCAGTCGTTCCCGTACGCCTTCGACTTCCGCGGCCTGTTCTCCGCCTCGAACCTGTTCACCGTGGTGGCGGTCCTCGTCACCGCGGCGGGCATCCTGGTGCTGTTCCGGTTCACCTCGCTGGGCCTGCGGTTGCGGGCGGCGGCGTTCAAACCGGAGGTGGCCAGGATGCTCGGCGTCCGGGTCGGGCTGATGCTCACCGTCGGCTGGGCGCTCGCCGCCACCGTCGGCGCGCTGGCCGGACTGCTCGCCACGCCACCGTTCCTGTTCCCCACCGTGCTCGACGGGGTGTTCGTCTACGCGCTGACCGCGGCGGTGATCGGCGGGCTGGACAACCCGGCGGGCACCGTGCTCGGCGGCTTCGCCGTCGGGATCGGACTGTCCTATGTGTCCGGATACTTGGGACCGGAGCTGGTGACCGTCGCCGCGCTGGCGATCCTGGTGCTGGTACTGGCCCTCCGCCCGAACGGCCTGTTCGGCCAAGCCGTCGCCAGGAGGGTCTGACCCATGCCCGAGAAATCCACCGCCCTGCGCGACCGGCTCCGGCCGGGCACCCCGGCCCCGGTGCGCACCTCGGCCGGCCTGCCGCCGCTGGTGCGGCACCTGCTGCTCGCGCTGGCCGCGCTCGCCGTGATCGTCGCGCTGAGCTTCGTGGTCGACCCGTTCACCAACGTCCGGCTGGCCACCGTCGGCTACTACCTGATCGCGGTGGCCGGGCTGACCCTGCTCACCGGCTTCAACGGGCAGGTCTCGCTCGGGCACGGCGCGTTCATGTTCATCGGCGCCTACACCGTGGCGCTGCTGGTGCTCTACGTGCCGGGCCTGCCGTTCTGGGCCGACCTGCTGCTCGCCGCGGCGGCCAGCGGGGTCGCGGGCACGCTCGCCGGGGCCGCCGCCGCCCGGCTGCACGGGCCCTACCTCGCCGGGGCCACGCTCGCGCTGGCGGTCGGCCTGCCCGCGGTGACCCAGCGCTTCCCCGAGGTGCTCGGCGGCAGCAACGGCCTGGGGTTCACCGTGAACAGCAGGCCCGCTTCGCTGGCGGGCACCGTGTCCACCCCGCAGTGGCAGGCGTGGGTGGTGTGGACCACCGTGCTGCTGGCACTGGTGGTGCTGGCCAACCTGACCCGCTCGCGGTTCGGCCGCATGCTGCGCGCGGTGCGCGACGACGAGGTCTCCGCCGAACTCTCCGGAATCCACATCGGACGGACGAAGATCTTCGCCTTCGTGATCAGCGCGGTCTGCGGTGGGCTGGCCGGTGGCCTGCAGGCGTTCCTGCTCGGCACCGCCGCGCCCGGCTCGTTCAGCCCGGTGCTGTCGCTGAGCCTGCTCGCGGCGATGGTGCTCGGCGGGATCGGGAGCATGTGGGGCGCGCTCTGGGGCGCGCTCGCCCTCGTCTACTTCCAGGCGTGGTCGGAGGATCTGACCCACGCGCTCGACCTCGGCACCGACATCGCCAACAACCTGCCGCTCGCGGTGTACGGCGTGGTGCTCATCGTTGTGGTTCTCGCTTTCCCCCAAGGGATCCAGGGTGGTGTCCGAGCACTGTGGACGCGTCTGTCTCGTCTGTCTCGCCTGTCCCGTTCCCGAAGCACGGAAGAAGGTCACCGATGAAGAGAACGACCCTTGTCGCGGCGGCACTGGCCGCGGCACTGACCCTGGCGTCCTGCAGCGGGGCCGGTGAGCAGCAGACCGGCGACGCCGGCGACTCGGGCACCTCGCCCGGCGTCACCGACACCAGCGTGCTGGTCGGCACGCACCAGCCGCTGACCGGCCCGGCCGCGCCCGGGTACAGCCGGATCTCGGTCGGTGCCAGGGCGATGTTCGACTACATCAACGAGAACGGCGGCGTCAACGGGCGCAAGATCGAGTACCGCGTCGAGGACGACGGCTACAACCCCACCCGCACGGTCGAGGTGGTCAAGAAGCTCGTCCTGCAGGACCAGGTGTTCGCGCTGCTCGGCGGCCTCGGCACGCCCACGCACTCGAAGGTGATCGAGTTCCTCAACACCGAGAAGGTGCCCGACCTGCTGGTCTCCTCCGGCGCGCTGATGTGGGACGACCCGCAGAAGAGCCCGATGACCTTCGGCTACCAGGTGGACTACACCCGCGAGGGCAAGATCCAGGGTGACTGGATCAAGAAGAACCTGGCGGGCAAGAAGGTCGGCCTGATGTTCCAGAACGACGACGTGGGCCGTGACTCGCAGAAGGGTCTCGACCAGTTCATCGCCGACCAGATCGTGTCGCGGCAGGGCTACGACCCCGCCAACACCGACGTGCTGCCGCAGATCTCCGCGCTGCGTGACGCCGGCGCCGAGGTCATCGTCTGCTCCTGCGTGCCCGCCTACACCGCGCTGTCCATCCTGACCTCGGCGAAGATCAGCTACCGGGCGCAGTTCGTGGTCAGCAGCATCGGCGCGGACCCGGCCACGCTGACCGGCCTGCTGCAGGAGTTCGGCAAGCGCGGCGGCACCGAGGTCTCCGCCCCGCAGCTGCTCAACGGCCTGGTCGGCACCGGCTACCTGCCCGACGTCAGCCGCGCCGACGACCCGTGGATCAAGCTGCTGCGCGAGGTGCACCAGAAGTACATCCCGAACGAGCAGCTGACCAACACCGTGGTCTTCGGCATGGTGCAGGCGTTCACCTTCGCCCAGGCGCTCAAGGCGGCAGGCCGGGACCTCACCAGGCAGAAGCTCGTCGACGCGATGAGCTCCGGCGCGCTGGAAGGCCCCGGCCTCACCCCCTTCGGCTACACGCAGCAGTCGCACTCCGGCTACACCGGTGCCTACGTGTTCAAGATCAATCCGGACACCACCACCACGGAGATCCAGGCGCCGGTGGTGACCGACCGGGAGAACGGGCCGATCACCCCGGGCACCCTGCAGCGCAAAACCCCGCAGGAGATCAACCTGTTCGGCGGTACCAGCTAACATGTGATCATCTACGACCGTGGAAAGGAGCCCGGCATGACCGGCACGACCGCCGAATCGGGCACCGGAGCCACGGTGCGCGACCGGGTGCTGCGCGCCGCCACCACCCTGTTCGCGCAGAAGGGGTTCGAAGGCACCTCGGTCCGCGAGATCGTTCTCGCGGCCGGGGTGACCAAGGGCGGGCTGTACCACTACTTCGACTCGAAGGACGACCTGCTCCACGAGATCTACACGCGGATGCTGCGGGTGCAGACGCAGCGGATGGAGACCATCGCCGCGTCCGACCTCCCCCTCCCGCAGCGCATCCACGCGATCGTGGTGGACGTCGTCGCCACCAGCATCGCCCACCTGGACGAGGCGGTGGTCTTCTTCCAGTCGATGCACCTGCTCCCCGAGCAGAAGGTGGCGCAGGTGCGCGCGGAACGCAGGCAGTACCACGAACGGGTCCGCGAGCTGGTCGAGGACGGCCAGCGCGCGGGCCTGTTCCGCACCGACGTGCCCGCCGACATCGTGGTGCAGTACCACTTCGGCGCGATCCACCGGCTGGGCCAGTGGTACCACCACGACGGGCCGCTGAGCGGCGAGCAGGTCGGCCACCACTTCGCCAACCTGATGCTGGCCAGCCTGCTCGGCGACTTCAGTCTCTGATCACGGCAGCACGTCGGTCACGGTGTCCTTGATGACCTGCCACTTCCCGCGTTCCTTCACCAGCGTGAGGCTGACCGTGTAGTGCCGGTCCACGTTCTGCGACGGCACCCGGTAGTACGCGTCGAGGATGGCGAACCCGGACTTGCAGCCGTTGACCACGGTGTGCGTCACCGTCCACGGCATGCTCCACTCGTACGGCAGCTTGAACGCCTCGAGCACCGGCTGGACGTTCGCTTCGTAGCCGATGAACAACTGTCCCTTGCGGCCGACGGTGACCATGTCGCGGTGGATGATCGCCCGGTAGCGGGCCTCGTCCCGCTTGTTGAAGCTGTCCATGTCCTCCCACACGGCCCGGTCGAATTCTCGCTGGCATGCCTGGTTCGCGGCCTGCTCGTCGGTGGCCGAGGCCGTGCTCACCGCCGGTACCGCCGCGACCACCCCCACGGCCGCGGTGGCCAGTACCCATTTGCGCATTCGCCCTCCTGTTCCGGCTTCGATGGACCGAGCCTGGCCGAGGCGCGCATCATCGCCGCATCACGCGTGCATCGCCGGTGCCGAGCTGGTTAGCTGGGAAAACCATGGAGTTTCGGATACTGGGGCCGGTGCGGGTGCGTGCCGGGGACCGGCCGGTGCCGACGGCCGGACCGCGTCAGGAGCGCGTCCTGGCCGCGCTGCTGCTGGCGGCGGGCCGGGTGGTGCCGGTCGAGCGCCTGGTCGACGTGGTGTGGGACGGCGAACCGCCCGCCACCGCCACCCGGCAGGTCCGCAACGTGACCACCGCGCTGCGCCGCACCCTGCTGGACGCAGGATTCGCCGACGACGTGCTCACCGCGGAAGGGCCGGGGTTCGTGCTGCGCCCGCCTGCGTTCGACCTGCGCGAGTTCGAGGCGCATGCCGAGCGCGGCGAGTACCGCGAAGCGCTGGCGTGCTGGCGCGGCCCGGCGCTGGCCGGGGTCGCCGGCGCGGCACTCGAAGGCGAGGTGGCCCGGCTGGAGGAGCACCGGCTGTCCACTGTGGAACTCTGTCTGGCCGGGGAACTGGCCGACGGCGAGGACGTGGTGGCCGAACTGACCGCGCTGGTTCTTGAGCACCCGTTGCGCGAGGGTTTCACCGGGCTGCTGATGCGGGCCCTGCACCAGCGCGGGCGGCAGGCGGACGCGCTGCGCGTCTACCAGGCGACCCGGCGGCGGCTGGTGGACGAACTCGGCGTCGAGCCCGGGCCGCGGTTGCGCTCGCTGCACGAGCAGGTGCTGCGGGAGCCGCCGAAGGACCCCGCCGGTCCGTGTTATCTGCCCTTCGACCTGCCGGATTTCACCGGGCGGCAGCACGAGGTCGACCGCCTGGTCAGCCTGCTGCCCGAGGGCGCGCCGGTGGTGGTCGACGGCATGGCGGGCGTCGGCAAGACCGCGCTCGCCGTGCGTGCCGCACACCTGGCCGCATCGGCGTTCGGCGATGGACAGCTCTTCGTCGACCTGCACGGGTTCACGCCCGGCCGGGCGCCGCTGAGCCCGGAAACCGCGCTGGAGGCGTTGCTCGTCCAGCTGGGCGTGCCCGCGAACCGGCATCCCGATGGTCTGGACCGGCGCGCGGCGTTGTGGCGGGCACGCACGGCGGGCCGGAAACTGCTGGTACTGCTGGACAACGCGCTGAACGAGGACCAGGTGCGCCCGCTGCTGCCGGGCACCGGCACGGTCGCGGTGCTGGCCACCAGCCGCCGTCACCTCACCGCGCTGGACGGCGCGGTCCCGATCTCGGTGGACATCCTGCCGCCCAGCGCGGCATCGGCGCTGTTCACCGCGGTGTCCGGACGGCAGGACGCGGGCGTGGCGAAGCGGTGCGGGTACCTGCCGCTGGCGATCCGGATCGCCGCCGCACGATTACGACACCGTCCGCAATGGACTGTCGAGGAATTGGCCGAGCGCCTGGGCTCCGAGCACGATCGCCTGGCCGAGTTGCGCGCCGGGAGCCGTGATGTGGCCGCCGCTTTTTCTCTGTCCTATGAGGATCTTCCCTTGGTGCAGCGCCGGATGTTCCGGTTGCTCGGCGGCCATCCCGGCACCGTGCTCACCACCGGGGCGGCGGCCGCCATGGCCGGTCTGTCCGAAAGGGACGCCGGGCGACTGCTGGAAGACCTGCTGGACGCGCATCTGCTCACCCAGCACAGCCGTGGCGGATACGGCTTCCACGACCTGCTCGCCGAGCACGCACGCGGCCTCGCCGACCCGGATGAGGCAGCCGTCGCCCGCTCTCGCCTGCTCGACTACTACCGCGATGGTGGCGATGAACGGTGGTATGCGGGGGAAACGCGGAACCTGGTCGCCGTCACCGAGCACGCGCTGGCCCACGAGCGGTACGACCACGCGTGGCGGATCGCCGAGCACACCACCGCTCACCTGCAGCAACGCGGTCGGCGTGACGAGTTCCTGACCGTGGCGCGGGCGGGCAACACCGCCGCGCGACGGCTCGGCGACCCGGACGCCATCCAGTGCAGTCTCGGTTATCTCGCCGACGCGTACTGGGAGTCCGGGGAACTCGGTGCCGCGATGGCGTGCGCCGAGGAACGCCTCGACCTGGCCAGATCCGCCGTCGACCGGGCGGCCGCGTTGTCCCGGCTGGGTGCGCTGCACGGAATGTTCAGCCGGTACGACAAGGCTTTCGCCTGCTACCGGGACGCCTTACTCCTGGCCTCGGCGGACGAATCGCTGACCAGCTTGATCCTGGCGAACGTCAGCCACAACGAGGTCATGCTCGGCCGGCTGGACGACGCGCTGGCGTCCGCCCGCCGCGCCACCGAAATCCGTCTGCGGAACGGTGACGAGCGAGGAGCCGTCCTCAGCGCGGCGCAGGAAGCCGTGGTGCTCTCGCACCTGGGCCGGTCCGAGGAGGCGTTGTCGCTGGCCGAGCGTTCGGTGCGGGCGGCGGTCGAGCTGGCTTATCCGTTCGGCGAGGCGTGGAGCCGGATCGACTACGCCGACGTCCTTCTGGCCGCGGAACTACCCGCGCAGGCACGTGAACAGGCCGAACGGGCGTGCGGAATCCTGGCCGAACTGAACCACCCGCTCCTGCTCGCGATGGCGGCGAACAGCTTCGGCGCCGCCTGCCGCGGGACCGGCGACCCGGAGGCCGCCCTGCGGCACCACCGGCTGGCGAGGGACACCGCCCGGCGGATCGGTTACCTGGCCCAGGAATCCCGCGCCGACCACGGCATCGCCCTGCTCATGGAGTGAGCGTCTCGCGCACGTACGGCAGGAGGTCGAGGTCGGCGGCGCGCTCGGGCGTCAGCCAGGCGTACTCCTGGTGCTCGCCGGGGTTGAGCACTACGTCGCCGGTACCGTCGGCGACCTCGTAGATCCGGGCGTGCACCCGGAGATCGCGGCCGGTGACGTCCATCCAGGTGTGGCGGCTGCGTTCCGCGGTGACCCGGACGACCAACCCGGTCTCCTCGGCGGCCTCGCGCACGGCGGCGCTCTCCATCGGCTCGCCGGGCTCGACCGTGCCGCCGGGTAGTTCCCAGCGGCCGCCGTGGAAGGTGCCGTCGGCTCGGCGGAGGAACAACGCCGCGCCGTCGCGCTCGATCCAGCAGTACACCAGGTGCTTCTCCGCCGTCCCGCCCATCGCGGCATTCTCGCGCACCCCCAGGGTTCGGTTTCGGGCGGTGCGGGTAAAACCTCATGCGTTCCCCACCGTCGCGAGGGAGTCCCGCATGAAGCTCTACGCCGATCGGCCGTTCCGCTGGGGTCTGCAGGTCGCCGCCGACCTGTTCGCGGTGTTCCTGACCGGATTCGCGATCTGGCTGGCGATGGAGGTGCACGAGCAGGTGATGCGCCTGCGGGCCCCCGGCGACGGCTTGATCAACGCGGGCAACGGCCTGCGCGGCACCTTCGACTCGGCCGCCGACAACGCCGACGACGTCCCCCTCGTCGGCGGGGCCCTGGCGGACGCCCTGCACACCGGCTCGGACGCGAGCACGAAGCTGAGCGAAGCCGGGCAGTGGCAGGTGGAGGCGGTCACCGACCTGGCGTGGTGGCTGGCCGCGGTGCTGATCGCCATGCCGGTGCTGTTCCTGCTGGTGACCTGGCTGCCGCTGCGGGTCCGATTCATCCGCAAAGCCACCGCCGGCGCGCGCCTCCGCCGCCTCGGGGATGGCGGCCGCGACCTGCTGGCCCTGCGTGCCCTGGTCACCCAGCCACTGCCGCGCCTCGCCGCCGCCGGCGAGGTCACCGAAGGCTGGCGAGCCCGAGACCCCGAAGTCCTCGCCGAACTGGCCCGCTGGGAACTACACCGCCTAGGCCTCCGCCCCCACCCCTAACCCACCCCCAAGCACCCGAACCCCACATCCAGGAAGCCGAACCCCACGTTCAGGCAGGCGAAGCCCACGTTCGGGCCACGAACTTCACGTTCGGGTAGCCGAGTTCCACACCCAGGCAGCCGAGCCCCACGTTCAGGAAGGCGAACTCCACACTCGGGCGGCCGAATCCCGCGTTCGGGCACGCGAGTCCCACAACCGGGCAGCCGAGTTCTACATCCAGGCGGCCGAGGCTCACGTTCGAGGGCCGAACTCTGCGTTCAAGCAGCCGAACCTCACATTCGCGACGACGAGTTCCACACTCCCGCAGCCGAGACCCACGTTCGCGAGCACGAAGCCCACACCTATGAAGCCGGGTCCCCGCTGGCGACCGCGAGCCCACGCTCGAGGCTGCCGGAACTTGCCTGCCCGAGTGCTGAAATCGACTGCCTGAACGTGGCACTCGGATGCCTGAGTGTCGAACTCGGCTGCCCGACTGTCGAACTGGGATGCCTGAGTGTGGAACTCGGCTACCCGAACGTAGAACTCAGGGCCCCGAACGTGGGCTTCGCCTGCCTGAACGTGGAGTTCGGCTGCCTGAGTGTGAGGTTCGGGTGCCTGAACGGGGGGTTGGGGGCCTGAGGGTGGGGTTCGGGTGGGTGGAGGTGGGGTCAGGAGGGGGTGGGGGTTTGGGTGGGGTGGCGGGCTACGGCGGCGTAGTGGGCGGCGCCGATGGCGCCGGCGATGGCGAAGATGAAGCCGGCCACGGCGGCGCCTTCGAAGCCCAAGCGGACCCCGTCGTCCAGGTAGACCAGGCCGATGAGGGAGGACAGGGCCGAGTTCGTGGTGAACATGATGGCGGTGACGGCGGTGGCGCCGCTCTTCTGCAGGGCCATCGCGAACAGGACCGCCGCGGCGATGCCGTTCAACGGGATGGCCCACGCCGTCGGCTCGAAGACGATGGGCCAGACCGAGTCCGGGATGTGCAGGGTCCGCGCCGCGATGCCGACGAAGCTGTAGCCCAGCCCGGCCCCGAAGGCCAGCATGGGCGCCGCCCAGAAGCCGGTGCGGCGGCGGGCGTAGATCGCGATGGCCAGCACCGGGATCACCGTCGCCACCAGCGCCCAGCGCCAGCCGGTGTCCAGGACCTTCCCCGGGCCCGGGTCGGCCGACACGCCGAGCAGCACCAGCCCCAGCGCGCCCAGGCCCAGCGCGCCCCAGCCGGCCGGCGCCAGCCGGGTGCCGAGGATGGCGGCGATGATCGCGGTGACGCCGACGCTGAACGCCAGCACCGACTGCACCAGGAACAGCGGCAGCCGGTGCAGCGCGGCCGCCGCGAACAGGAAACCGAGCACGTCGACACCGAGCCCGAACCAGTAGAACGGCTGCCTGCCGACACCGATCAGGTCCCGTGACCGGCCCGCGTACGCACCCGCGCGCCGGATGCCGATCGACGCCAGGATCGACCCGCTGCCCGACGCCACCGCCGCCAGCACGGCGAACACGTATCCGAGGATCACCCCCGAAGTGTTTCATCCGCGCTGTTCACCACCCGGATAGGGCCTTGACCACGCAGGTCGGCCCGCCGATCGGCGGTATCCGGCCGCCCTCGGCGCCACGACGATGAATGCGTGACCCGTGCCACATCCGCCCAGGTCCTGGCGCTGCCGCTGACGGCGTGCCAGGCCGCGCCGGTGGCCCCCGCGCCGCCGGGGCCACCGGCGCCGTCCGGCGCGCAGCTCACCCTGGCGGGTCTGCGGGCACCTACGACCGCTACACCGGCATGGAGGCCCCCGCGCGGCCCGGGTGCGGCTGCTCCCCGCTCAACGCACCCTGCCCCTAGTCCAGTAGTTCCGTCTGGTGCGCGATGGCCTCGCGCACCAGGGCACGCACCTCCTCGGGGTGCGCCAGCGCCGTGCTCGCCGTCAGCTCCCGGACGTACCGGCCCGAGCCGGTGAGCAGCCCGGCCGGGTCGGCCAGCAGCACGCCCTTGTGGAAGACCAGGCGCACCCCGCTCTTCGGCGTGGCGATGGCGCAGAGCCAGTGGTGCCAGTCACCGCCCAGGGTGAAGGTGAGCCGCCCCCATTTCGTCGCCGTCTCCAGTCGCGCGTCGGCCGACGCGACCAGGGCGGTCAGTTCGTCCGCTTCTGCCATGGAGACAGGGTGGCGCGGGGGTACGACAGTTTCGGCTCAGGACTTCTCACCGAGGGCGGCGTGCTGGGCTCGCAGCGCGCGCTTGAGGATCTTGCCGCTGGGGTTCTTCGGCAGCGCGCCGGCGAAGACCACGTACTTGGGGCACTTGTAGCCCGCCAGGTGGCCGCGGACGTGCGCGAGCACCTGCTCCTCGGTCAGCGTCACGCCCTCGCGCGGCACCACCACCGCCGTCACCGCTTCGATCCAGTGCGGGTGGCTGATGCCGAACACCGCCACCTCCGCCACGCCGTCCAGCAGGTAGATGGCCTCCTCGACCTCCCGGCTGGCCACGTTCTCGCCGCCGGTCTTGATCATGTCCTTCTTCCGGTCGACCACGGAGAGGTAACCGTCGGCGTCGAGCACACCGAGGTCACCGGAGTGGAACCAGCCACCGCGGAAGGCCTCGGCCGTCTTCTCCTCGTCGTCGTAGTACCCGAGTGTCGCGTGTGGACTCCGGTGCACGATCTCGCCGATTTCGCCCGGTGGCAGCGGGTTGTCCTGCTCGTCCACGATCGCGGTCTCCACGTTGATCGACGGACGCCCGGCCGAGCCGGCCTTCGGCAGCTGCTCGTGCGGCCGCAGGATCGTGGCCAGCGGCGCCATTTCCGTCTGCCCGTAAAAGTTCCAGAACTCCACCTCGGGCAGCCGCTCCCGCAGTTCGCGTAGCACCTCCACCGGCATCGGCGACGCGCCGTAGTAGCCCTTGCGCAGGCTGGACAGGTCGGTGCGGTCGAAGTCCTCGTGCCGCAGCAGGGAAATCCACACCGTCGGCGGCGCGAACAGCTTGGTCGCCCGCTCCCGCTCGACCGCGGCGAGCAGCGCCGCCGGGTCCGGGCCGGGCAGGATCACGCTGGTCGCGCCGAGGTAGACGTCGACGGAGAAGAAGCAGTCCAGTTGCGCGCAGTGGTACAGCGGCAGCGAGTGCACCTCGACGTCGTCCGCGCTCATGCTGCCGTCGATCGCGCACGAGACGTACTGCGCCAGCAGCGACCGGCTCGACAGCATCACGCCCTTCGGCCGCGACTCGGTGCCCGAGGTGTACATCAGGCGCAACGGGTCGTCGTCGCCGACCACCACGTCGGGCGCGCTGACGTCCCCCGGCTCCTCGATCCAGTCGGTGACCTCTTCCCAGCCGGGTTCGTCGTGCGTGCCGCCCGCCGAGATGCGGGCGCGCGGCACATCGTCGAGCTCGGCCGAGGCCAGCGCCTCGTTCGCCGTGCCGACCAGCGCCGCCTCGGCGACCATGCCGCTGACCCCGGCGTGGCGCAGGATGTAGGCGACCTCCGCCGCGCCCAGCATGAAGTTCACCGGAACGAGGACCACGCCGAGTTTGGCGGTGGCGAACACCAGTACCGCGAACTCCCAGCAGTTGTGGCTCAGCAGCGCCAGCCGGTCGCCCTTGGCCAGCCCGCGGGCGGCCAGCGTGTGCGCGCAGCGGTTCACCGCGGCGTCGAACTCGGCGAAGCTCACCCGCCGATCGCCGGAGACCACCGCGAGCTTGTCCGGGTACCGCAGCGCGGTGCGCCGCACCAGGTCCCCGACGGAGTGCCGGCGGGCGCGGGCGATGGCTTCGGTGGTCTGCGGGGTGAAGGCACTGGGCATGGACGAGTCTGTTCCGCGTGTGCGGCCGCGCGCAAGTGATCAAGGCGCGGTGGCGGCCCCGTCCAGCACGCGGTCCACCGCTTCAGGTGAGTACACCGACTCGACCACCATCGCGCGCAGGCCCAGCACCCCGGCCCGGTCGCCGAGGTCGCTGGTCACCACCTTCAGGTTCCGCGTGGCCCTGGGCAGCGCCCGCTGGTAGAGCAGCTCGCGCACACCGGTGACGAACTGCGTCTCGGCGAGGTCCCCGGCCAGCACCAGCACCTGCGGGTTGACCAGGCACACCACCGTGCTCAGCACCTCGCCCACCAGCTGACCGGCTTCCCTGGCCAGCGCCGCGGCCGCCGGCGAGCCCGCCGCCACCTGCTCGACGAAGTCCCGGCTCGACGCCGCGGGCACGCCCGAAGCGGTCAGCCGCTCGGCGAGCGCGCCACCGCTGGCCAGCGCCGCCAGGCAGCCCTGCGCCCCGCACATGCACCGCGCCTGGGAGGACGCGTCGACCCGGATGTGCCCGAGGTCGCCCGCGCCGCCGTCGATCCCGCGGTAGAGCTGGCCGCCGAGCACCAGGCCCGCGCCGATACCGGTGGAGACCTTCACCAGCACCAGCGACGGGCAGTCCGGCGACCGGCTCATGTGCTCGCCGAAGGCCATCGCGTTGGCGTCGTTGTCCACCAGCACCGGCACGCCCCAGCGGCGCCCGAGGTGCCGGGAGACCGGGAAACCGTCCCAGCCCGGCATGATCGGCGGCTCGCGGACCGTGCCGGTCTCGAACTCGACCGGCCCGGGCACGCTCACCCCGATGCCGCGCACGTCACCACGGCGCAGCCCGGCCCGCTCCACCAGCGCCGTCAGCTCGCCTTCGACCCAGTCCAGCACCGGCGCCGGACCGTCGGCGATCCGCAGCGGCGTCAGCGACTCCGCCAGCGACGTCCCGGCGAGGTCGAACACGCCGAGCCGGGCGTGCGTGGCGCCCAGGTCGGCGGTGAGCACCACGCCGTGGCGGTCGTTGAACTCCAGCTTCACCGGCGGCCGCCCGCCGGTGGACCCGCCCACCCCGCCGCTGCGCAGGAAGCCGGCCGCCCGCAACGCGTCCAGCCGGTGCCCCACGGTGGACCGCGCGAGTCCGGTGTGTTCCTGCAGCTCCGCGCGCGTGGTCGCCCGGCCGGTCCGCACGAGCCACAGCAGGTGGCCGGCGGACGAGCGGTCATCCCTTGTCAGCACCGCTGGTGAGCCCTTCGGTCAGCATCCGTTCCGCCGCGTAGAACAGCAGCACGATCGGGATGGTCAAGACCACCGAACCGGCCATCAGCACGGTCTTGGGCACCTCGATGCCGCCGGACAGCTGCGCCAGCCCGAGCGAGACCGTCCATTTCTCCCGGTCGGCCACCAGGAACAACAGGGCGAACAGGAACTCGTTCCACGCGATCATGAAAACGTACAGTGCGTTGGCCATGATCGCGGGAGCGGCCAGCGGCATGGTGACCCGCGTGAGCACCTGGCGCCGGGTGCAGCCGTCGATCGCGGCGGCCTCCTCGACGCTTTCCGGGATCGTGGTCAGGTAGTTGCGCAGCATGTAGATGGAGACCGGGATGGTCTGCGCCACGTAGACGATGGTCAGCCCGACCAGTGAGTCGCGCAGGCCGAGCTTGGTGAACAGCACGAACAGCGGCACGGCCAGCAGGATCGCCGGGAACAGGTAGACCGCCAGGAACAGGAAGTGCACCTGCCGGTGCCCGGCGAAGCGCAGCCGGGTCACCGCGTAGGCACCCGGGATGGACACCAGCAGGGTCAGCAGCACGGTGCCGACCGAGACCAGCGCCGAGTTCGCCAGCAGCCCGAGCATGCCCTGGCCACCGGAGTCCTCGGAGGAGAGCACCTCCTCGTAGGTCGCCGTGGTCCACTGCGAGATGCTCACCCACAGCGCGCCCGGATCGCGGAGCAGGTCCTCGATCGGCCGGACCGAAAGCATGATCATGTAGTAGAACGGGAAGAGCGTCGCCAGCGCGAGCCCGGCGAGCACCACCCACCGCAGGACGCGGAAGAGCTTGGTCTCGAAGGTATCCCGGTTCACGACTTGTCCTCCGGTTTCGGCGCGAAGAACTTCAGGTACACCGCCAGGAACACCAGCAGCACCGCGGCCAGCGCGAGCGCCTGCGCCGAGGCGGCGCCGACGTCGAACCGCGCGGTGATGAAGTCGTAGACCCGCACGCTGGCCACGTCGGTACCCGCGCCACCGCCGGTGAGCAGGTAGACGTCGTCGAACTTGGTGAAGTTCATCACGAACCGCAGCATCGCCAGCAGCGCGATCACCCCGGCCAGTTGCGGCAGCACCACGTGCCGGAACCGCTGGGTCGGCGTCGCGCCGTCCACCTTGGCCGCCTCCTCCAGCTCACCGGGGATCGCCTGCAGTCGCGCGAGCAGGAACAGGAAGGCGAACGGGAAGTACCGCCAGCCCTCGAACACGATCACCGTGAGCAGCGCGACCGGGATCGGGATGTCCAGGCCCAGCAGGGAGATCGTGGTCTCGCGCTGGGTGAGGAAGGCGATCGGCCGGTCCCAGCCGAAGAGCCGCGCGCCCCACTCGTTGACGATGCCGTACTGCGGGCTGAGCATCACCTCCCAGACGAAGGCCACCGCCACCACCGGCGCCACGTACGGCAGCAGCATCGCCCCGCGCAGGAAACCCCGGCCGCGGAACGGTTTGCGCAGCGCGAGCGCGGCGGCCAGGCCGAGCAGCAGCGCCAGCACCGTGCCGCCGATGGCGTAGACCAGCGTGGTCCCCACCGAACTCCAGAACCCCGGCGAGCCGAAGACGGTGACGAAGTTCTGCAGGGTGTAGCGCTCGAACAGGCCGGTGTCGCGGACGTTGATCAGCCGGATCCGCTGGAAGGCCAGCACCACCGTCCACAGGATCGGCAGCACCACCACGGCCAGCACCACCAGCAGGGTGGGCGAGATCATCGCCAGCCCGGCGCGGTTCTCCTGCTGCCGGAGCGTTCCCTTCACGGTCTTCACCGCCCCATCACCTCAGCGAAGTCTGGATCGAGCGGATCTCCTCCGCGGCTTCCCCGGCCGCGTCACCCGGCGTGCTGCCGCCGAGCATCGCGTCGACCGCCTTCGGCACGGGCATCTCCCCGGCCGTGGCGCCGACCAGCACGCCCTGTCCCTGCTCGAAACCCCAGCGGGAGAAGCGTTCCGGGCTCTCCCGCAGCGCGGCGATCGTCTCCGGCGGGTAGATCTCGGCGAGCGGGCGCTTGGTGTCCACCCCGGCCGGGAGGCTCTCCCACGCGCGGGTGAACTTGTCCGGCTCGGCCGCCGTGCCACGCCGGGCCGGGATCTTGCCCTCCGGTGCCATCGCCAGCCACTCCGGGTAGGCCTGCTCCCCCATCATGAATTCGACGAGCTTCTTGGCTTCCTCGCGTTTCGCGCCGACCTGCACGGTCCACGAGGTCAGCTCGCCGTACTGCGCGGGTTCGGCCGAGTCGGGGCCGGCGATCGCGCTGACCACCCCGCTGTTGCGCGCCAGGAACTCCGGGTCGGCGGTGCACTCCGGGCACGCGGGCAGTGCGTCGTCCCGCAGGCCGCCGAGTTCGTCCAGCAGGAAGGAGGACCACACGATCATCGCCGACCGGCCGGCGAAGTAGGTGGCCCGCGTGCTGTCGATGTCCTGCGCGCCCGGCGGCGCGTAGTTCCCGGCCACGTCGCCGACGAACTGGAAGGTGTTGCGGCAGGGTCCGCTGTCGAGCGCGACGGCGCCGTCGTCACCGACGAGCTCGCAGCCGTTGCCGACGGCGAGCCCTTCGAACGCCTGCCCGGTGGCCGCGTCGTTGGCCGCGGTGGCCATCGAGATGCCGGACATCTCGCCCTGGTTCAGCCGCCGCGCGGCTTCGGTGATCCGGTCGTAGGTGTCCGGCGGCGCGAGCCCGGCGGCGGCGAACAGGTCCTTGCGGTAGACCAGGATCTGGGCCCAGCCGTCGGAGGGCACCGCGAGCTGGCGGTCGCCGTCGCGGGTGAGTTCGAGCGCGCGGCCGGAGAAGGTGCCCGGTCCCAGCGCCTGCACGACCTCCTGGCTCGCGGCCGTGTCGAGCAGTTCGTTACCGGCCAGCTGCCAGGTCGAGGTGAGCGGCAGCGCGCCGATGACGTCGGGCAGCTTGCCCGCGGCGGCGGAGGACATCACCAGCTGGCTGAACTGGTTCTCGTCGATGGCCACCAGGTCGACCGGGATGCCGGTCTGCTCGGTGAACCGCTGGGTGAGCCGTTCGGTCGCCTGGAACCGGTCGGGCAGGTTCTCCAGGGTCCACACGACCAGTCCCGGCCCTTGTTGCGGAGTTCCCCCACACGCGGTGAGCAGCGCCCCGCCCAGCACCACGCTGAGTGAGATGGCCGCCACCCGGACGCTCCATCGCATTCCGTGCCTCCACTTCTGGCTGCAGGAGCCACATCGAAGCAGACCTTATGATTGGTGACAAGACATAAGTAGGTATAGTTCCGGTCGTAACACCGAGCGAGGAGGGCTGTTGCCCGGCGTAGTGCAAGTTGTCCAGTTCACCGGTCCACGGCGGGTCGAGCTCGCCGAAATCCCGGCCGATCCGCTCGGCCCGGGCCAGGTCCGCGTGCGCACCCGGTTCTCGGGCATCTCGGCGGGCACCGAGCTGACCGCTTACCGGGGCACGAACCCGTACCTCACCCGTACCTGGAACGCCGAACGTCGCCTGTTCACCGATACCGCCGAGATCCCCGGACTGCAATACCCCGTGGTGGGCTGGGGTTACTCCGAAGCGGGGGAAGTCGTCGAAGCGGCACCCGGCACCGGCTTCGCGCCGGGCGACCAGGTGTGGGGCATCTGGGGGCACCGCAGTGGTGCCGTGCTGCCCGCGGAGAAGGTGCGGCCGGTACCCGAGGGCCTCGATCCGCTCGCCGCCTCCTTCGCCAGGGTCGGCGCGGTCGCGCTCAACGCCATCCTGGCCGCGGACATGCACCTCGGTGAGGTGGTGACCATCTTCGGTCAGGGCGTGATCGGCCTGCTGGCCACGCAGATGGCCCGCCAGAGCGGCGCCGAGGTGGTCGCGGTGGACGCCCTGGCCCCCCGGCGCGCCGAAGCGCTCAAGGCCGGTGCCGTGCTCGCGCTCGACCCCGTCGGCGAGCAGGTCGCCGAGGGCGTGCGGGAGCACAGCGGCGGCAGCGGCGCCGACGTGGCGATCGAGCTGAGCGGGTCCTACCTGGCGCTGCACGAGGCGATCCGCACGGTCGCGCCCGGCGGGCGGGTGGTCGCGGCGGGCTTCTACCAGGACGAGGGCCGTGGCCTGCGGCTCGGCGAAGAGTTCCACCACAACCGCGTCGAGCTGGTCAGCTCGCAGATCGGCGGCGTCACCGCGCGCCTGTCCGGTCGCTGGGACCAGGCCCGGCTGAACGAGACCTTCCTCCGGCTCAGCGCCCAGGGCCTGCTCGACCCGGCGTCGCTGGTCACCCACCAGCTCCCGCCGTCCCGCGTGGCGGAGGCCTACCGCTTGCTCGACACCAGCCCCGGTGACGCGCTGCAGATCGTGCTCGATTTCGACCAGGAGTAGTTGTGCCCGAATTCGGCTGTCAGGAACAGTTGCTGCCAGGAGAGACCCTGGAGCGGAAGTGGGAGTTCGCCCAGGCGGCCGGCTACCACGCGATCGAACTGCGCGGCCGGGGTGAGTACGCCCTGCTCGACCGGCTGCCCGAGCTCCGGCGCGCGGCCGCGGCCGGGGTGGTCATGCCGACGGTCTGCGTGGAGATGTCGCACTTCTTCGCCGCCTTCGACCCCGAACTGCGGGCCGACGCCATCGCGCAGCTGAAGTCGCAGCTGTCGGTGATCGCCGAGCTCGGCGGGCAGGGCGTGATGACCCCGGCGTCGTACGGGATGTTCTCCCGCAAGCTGCCGCCGTTCGAGCCACCCCGCAGCGAGGCCGAGGACCACGAAGTGCTGCTCGCCGGGCTGACCGAGCTGGGTGAGCACGCCAGGACCGAGGGCGTGCACCTCTACCTCGAACCGCTCAACCGGTACGAGGACCACATGGTCAACCGGCTCGAGCAGGCCGCCGGGCTGATCGAGGAGACCGGGCTCGACTCGATCCGGATCGCCGCGGACACCTACCACATGAACATCGAGGAGGACGATCCCGTCACCGCGCTGACCAAGGCGGAACGCCACCTCGGGCACGTCCACGTCAGCGAGTCGAACCGGTTCCAGCCGGGCACCGGGCACGTGGACTGGCCGGGCGTGCTCGGCGCGCTGGCCGCGATCGGCTACACCGGTTACCTGACCCTGGAGTGCCGCCTGCGCGGGGAGCCCACCACGGCGCTCGGCGCGGTGCCGTCCTTCCTGCGGCGCGCGTCATGAGCCTCGGGCTGCGCGAACGCGCGAGCCGCGTGCTGCTGGACAACTGGCACGGGCAGTCCACCATCCCGGCGAGCGGGCTCTACCCGCACCAGTGGAGCTGGGACTCCGCGTTCATCGCGCTGGGCCTGCGCCACCTCTCGCCGCGGCGGGCCCAGCGGGAGCTGGAGTCGCTGTTCGGCGCGCAGTGGCCGGACGGGCGGGTGCCGCACATCGTGTTCGACGCCTCGACCCCGGCCGACGCCTACTTCCCCGGTCCCGCGTTCTGGCAGTCGGCCGCGGTCACCGCGCCGGGGCACCCGGCCACCTCCGGGCTGATCCAGCCGCCGGTGCACGCGCTCGCCGCGTGGGAGACCTTCCGCGCGGCACCGGAGCTCGCGCGGGAACGCGGCTTCCTGCCCAGGCTGTACCCGCGGCTGGTGGCCTGGCACCGCTACCTGACCGGCCGCCGCGACTTCGGCGGGCGCGGGCTGGTGAGCATCGTGCACCCGTGGGAGTCCGGGATGGACAACAGCCCGGCGTGGGACACCCCGCTCAGCCGCGTGGCCCCCACCACCTCGCTGTTCACCCGGCGCGACCTGCAGCACGCCGCCGCCGGGGAGCGGCCGACGGACCTGGACTACGGGCGCTACGTCCGGCTGGCGCAGACCTACCGCGACCACGGGTACGCCGACGACCTGGCCACGCACGCCTTCGCCGTGGAAGACCCGCTGACCAACGCGCTGCTGGCCGCCTCGGAAGCCGCGCTGGCCGACATCGCCGTCGAGCTGGGCCTCGACCCGGCACCGCACCTGGCCGAGCTGGCCCGCGTGCGCGACGCGCTGGCGGACACCCTGTTCGACGGGGGCGACGGCTGCTTCCACGCCCGTGACGTCCACAGTGGACAACCGTTGCGCTGCGGCAGCGTGGCCGGGCTGATCCCGCTGGTGGTGCCCGGCCTGCCGGTGGCGGACGCGCTGGTGAAGACCACGGTGGGCCCGCGCTTCCGGCTCGGCGAGATCGGCCTGCCGCCCAGTTTCGACCTGACCGACGCGATGTTCGAGGCCACCCGCTACTGGCGCGGCCCGGCCTGGTTCAACATCGGCTGGCTGCTCTGGCGCGGCCTCCGGCTGCACGGTGAGCACGAACTCGCCGCCACCGTCCGCGCCGGCCTGCTCAGCGCCGCCGACGACGTGGGTTTCCGCGAATACGTCGATCCGCTCACCCGCAACGGCCACGGCGCCAGCGACTTCAGCTGGACCGCGGCGGTGATCCTCGACCTGCTCGCCGCCGCTTAGGCTCGGGGCATGAGTGGAGACGTGAGCCGGTTCCCCGTGGTCGAACTCGACGGGCTGCCGGAAGACCTGCGTGAGCGCGTCGGGGCGATCGCCGAGAAGTCCGGGTTCGTGCCGAACATCTTCCGCGCGCTGGGCCACCGGCCCGCCGAGCTGCGGGCGTTCCTCGACTACCACGACGCGCTGATGGACCGCTCCGACGGGCTGAGCAAGGCCGAGCGCGAACTCGTCGTGGTGGCCACCTCGAGCGCGAACCACTGCACCTACTGCGTGGTCGCGCACGGCGCGATCCTGCGCATCCGCGCCAAGGACCCCGAGCTGGCCGATCGGGTGGCGGGCAACCCGTGGCAGGTCGAACTGGACGAGCGCGGGCGCGCGATCGTCGACCTCGCGCTCGCGCTGGCCCGTGACTCGGCGAAGTTCGGCGAGGCCGACCTGGCGCGGGCGCGCGCGGCGGGGCTCACCGAGGACGAAATCTGGGACGTCGGGGCCATCACCGCGTTGTTCGCGCTGTCCAACCGGCTGGCGCACCTGACCGCGCTGAGCCCGAACCCCGAGTTCTTCACCATGGGCCGTCCGGCCCAGTAGCACTGCGCCGGACGGCGCAACCTCATCCGCGAGCTGAACAAAACTCGCCGGGCGGACGTAAATCCCGTTCGAAGCCGTGTCTTCCCCGGCCGGAGCAATTTCCCGACAGCGATCGGGGAATTGTCCCGGCGACGCGGCCCCACCCCGACGAAGTTTGACCCCGATGAGGTACTCCATGGCCCAGTACAAGGGTAGACATCGCATTTCGAAGCGCACGAAACTGACCACCGGCGCGATCGGCCTGGTGATCGCGGTCGGCGTGGTGGTTCTCAACGCGAGCGCCGGTGACCCCGCACCGGCGAGCGCGGACGGCGCCGACAAGTCGCTGTTCGTCGACATCACCACGGTCACGCCGAACGTGAAGACACCCCAGCCGCAGCGAAGAGCCAGCAAAGGTACGTTCACGGTCGACTGTGGACGGAACGAGAACGGGCACTTCAACCCGGACAACTTCATCGCCCAGCCCGGCGTCCGCAACGGTGCCCAGCACCTGCACGACTACGTCGGCAACCTCTCCACCAACGCCGATTCCAACAACCGGAGCCTGGCGCGGGCGGGCACCACCTGCCGCAACGGCGACAAATCCACCTATTTCTGGCCGGTACTGCGCATCAACGACGAAAGCGGAGAAGAAGCGCCCGCGGAAAATCCGCCGGCTGAAGAACAGAAAGCGAAGCGCAAACAAGCGCAGGCCGCCGATCAGCAGGCCAAGGCCGCACCCCGGGTCGACTGCCCCGACGTGGCCAGCCAGCTGCCCGAAGAGATCCCCGAGCCCGTCCAGGCCAAGGTCGAAACCGAACTGGGCAACCTCGACGGCCAGCTCGACGCGGCCGAGCAGAAGGTGCAGGGCGGCGAGGATCCGGCCGCGGTGCTCGAGCCCCTGAAGGAAGAGCGCGCGGCGGCCATCGACCGGATGGCGAACGCGATCGACGCCGAAGCCGACAAGCCGCAGAACCTGGACGAGCTGGCGCCGTGCGCGGTGAAGGACCAGAACAACGCCGGTGTGGCCAACGGTGACGAGAACAGCGACAACGCCCAGGCCGAGGGCACCGAGCAGGAAGCTCAGCAGCCGCAGCCGGAGGAGAACGACAACAACGAGCTCGAGGGCAACGAGGGCGAGATCCAGCGGCCGGAGACGGTCGACCTGACCTTCCGCGGCAGCCCCGTCGGCAAGGTCACCGCGATGCCCCGGTTCCTGCGGATCCTCTACGGTGACGCGAAGGTGGGCACGAACGGGCCGAAGAACGCGCGCGATTCGTGGACCTGCAGCGGTTTCGAGGACCGGGTGCTGATGAACAAGTACCCGATCTGCCCCGAGGGCAGCAAGGTAATGCGGCTGCACGACTTCCCGAGCTGCTGGGACGGCCGCAACATCGACTCGGCCAACCACCGCGACCACATCGTGTTCCCCGACCAGAACGGGCGGTGTGCCCGCGGGTTCCGCGCGGTGCCGCAGCTGCGGATCACCCTGACCTACGACGTCCCGCGGGCGGTCCAGCTCGCCGGTCAGTACGCGGTCGACTCCTTCCCGGAGGAGGAGCACAACCCGCTCAGCGACCACGACGACTTCGCGAACGTGATGTCGCAGCGGATCATGTGGCGCCTGGTCAACTGCGTCAACCGCGGCAAGACCTGCCAGGAGTGAGCCAGTGGGTGCGCGGGGCCGTTACGGCGGCTCCGCGCACCCGCCGGTCCAAGCCCGGTTTCTGGCACGATGGCCGGGTGAGTGTGACCCAGCTGACCGGCGCCATCGAACTGCCCGACGGTTCCTGGGTGCGCGGCCGCGGCCTGCGGCGTGGCGCACCCGAAGGTGACCCGCCCGACCACGGCCTGTACCTCGGGACACGCGTGCTGCGCCGCTCCCACGGCGGGCACATCGCCTGGGCGCAGGAGTGGATCAGCTGGCCGGACTTCCTGCTCCCGCTCGACCGCGAGGCCGCGGTGACCCGCATCCGCGCCCTGCACGCGCTGGCCAAAGAAGGCCACCGCGTGGAAATCGCCTGCGGCGGCGGTGTCGGCCGCACCGGCACCGTGATGGCCTGCCTCGCGCGCCTGGCCGGCGTCCCCGCGGGTGAAGCCGTCGCCTGGACGCGTGAGCACTACCACCCCCGTGCGGTCGAAACCCCTTGGCAGCACCGGTGGGTGGCCCGCTTCCCGGCTTAGGCTTGGCGGCATGCCATACGCACGCACACCGGATGAAGTGAAGCTGTACTACGAGGTGCACGGCCAGGGTGAGCGCGTGCTGGTGCTGCTCGCCGGGCAGGCGAACAACCACCACTGGTGGGACACCGCCCGGCCGGACTTCGACCCGTTCTTCCGCACGGTGACCTACGACCACCGCGGGGTCGGGCGCAGCGACAAACCCGACGACGACTCGTACAGCACCCGCGGGTTCGCCGAGGACGTGGTGGCGATCCTCGACGACCTCGGGGTGGAGCGCGCCGACGTGTACGGGACCTCGATGGGCGGGCGGGTCGCGCAGTGGCTCGCCGCCGAACACGGTGGCCGGGTGGGCAGGCTGGTGCTCGGCTGCACCTCCCCCGGCCTGCCGCACGGGCTCGAGCGCGACCGCGAGGTCAAGCGGTCGCTCGGGCAGCGTGACGCCGCCGCGGCCCGCCGGGCGCTGCTGGAGCTGATGTACACGCCCGGCTGGATCGCCACGCACCCCGGGCCGTACCACACGCTGGGTGACCCGGACATGCCTCCGCACGCCCGCCGCGCGCACCTGCTCGCCAGCGCGAAGCACGACAGCTGGGACGCCCTGCCGCGGATCACCGCGCCGACGCTGGTGGTGCACGGCAGCGAGGACGTGTTCAACCCCACGGCCAACGCTCCCCTGCTCGCGGGCCGGATTCCCGGCGCGCGGCTGCACCTGATCCCCGGTGCCCGGCACGCCTACTTCGACGAGTTCCGCGACGTCGCGGGCCCGCTCGTACTCGATTTCCTGCTGGACGGGTAGCGTCACCGCGGGTGATCACGCACCGGTATGCTCGGAACGCCGGTTGAGCAGCTAGCCGGGTTGACTTCGCGCCCGATGCGCACCGGCAGCCCGGGAGGCTACCCACGATGGACAGACGGTCAGCGGCGGAGCGGCTCTTCGCGGGTCCCGGTGAGACCCGCGCCCGGCTGCGCCGCACCGACTGGGCGGCGACCCCGCTCGGCCCGGTCGAGGACTGGCCCGTCGAGCTGTGCAGCGCGGTCCGCACCGTACTGCCTTCGCGGATCCCGATGCTGCTGTGGTGGGGGCCGCGGCTGGTGCAGATCTTCAACGACGCCTACACCCCGGTGCTCGGCGACAAGTACCCCGAGGCCATCGGCCAGCCCGGTGCCGAGTGCTGGGCCGAGGTCTGGGACGAACTCGGCCCGCTGGCGCAGGGCGTGCTCGACGGCGCCGAGGCCACCTACACCGAGAAGCAGTTCCTCCTCATGCGCCGGCACGGCTACCTCGAGGAGACCTACTGGACCTTCTCCTACAGCCCGGTCCACGCCGAGGACGATTCGGTGGTCGGCGTGTTCGTGGCGACCACCGACGTGACCAGCCGGGTGCTCAGCGAACGGCGGCTGGAGACGCTGCGCCGGCTCGGCACGATCAACCTGGCCGGTGCCGAGCACCCGGTGACCGACGCCTGCCGGGAAGCCGTGCGGATCCTCGCCGACAACCGGGCGGACCTGCCGGTGGTGGCGGCCTCCCTGCGCGGGGACGGCACCGAGATGGCCCCGGCGCCGACCTTCCGGCTCGAATCCGGCGCGCCCGCCCAGCTCACCGAGTTCCCGCTGACCGTGACCGGCTGGCCGGAGCCGGTCGGCGAGCTGGTGGTCGGGATCAGCCCGTACCGCGAGTTCGACGACTCCTACCGCGGCTTCCTCGAACTCGTCGCGGCACGGGTCTCGGCCATCCTCACCGACGCGCTGGCCTACGAGACCGAGCGCCACCGCGCGAGCGCGCTGGCCGACCTGGACAAGGCGAAGACCCGGTTCTTCCAGAACGTCAGCCACGAGTTCCGCACCCCGCTCACCCTGCTGATCGGCCCGCTGGAGGCCCTGCTCGACCAGGGCAGCCTGCCCGCCGACCAGCAGCACACGATGGCCGCCGCCCTGCGCGCGGCCCGGCGGCTGCAGCGGCTGGTCGACACCCTGCTCGACGTGGCCAAGGCCGAGGCCGACCAGCTCCAGCCCCAGCTCGAGCCGGTGAATCCGGCCCAGCTGACCGCCGAATGCACGGCCATGTTCGGCTCGGCCGCCGAGGACGCCGGGCTGGACCTGCGGCTCGACCTTGGCGAGGGAACGAGCACGGTGATCTTGCTGGACCAGGAGATGTGGGCCAAGGTCGTGCTCAACCTGCTGTCCAACGCGCTGAAGTTCACCCACCGGGGCACGATCGGCGTCGGCCTCGCGGTGCGAGACGACGAGCTGGTGCTCAGCGTGAGCGACACCGGCACCGGCATCCCCGACACCGAGCAGGGCCGCGTGTTCGAACGGTTCCACCAGGTCGAAGGCACCACCGGGCGGACCGGTGAGGGCGCGGGCATCGGGCTCTCGCTGGTCTCGGACCTGGCCGCGGCACTGGGTGGCGCGGTCAGCGTGGACAGCACCCTGGGCTCGGGCAGCACCTTCGAAGTCACCGTGCCGTGGCGGCCGGTCGACGCGGAAGCGATACCGACGGTGGGCGCGGCCCGGGGTGCGGAGTACGCCGACGAAGCCCGGCAGTGGATCCCCCGCCCGGACGAGGAAACGGACGGAACCGCCCGTCCCGGTGAAGCCCGCGTGCTGCTGGTCGAGGACAACGCCGACATGCGCAAGCACATCCTGCAGCTGCTGCGGGGTCAGGGCTGGCAGGTCGACGCGGTGGCCGAGGTGGACACCGCGATCGAGCGGATCGCCGCGCACCGGCCGCACCTGGTGCTCAGCGACGTGATGCTGCCCGGGCGCGACGGCGTCTCACTGCTGCGCCAGCTGCGGAGCGAGCCGTCCACCGCGCGGCTGCCGGTCATGCTGCTCACCGCCCGCGCCGGTGCCGACTCCACTGTGGACGGTCTGGGGCACGGGGCCGACGACTACATCACCAAGCCGTTCAACCCCGGCGAGCTGGTCGCCAGGGTCCGGGTCAACCTGGAACTGTCGTGGTTCCGCGAAAAACTGATCGCGGCCGGTGAACGCGAGGCCGCGGACCTGCGCCGGGCGCTGGACACGCGGAGCACGGTCAGCGAAGCCGTCGGGCTGGTGATGGCGGCGTTCCGGTGCGACGCGGACGCCGCCTTCGAAAAGCTGGTCAGCTTCTCGCAGCACCGCAACATCAAGGTGCGCGACATCGCCGCCGAAGTGGTCGCGGACTTCGTCGCGGCCATCGACGAGGAGGCCCGGGCCGACGGCCAGGTCACCGATGCAGACTCGCGCCCTTGAGCACCTTGTCCACCGCGTTCTTCGGCCCGTGCAGCGCGAGGCCGACGAGGTTCAGCTTCTCGGCGGGCACCGCCCGCACCGCGGCGCGGTTGTCCGCGTCGTTGCCGGTGCTGAACAACTCCTCGGTGAACACGGCCAGGCGCAGCCCGCGGGACAACGCGCGGCCGTGGGCGGTGGTCAGCAGGTCGGCGTCGCCGGCGAAGACCAGCACGGGCTGGCGGAACATCGCCAGGTACTCGGTGCCGTCGGCGTCGGCGTAGGGCTCGCCGATCAGTGCGGGGTCGGCCCCGGCGATCGCGCTGCTCAGGAAGGCGGTGACGTTGAGCCGCTGCCACGACTCCAGGTCTTCGCGCAGCAGGACGGCGATCTTCGTGTCGAACCGGGCGGTCACGGTGGTGCTCCTCGTTCGGGTGGCTGGACCGCTGAAGTCTCCCGCCCGGCGCCGGGGGCGTCTTGTATGTTCCTGACATGATCAGGGCCTGGAAACCCGGGGTGCCGGGGGTCTCCGAGGTCTTCCACGCGCACTTCGTCGGCCACGCCTACCCACCGCACACGCACGACGCCTGGACGGTGCTGATCGTCGACGACGGTGCCGTGCGGTTCGACCTGGACCTGCACCACCACGGCATCGGCACGCCGTCGGTGACCGTGCTGCCCCCGCACGTGCCGCACGACGGCCGCTCGGCCACCGAAGCCGGGTTCCGCAAGCGCGTGCTCTACGTCGACACGTCGATACTGGGGGCCGACCTGGCCGGGGCCGCGGTCGACCAGCCCACGTTCTTCGACCCGGCGCTGCGCCACCGCCTCCACCAGTTGCACCTGGTGCTGGCCCGGCCGGGTGACGAACTGGAGGCCGAGAGCAGGCTGGCGCTGGTCCGCGAACGGCTGTGCACGCACCTGCGGCGGCGGGCCGAACCGCGGCCCGTCCCGGTGCACCGACTGGCCGGTGACCTGCGGGACCTGCTCGACGAGCACACCGTCGACGGCCTCACCCTGGAACGCGCCGCGGAGGTGCTGCACGCGCACCCGACGCACCTGGTCCGCTCGTTCACCAGGGCGTTCGGGCTGCCACCGCACCTGTACCTGACCGGGCGGCGCGTCGACCTGGCGCGGCGGCTCCTGCTCGCCGGGCAGCGCCCCGCCGAGGTCGCCACCGCGGCCGGGTTCTACGACCAGGCGCACCTGGGCAGGCACTTCAAGCGTCACCTCGGCGTCAGCCCCGGTCGCTTCACCGGGCGCCGGAGCCCGGCCAGCGCGACCGCGGCGACGAGTCCGCCGAGCAGCAGCACGGCCGACGGCGAGTAGGCGTCCACCACCAGGCCGCCGAGCCACGCCCCGGCCGCGATGGTCGCCTGGAACGACGCGGTGAACAACACCGTCGCCGCCTCGGGCGCCTCGGGCGCGGCCTTGGCGAACCAGGTCTGCGAGCACACCGGCACCGCCCCGTAAGCCAGCCCCCACACCACGAGCAACACCAGCGCCCCGGGCGGGCTGCCGCCGAGCACCGGGAGCAGCGCGGTGGTGGCGGCGAGCGTTCCGGCGACCACCGCGAAGGTGCGGCGCGGCCTGCGGTCCACAGTGGACCCGGCGAGGAAGTTCCCGGTGATGCCCGCGATCCCGTAGGCCAGCAGGAAAAGAGTGATCGCGGCCGGGCTGAGCCGGGTGACTTCCAGCAGGGACGGGGTCACGTAGGTGTAGGTGCCGAAGTGCGCGAGCACGACCAGGAAGGTGACCAGGAGCGCGACGCGGACGCTCCCCCGCCGCAGCAGGGCGTTGAGCACCGGCGCGCTGGTCACCTGCCGCGCGGGCAGCGGAGGCAGGCAGACCAGCATGGCCAGGAACAGGACCGTGGTGAACACACCGAGCACGACGAACGCCGCTCGCCAGCCGGCGAGGTCGCCGATGAAGGTGCCCGCCGGTACGCCGAGCACCGAACCCAGCGGCACCGCGGCGAAGATCACCGCGGTACCGGTGCGCACCCGCTCCGGCCCGACCAGGCGGGGCGCGAGCCCGGCACCGGCCGACCAGAACGCGCCGATCACCAGTCCGACCAGCACCCGCGAAACGAGCATGACGGCGTACGAAGGCGCGACGGCGGCGAGGAAATCGGCGAACGCCAGCAGCCCGACCAAGGCGCACAACAACTTCCGCCGATCGAGGCGGCCGGCCGCGGTGGTGACCACGGGTGCCGCGATCGCCGCCAGCACCCCGGGCAGGGTCATCATCAACCCGGCCGTGCCGTCGGAGACACCGAAGTCCCCGGCTATCGGGGTGAGCAGGCCGATCGGCAGGATTTCGCTGGTGACAAGGGAAAAGATCCCGAGCATGACGCAGAAGACGGCGGGCATGGGCCCAGTCCACCAACCGGCGCGCGGAAAGTCCGGCACCTTCGCGACATCACCGTGGGAGCCACTGTGATTCCGGCGGCAACTCGGCCCGGTCGGTGAACAGCGCGTCGAGGAACGCCCGCACGGCGGGAGCCAGCGGGCGCGCGGGATCGCGCACCACGGCGATGGTCCGTTCCACCGCGGGCAACGGCGAATGTGCCAGGCCCGCGAAGGAAACCAGGGGCAGCACCAGTCCCGGCACCACGGACACCCCGAGCCCGGCGGCGACCAGACCGGCCACCGCGGCGATGTTCCTCGCTTCGATCCGGCGGCCCGTCCGCACCGAATCGGCGTCGAGCGCGCGATCCACCAGGCGCCGGATGCTCGACACGGCCCCGAAGGCGATGAACGGCTCACCCGCCAGCGAAGACCAAGTCAGCGCCGGACTTCCGGAGAAGGCGTGCTCGGGCGGGAAGATGCAGCAGAACCGGTCCGCCGCCAGTTCACGCACCTCCAGATCGGGCAGCGGCTCGGTCACCACGGTCACCGCCAGATCGACCGCACCCGCGCGGACCCGGTCGAGCACCTCACCGGACAGGGCGTCCTCAATGGACAGCTCCACCGCCGCGTGCGCCCGCCCGTAGGCGGCGACCACCGGTGGCAGCAGGATCGCGGCGAGCGAGGGCAGCGTGGCCACGCGCACGTGTCCGGCGGAGCCCTCCAGGAAGCCGGCGAAGTGCCGCATCCCGGCGTCGAACGCGTCGAGCACCCCGCGGGCGATGCGCACGAACTCGGCGCCCTCCGGGGTCAGTTCGAGCCGTCGCGTGGTGCGTTCGAACAGGGCCACGCCCACGCGCCGCTCCACCTCGCCGATCGCCCGGCTGAGCGAGGACTGCGCCAGGTGCAGCCGCTGGGCAGCGCTGGTGAACCCGCCCGCGTCGGCCACTTCGACCACCGCCCGCAGTTGCGGAACCGTCAGATCCATGCGCATGGCGCATCAGTCTATGCGAAACCCTTGCTTGACCTCGATAGGTGAGCTGTCGCACAGTCGACGGCGTCAACGGCGACGGGGAAAGGCCTGGAACACGATGCTGGCAGTGGCGGGTTTCCTGACCATCGCGGTCTTCCTGGCCGGGGTGCTCTCGCGGCGGGTCTCGGTGCTGCTCGCGCTCACCGTGATCCCGATACTGGCCGCGCTCGCCGTCGGCGCGGCACCCCGGCTGGGCGAGCTGATCGGCAAGGGCCTGACCACGGTCGCGCCGGTGGCCATCATGATCACCTTCGCGGTGCTGTACTTCTGCCTGATGATCGAGGCCGGGCTGTTCGACCCGGCGGTCACCCGGATCCTGCGCTGGGCCAAGGGCGACCCGCTCAAGATCACCGTCGGCACTGCGGTGCTCACCCTGCTGGTCGCGCTCGACGGCGACGGCGCCTCCACCTTCCTGATCACCGTCTCGGCGATGCTGCCGCTCTACCGCAGGCTCGGCATGCGCCCGCTGGTGCTGGCCGGGGTGGTCTGCCTGGGCGCGGGCGTGATGAACATGGTGCCGTGGGGCGGCCCGACCGCGCGGGCCATGGCGGCGATGGACCGCGACAGCGGCGAGCTGTTCCTGCCGCTGCTGCCCGCGATGATCGGCGGGGTGCTGTGGGTGCTCTTCGCCGCCTACCTGATCGGCCGCGCCGAGCGGAAACGCCTCGGCGTGATCGCGCTCGAACCGCCCGCCGAAGCCACGGCCGAGCGCACGCGCGCCGACCGCGTTCGCTTCTGGCTCAACGTGGTCCTCACGCTCGCGCTGGTGGCCGCCCTGCTCGCGCAGCTGGCGAAGCTGGAGATCCTCTTCGTCGTGGCGTTCGTGCTGGGCCTGCTGGTCAACCGGCCGAAGTGGCCGCAGCAGCAGGAACTGTTCGAAAAGCACGGGCACAACGTGGTGCTGGTGACCACGATGATCTTCGCCGCCGGGGTGTTCACCGGGGTGCTCTCGGGCACCGGCATGATCGACGCGATGGCCCGCGCGCTGGTCGGTGTGGTCCCGGACTGGGCGGCGGGCGCGCTGCCGCCGCTCACCGCGCTCACCGGCATGCCGCTGAGCCTGGTGTTCACCCCGGACGCCTACTACTTCGGCGTGCTGCCGGTGCTCGCCGAGACCAGCGCGGCGCTGGGCGGTGACCCGGCCGAGGTGGCCAGGGCCGCCCTGCTCGGCCAGATGACCACCGGCTTCCCGCTGAGCCCGCTGACCGCGTCCACCTTCATCCTGGTCGGCATGACCGGGGTGGACCTCGGCGCGCACCAGCGGTTCATCTTCAAGTGGGCCTTCGGCACCACGCTGGTGATGACCGCCGTCGCGCTGCTCACCGGCGCGATCTCCGTCTGAGGGACCGAGAACATGCGAACCACACGGATCGGTAGCGGCGCGGGTTTCGCCGGGGACCGCTTCGAACCGGCCGAAGTGCTGGTGCGCCAGGCGGGACTGGCCGACCTGGTGCTGGAATGCCTGGCCGAGCGCACGATCGCACTCGGCCAGCAACGCAGGCTCGCCGATCCGGAGGCCGGGTACGATCCCCGGTTGCTCGCGCGGTTCCGGCGATTGTTGCCGCCGGCGGCCGAACACGGTGTGCGCGTGCTGACCAACATGGGCGCGGCCAACCCGCTCGCCGCCGGTCGCGCGACCGCGGCCCTGCTCGGCGAACTCGGGCTCGACCGCACGGTCGCGGTGGTCACCGGTGACGACGTGCTCGACCGGATCGACCCCCGCACCCCGGCGCTCGAAGACGGCGTGCCGCTGGCCGACCACGGCGAACTGGTCTCTGCCAACGCCTACCTCGGCGCGGACGCGATCACGCCGGCCCTCGGCGCGGACGTCGTGCTCACCGGCCGCGTCGCCGATCCCTCGTTGTTCCTCGCCCCGCTCGCGGACCGGCTCGGCTGGGACCTGGCCGACCCGCACCCGGCCGCCGCCGGCACGCTGGTCGGGCACCTGCTGGAGTGCGCCGGGCAGCTCACCGGTGGTTATTTCGCCGACCCCGGGCGCAAAGAAGTGCCCGGGCTGGCCGACCTCGGCTTCCCGTTCGCCGATGTCGGTGCCGACGGCTCGGCGGTGTTCGGCAAGCCCGACGGCACGGGCGGCGTGGTCTCCCGGGCGACCGTGCGCGAGCAGCTGCTGTACGAGATCTCCGATCCCACCGCCTACCTGACCCCGGACGTGGAACTCGACCTGCGCGAGGTGACCGTCCGCGAGACCGGCCCGGACCGGGTCGCGGTCCGAGGGGCGATCGGGCGGACAAGGCCGCGGCAGTTGAAGGTCAGCGTCGGTTACCGCGCCGGGTTCCGGGCGGAGGCGGAGATCTCCTACGAAGGCCCGAACGCCAGGGAACGCGCCGGGCTGGCCGGGGAGATCGTCACCGCGCGCCTGCCCGTGCCACCGCGGGTCCAGCTGTCCACATCGGACACCGAAAGCCGGTTGCGAGTGGCCGCGCTGACCCCGGACCGCGAGACGGCGGAGGTCCTCTGCCACGAGGTCGAAGCCCTGTACACCAACGGGCCCGCCGGCGGTGGCGGCGTCCGCACGAGCACCACGGAGGTCATCGGCATCGTGTCCGCACTCCTCGACCGCGAGCGGATCGAGCCCGCGGTGACGACGTTCCGGCCGGTGCGATGATCCTGCACGACATCGCGCACTGCCGGGCCGGAGACAAGGGCGACACCTCGATCCTGTCGCTGCTCCCCTACCGAGACGAGGACTTCCCGCTGCTCGTCCGCGAAGTGACCGCCGAACGCGTGCGTGCGCACCTCGCCGGTCAACTGCGTGGTGAGGTGGTCCGGTACGTGCTGCCGAACCTGTGCGCCCTGCAGTTCCGGTGCCGCCACGCGCTCGACGGTGGCGTCACCACGTCACTCGCGCTGGACACCCACGGCAAGGGCCTGAGCTTCCGGCTACTCGCCCTGCCCATCGGCGGCCTCTGAAGCCTTGGCGGGCGAGGAATCCTCCACGGCTTCTTCCGGGCGCACCGCGTCCGGGTCGCGCAGCCACTTCAGTTTGACCTCGAACTGGCCCTGCAGCCCGGTTTTCGCGATCACCGCGCCCGCCTGCGCGTCCAGCTTCACGCCGAACTTCAGTTCCACCTCGTCCGGGCCCATCGAGCGGAACCGGTCGAGCGCGGCGGCCGCGGCACCCCGCACCTCGTCGAGCGCGCGTTCGAAGGACATCCCCGCCTCGCGGAGCATGTTCTTTCCCCGCCCGGCGCGTTCGACCGCGTGCGGGACCTCCACCTCGACCAGCACCGAACCACCGTCGTCGAGCGGGAACCGCACGAACTCCGTCACTTCGCCTCCTCGTGTTGCTTTCAGCGGCCGCAGGGCAGGTTGAGCCGTTCCTCGGCGGGCAGTTCGACCCGGACCCGGTCGAGCACTTCGAGCAACCGGTCCAGCTCGCCGGGATCGCCGGTGTTGCCCAGATAGTCCAGCACGGCGCGGTGGAACGCGTCGCTCATCGTCTCCGGCATCATGTCCGAGGCGTCGAAGCACCAGGGACCGGAGGTCAGCCGTTCGGCCACCCGCACGCTCAACGCGTCCCGATACACGCCCTGGTCGAGCAGGTTCCGGTTGATCGAGAAGGTCGCGCTGGTCTCCTCGGCGGGCCACACCGCCTGACCGCGTTCCGAAGCCAGGTACCGCATCAGCGCGCGGGCCGCCTCCGAATCGGTGAACATGCCCGCCAGGTCCGCCGAGACCCCGGCCGGTTCCACCGCCGGGTTCCCGCTGCCTTCCCGCACCGGGAACGGGAAGAAGTCGAACTCGTCGACGGTCGGCTTCGACCGGCCGGGCAGCTCGTACTGCTGGTAACCGCTGACCCGTGAGGACGCGAAGTGGTCCAGCACGCAGCCCGGCGGGCTGGTGAACATCGGCTTGGCGCTGTCGCCGAACCCCAGCAGCAGCGAACCATCCGGGCCACCGCGTGCCGCGCCGGGCGCCGCGACCAGCTGTCCCCAGTCCTGCCAGGCCTGACGCACCTCGGCCGAGGTCCACGGCAGCTCACCGGCCGCGAACCGCTGGTAGACCTCGGGACCGGACCGCCGCAGCAGGATGTCCTCGATCCAGTCGGTGCCCGGCCAGCCGGAGGTGCTCTGCGACTCCATGCCGAGGCACCACGGTGTCTGCCCGCGAGCGCCGAGCTCGCCGCTGAGCGCGACCAGTTCCGCCCAGGTGCGCGGCGGCGCGCCCGGCAGGCTGCCGCGGCGGTACCAGATCATGCTCTTCAGGTCCGCCTTCACCACCACCGTGTAGTACACCGGCGTGCCGAGGCGTTGCAGGGGCAGCCACTGCGCGCCGGGCAACTCGCCGAGCACGTCCGTGAGCGGGCGCAGGTCGCCGCTTTCCACGTACTGCGCGAGTTCGCCGGGATTGGGCAACACCGCGATGTCCGGCGGACGGCCCTTCTGCACATCCGAGCGCAGGACCTGGCTGACCGAGCGGGTACCGCGGTAGTCGACCTCGATCCCGCTCTCGTCCTCGAACCGCTTCAGCACCGACTCGAAGGCGGCGCCCTCGGCGCCTTCCCAGGAGGCGAGCACGGTGAGCGTGCCACCGGCGGGTTCCGGGGTGCCCGAGCACGCGCCCAGCCCGAGCAGCAGGATGCCGAGCAGCGCCCGGCCCAGTGAACGTCTCATCAGGACCTGAACCGGTATTCCTCGATGCGGTAGTGGAAACCGGCCACCACCAGTCCGGCGATCACCAGGCCGAAGCCGGCGATCAGGTACTCGGCGAACGCGGGCACGTCGGCGGAATCCAGCTGGTCGTCGATCCGGCCGCCGTCGTCGGCCGGATCACCGGTCGACGCGGGCGGGGCGGCGCCACCGTCCGGCACCCCGGCGGCGAGTTCGGCGACCACGCCACCGCAGTCCTGGCCGCAGTGCGCACGCAGCAGTTCGACCAGCTTCGGCCGGCCCTGCGCGGCCCCGGCGGCGGTGCCCTCGCGCCAGGAAGCCACGGCCGTGTCCACCGAGCCGCCCGCGTCACGGGCGTCCGAAGCCGAGCCGAAGGCGAACGAGGTGGTCACGATCATGCCGGCCAGCAGGCCGGTGGCGCCGAGCAGCCAGAAGTTCCACCGGCGCCGGAACTTCCGGCGCAACCGGAACTGCGCGTACCCCAGCAGGCCGAGCAGCGCCAGCGCGGGCAGCAGCCACAGCGGGACCACGGCGACGGCGAGCCAGCCGCCGGAGAGCTGGTCGCGCAACGCGGTGTGCTGCAGTTCGGCGAGCGCGCCGAGCCTGCCCAGGATGCCGTTCTCCGGCTGGTGCATCAGGCGTGAGGCGTACCAGAGATCGGCGGTGCCCAGCATGCGCCCGTCGTCCTGCCGGTAGTGCGCGTCGGCCTGCTCGACGAAGTTCGCGTAGTCGGCCAGCAGCCCTTCCACCACCTGCAGCGCGCGGCTGCCCTCGGTACCCGCCGCGTTGTGCTCGGCGACCTGGGTCAGGCTCTGGCGCGCGATGACGAGCTCGCTCTGGTGCCGCTCCCCCGGCCCGATCAGCTCGACCTGCCCGGTGGCGAAGCTGGTCACCACCGCGTTGTCCGCCTTGACCAGCGCGTCCTGCGCGGCCACCACCTCCAGCACCGCGGGCGCGGTCCGGGCCCGGACCTCCGCGACGGTGGCCTGGATCCCGGCGAAGGTGGCCAGCGCCGCGATCGTGGCCACCACGGTGGCGGTGAGCAGCCAGAACCGCAGCCGCAGCAACCGGCGAAGGGTGCTCATCCGGCCGGCACCACCGGCGTGCGGCACTGCCCGCACACCTTCGCCCGCGGGCTCAGGATCCGCTTGCACTCGCGGCACACCCGCACATCGCCGTCCTCTTCGGCATCCCTCTGCTCGGGCTCGGCCGCGGCCGGCGAGCGCGGCGCCATCGCGGAACCGAGGATCGCCGAGCCGACATCGCGCGCGCGTACGCCCGGTTTGAGCCGGAAACCGCCGTCGCTTCCTTCCGTCACCAGCCGCCGCAGCCGGACGGCGAGGTTCTCGTCCTTGAGCTTGACCGCCAGCCGCAGCGCTTCACCCCACCGCTGGGCGGCCTCGGTCACCGCACCGGCTTGGTACCGGCGCTGCGCGTCCAGCACGACCGCCCGCAGTTCCGCGTGTTCGGTGTGCTTGCTGACGTTTTCGTCCAGCTGGCTCGACAGCGTGAGGTCGTCGGTGAGGCAGCCGAGCACGGCGCTGCTCACCGCGGCACCGACCGGCTCGACCCGGCCGAGCTGCATGTCCTTGTCCCGCACCAGCGCGCTGGTGTCCACGTCGAAGCAGAGGTGGTACTCGCGGTGCTCCGCGCCCCAGCCCCCAGTGGGCAGTTCCAGCTTCCGCTCCCCCACCGCCCGCAGCTGTCCCGTCATGTCCACCAGCGACGGGTAGACCTGCTTGACGAAGCGCAGCCCGGTGAACGGCATGGTGGTGATCCGCAGCCGCAGTTCGGGGATCGCCCGGCCCATCGAGGACTCGATCAGGCTGCCGAAGTCCGCGGCCAGTTCGGCGTCGGCCAGTACCGCGTCCGCCTGCCCGTGCAGTGCCCCGCAGATCCGCTCCAGCTCGGCGGCGTCCCAGTCGTCGCCGATGCCCCGCGCGTCGCAGTCGAACTTCCCGGCGCACGCGGCGAGCGCCTGGTCGAGGCGCTCGGGGGTCTCCGATTGATTCTTGCCGTCGGTGAGCAGGATGGCGTGGCGGACCGCGTCCCGGTACGGCTCGAACAGGCTCGCCGCCAGGGTGAGCCAGGTGCTCATCGCGGTGCCGCCGCCCGCGATCAGGCGGCGAACCGCTGCTTTCGCCTCAGCCCGGGTTTCCGCGTTCGCCGGGGCCAGCCCGCGCGCCGGGTAGACCATCGACGCGCGACCGGTGCCGCTGACCACGCCGAAGTGCACGCCGTCGCGCAGGGTGTCGATGGCGACCGAGGTGGCCTGGCGCGCGGCGGCGATCTTCGTCGGCGGCCAGTCCATCGACGCCGAGCAGTCCACCAGCAGCACCTCGGCCGCCTCACCCGGCGGCCGCAGGTTCACCGTGCGCACCTTGAGGATCGCGTGCATGGTCTCGTCGGACGGGGACAGGTACTTGGTCTGGTCGAGTTCGAGCTCGAACCCGGGTTCGGACTCCAGTGACATCGACGGCCTCACCTCAGCGTCAGCGGGCGGACTTCGTTGGCGCGGTCGACCAGGTCGCCGTACCGGTGTTCGTCGCGGGCCTGCCCGGCGATGCGGCGGAACGACTTCTCCAGCCCCTTCCGCAACCCGTGCTCGGTCACCGGCGCGCCGAACAGCTCACCGCCGTGCCAGCCGCCGGCCCCGCCCCCGCGCAGGTACTCCAGCGCGGCGTGCCGGACGAGCGTGGTGAGCAGTTCCAGCGATTCGTTGTCGAGGAACAGTTCCGGCAGCCGTTTCGCCACGTCCTCGAGGTCGGCCTGGCTGACCGGCGCGGCCACCCGCAGGCGCACCACGGCGATGCGTGCGGCGTCGTAGTGGCGGGAGATGCCGGGCACCTCGTCGAGCGCGGCGATGGCCTTCTCCTTGTGCTCCCGGCGTTCCTCCTCGTCCTTGCCGGTCGCCCCGAGCAGGCACCGCGCCAGGCCGAACGCGGCGCTGACCTGGCCGTCGTCGCGGGCCCAGAGGTTCTGGTAGAGCCGCAGCGCTTCCACGCGGTCGCCGAGCACCTCGGCGCAGTAACCGAGCGCGAGCTTCGGCGCGTCCTCCGCGGGCCAGGCCTTGCGCACCGCTTCGAACCGCGACTTCGCCTGCGCGGCCTTACGCGGTTCCAGCCCGTCGCCCTCGGCCAGGTGCAGGAGCCCGAGGTGCCAGGCGATCCGCCAGTCCTGCTCGGCGCCGGGCCCCAGCAGTTCCTTCGCCCGGCCGATCGCCTGGTCGGCGGCGCGCGGGTCGTGCAGTTCGATGCGGGCCCGCGCCCTGGTCAGCTCGACCTCCACCGCGTCGTCCAGTGCGTCCGGCTGCGGCAGGGGCAGCTTGGAAGCCGCCACCCGCGGTTCCGGCAGACCACTGCCCAGCACCGGGTCCCGCTCGGTCCAGTACGCCAGCCCGGGCACCGTGCCGAGCCCGGCGTCGAGCAGTTCCGGCGTGTTTTCGAAGCGCACCGACCGCCTGGGCCGCAGGAACAGCACCTCGCGGCGGACGCCGTCCAGCTGCTCGGACATCTCGGCGGCACTGGTGAACCGGCGTTCGTAGTCGTCGGTCGCGCGGGTGATCACCAGGTCCAGCGATTCGGTGCCCACCTCCGCGGCCGACGCCCCCGGCGTGGCGTCGAGCAGGGTGCGCAGGGTGCAGCCGACCGAGTAGACGTCGGAACGCACGGTCAGCCCGTGCGTCTGGTGTTCCCGCTCGCTGACGCGGTAGCCGGGGGTCAGCACGGGGACGCTGTCGCGGTCGTCGATCGCCCTGGTGGCCCCGAGGTCGATCACCTTGACCCGCTTGTCGCCGTGGATCACGTTGTTGGGCGTCATGTCCACGTAGAGCAGGTTCTCGCCGTGGAGGTAGTCCAGCGCCGAGAGAATCGCCCGCCCGTAGGTGATCACGTGCTCGACGCGCAGCAGTTCCGGGTGCTTCAGCACTTCCCTCAGCGAAAGCCCGCCGACGTAGTCCATCACGAGGTACTCGTCGTCGCCGTCCGCGCCGCGGCCGGGGTGGGCGACGAAGTCCACGATCCGCACGATGTTCGGGTGGTCCAGCCGGGTCAGCACGTCGCGTTCGACCTGCGCGAGCCGGCGAGCCCCGGCGTTGTGCCGGTCGATGACCCCCTTGAGCACCACGTACTTGTCCGGCAGGTGGGTGTCGGTGGCCAGGTAGACCCAGCCGAGCCCGCCGTGCGCCAGGCAGCCGAGCACCTGGTACTGGCCGCCGACGAGCTCGCCCGCGGCCAGTTTCGGCCGGAAGTCGAACGGCTCGCCGTCCTCCTCGCAGAACCCGGCGCGCAGCGCGGGCTGCCCGCGGTACGGACGGCCCACCTCGGCCCCGCACCGGCCGCAGAACTGGTGGTCCACCGGGACCTTCGGATCGGTCAGCACCAGGGTCGCGGGATCGGGGGTCTCGACCGTGGGCAGGGACCGGAATTCGCTGTCCCCGACGAGATCGCTGTCCGTGCCGCGGCGCTGGCTCGACGGCACCACCGGCTTCACCTCGGTGCCCGTGGCGACCCGGCTGTGCCCGCACACGTCGCAGAACCCGTTCGGCCCGACCGGGAGCCCGTGGCAGATCGGCACGCCGGCGCTCACGTCCGCGCCAGCTTCCGCCGGACCGCCGTGGCGTAGGAGTGCACCAGCGGGACCGCGTCCGGGAGCGAGCAGGGGCGCGCGCTCAGCGCCGCCTTCGCCGGGAGGTAGACCTCGGCCAACTCCTCGTCCTCCATCAGCCCGTGGCGCACGGCCATCGCGTTGTAGGCGCTCAACTGCCCGCGCAGTTCGTCGTACTCCTCCGCCTTGGCGGCCAGTTTGTGCTGGTAGACGGTGAGCTGGTCGCGTTGCTCCCGCACCCAGTCCTCGATCCGCGTCAGGCGCCGGTGCATCCGCGTGGGCTCGTCCGCGTCGGCGGCGCCCAGCAGCAGCACCAGTTCCGCGCTGCGCGGCCGGAACTCGGGCAGCGGCTGGATCTTCTTGGCCAGCCGCCGGGCCTGCACCAGTACACCGTCCTCTTCGGACTCGAACCCGGCGGCCAGCTGCCGCAGGCGGTCCAGCCGGGCCGCGTTCTCGTCGCGCTGCCAGTCGCGGGCGATCCCGGCACCCGGCGCGTTGTCCGCGCTGAACTGGACGATCACCTGCGCCCCGCGCTCCAGCAGCGGCCGGACCACCTCGTGCAGCAGCCGCTCCGGCTGACTCGAACTGTCGACCGCGGCCAGCGCCACGGTGGGCGGCCACTGGGCGCGCCCGCGTTCGGCTTCGAGCCGGTGCGACACCTCGCGCGGGCTCTTGCCGGTGGTGTCGAGCGTCAGCATCCGGCCGGCCCGGTCCCCGACCACTTCGCTGAAGCCACTGGTGATTGCGGTGTGCCGGTCGCTGATCAGCACGGTGATGGTGCCCGGGGCGTCCGGCAACTCCCCGGCGACGAACTCGGCGAGCGCCGGGACGTACCCGGTGAGCACCCGGGTCGGGATCATGAACGCCAGCCCGGTGGTCTCGTCGGTGTACTCGGTGACCACCATGCCGATCACCGCGCCGGTGGCCTTGTCGATCACGCCCGCCCCGCTGAACCCGCGGCGCACGCGCTCACCCGGCAACGGCGAGTTCAGCTGCACCCACTCGCCCGCCGGGCCCGCCAGTTCGGCGTTGTTCACCCACACGCCGTTGTCGTGGGGTTCCGGGAAGCCGTAGGTGTGCACCGCGCGGTCGCGCACGGCGCGGGTGTGGCACAGCGGCGCGCCGGGCACGGCAGGTTGTTCGGCCAATCGCAGCAGCGCAACGTCACCACCGGCGGCCGTTTGGGGGACCCAGCCCTCGCGCACGACAGTCGCGGCGACCCAGGGCTGGCCGTCGAGGCCGACGAACCGCACGCGGACCCGGAGCCCGGACGGATCGGCCTCCGGATCGTCGGACAGCACGTGCGCGCAGGTCAGCGCGGTGTACTCGCCCAGGAAAATACCGGCCCCCAGGGTGAAACCCGACAGATCCTGGATGCTGATCCGCCACGGCTCCCCTGCGTGCCCGGCTCCGTTGCGCTGGGTGGTGCCCGTGATCCCCCTCACCGTAGGTAACCATACGACGGCTCAGCGGTGCGGCGCCGCAACTTTCACGCATCCGTAATGCAAACCGCCGGGGATCACCCGTTCGCGGGCATCACCGCTGGCTGTCGATGAGCCACTTCCCGCCGCTCTGCACCAGCGTGTAGGTGTGCTGTTCGCGTTCGGTCGCCCCGTTGGACCTGGTGTAGACGATGCTCACGGAGACGGTGTTGTCCCCGGTGGCGTTGACGTTGGACACCTGCACCTGGCTCATCCCGCCCCAGAACGCGGCGTAGTCGCCGTAGGTCTTGGCGCGGGCCTGCTTCATCCGGTCGGACAGCAGGCCGTAGGCGGTTTCGGTGTTCCCCGGCAGCAGGCTGTAGTAGTCGGTGACCGCCTGCTGCGGGGTCTGCTCGGGGTTGGGCGCGGGCGAGGAGGGCGGGGGCGCCGACGAACTCGGCGGGGCTGCCGAGGATTCCGGCGGGGCCGACGACGCCGGGGGCGGCGGTGGCGGGGGCGCGGCCTCCGACGTGCTCTGCGCGACCGGCGGCGGGTCCTCGGGGGTCTCGTCGCGGTTCATCAGCAGCACGGCGACCACCCCACCGGCGATCAGGACGACGATCACGCAGGCCAGCAGGATCGGGCGCAACCGGTTCCCGCCGCCGCCGCTCCCGAGTTGCGCGGGCGCGATCTGGACCGTCTTCGCCTCGGTGACCAGGGTCAGTTCCGCCGCGACGGCCGTCATTTCCGGGCGGGCGGCCGGGTCGACGTCGAGCATGCGCGACAGCAGCCCGTGCAGCGGACCGGCGTGCTCCGGCGGCGGGAACTCGCCGTTGGCCACCCGGTAGAGCAGTGCGATCTGGTTCTCGCCGACGCCGAACGGCGGAGCGCCTTCCACCGCGTGGTAGAGCGTGGCACCGAGGGAGAACACGTCGGAGCGCGAATCGGCGTCCTCGCCGCGCGCGACCTCGGGCGCGAAGTACGCCGGGGTTCCCGCGACGAAGCCGGTGGCGGTGAGCGTGCCGTCGCCCGCGGCACGGGAAATGCCGAAGTCGCTCAGCTTCGCCACCCCGTCGTCGGACAACAGCACGTTCGCGGGTTTGACGTCGCGGTGCACGATCTCGGATTCGTGCGCGGCGGCCAGCGCCGCGGCGATCTGCGCGCCGATCGCCGCCACTTCCTCGGCGCTGAGCCGTTCCCGGCGCGCGAGCACCTCGGCGAGGCTGGTGGAGGGGAGGTACTCCATCACCAGCACCGGGCGGTCGTCGTCCATCACCACGTCGAAGACGGTGATCGCGCTCGGGTGGGTCAGCCGCGCGGCGATCCGGCCCTCGCGCATCGCCCGCGCGCTCGCGTCGGCGACCACGCCGGCATTGTCCTCGCCGTGGGGCAGGATCAGCTCCTTCAGCGCCACGACCCGGTCCAGGCGCTCGTCCTCGGCCTTCCACACCACGCCCATCGCGCCGGCGCCGATCCGCTCCAGCAGCCGGTAGCGTTCCGCGATCAGGCGGTCGGTCTCGGCCACGATGGTGGTTCCTCTCGGGAAAACGGTCGGCGGGACACGACCAACCGTAGTCACCCCGGCCAGTCCTGCTCGAACCAGTGGTGCGCGGATGTTCCCGATGGGTGGCGCCCGGCCGCGACGCCCCTGGTCTTGCCCCGCCCGCGTCCGGCGTCAGGCACCGGCGACCAGCACCACCCCGAAAGTGACCATGGTCGCCGCGACCAGTCCGTCGAGCAGCCGCCAAGCCGAAGGGCGCGCGAAGAAGCCGGTGAGCAGGCGCGCGCCGAAGCCGAGCGCGGTGAACCAGCACAGGCTGGCCAGCACCGCGCCGACGCCGAACGCCCAGCGCAGGTCGCCGCGGGCCGCGGCCACGGAACCGAGCAGCAGCACGGTGTCCAGGTAGACGTGCGGGTTCAGCCAGGTCATCGCCAGGCAGGTGAGCACCGCGCGCCGCGGTGAGGCGGGCCGGTCCAGGTCGACCTGCATCCCGGACGGCCGGAACACCCGGCGCGCGGCGAGGAAGCCGTAGCACAGCAGGAATGCACCGCCGAGCAGGCCGACCACCGTGACCGCCTGCGGCCAGGCGGCGACCACCGCGCCGACCCCGGCCACGCCGAGCGCGATCAGCACCGCGTCGGACACCGCGCAGATCGCCACCACCGCGAGCACGCCGTCGCGGCGGATGCCCTGGCGCAGCACGAAGGCGTTCTGCGCGCCGATCGCGACGATCAACGACAGGCTGGTACCGAAACCGGCGGCCGCGGTCAGCAGGATTTTGCCCATGCCCCGAAGCTACGAGCCGGGGCGTCAACAGTACAGCTCAAGATTCTTACGTAACATTAGCGCTCGTGATGAGCGAACTGCCCCTGGACCAGGTGCGCACCCTGCTCGCGGTGGTCGACGAAGGCACCTTCGACGCCGCCGCGGCCGCCCTGCACGTGACGCCCTCGGCGGTCAGCCAGCGGGTCAAGGCGCTGGAGCAGCGGACCGGCCGGGTGCTGCTGTTGCGCACGAAACCGGTGCGCCCCACCGATTCCGGGCAGGTCGTGGTCCGGTTCGCGCGGCAACTGGCGCGGATCGAGCGTGACGCCAGGACCGAACTGGGCCTGGCCGACACCGGCGAACCGGCGCGGTTGTCCATCGCGGTCAACGCGGATTCGCTGGCCACCTGGTTCCTGCCCGCGCTGGCCGAGGTCCCCGAGGACCTGCGGGTCGTCTTCGAACTGCACCGCGAGGACCAGGACCACACCACCGCGTTGCTGCGCGAGGGCGTCGTGATGGCGGCGGTGACGTCCTCACCGGACCCGGTCACCGGCTGCTCGGTGCGCACGCTGGGCCGGATGCGGTACCTGCCGATGGCGAGCCCGGATTTCGCGGCCCGCCGCCTCGGCGACGGCCCCCTGCGCCAGACGCTGCCGAACGCGCCGGTGGTGCTGTTCGACCGCCGCGACGACCTGCAGGACCGGCTCACCCGCAAGCTGACGCACGGCCGGGGCGCCGGCCCGCGACGCCACTACGTGCCGTCGTCGGAGAGCTTCGTCGAAGCGGTGGCCGCCGGGCTGGGCTGGGGCATGGTGCCCACCGCGCAGGCGGAACCGCACCTGCGTGCCGGCACGCTGGTCGACCTCGCCCCGGAGCACGCGATCGACGTGCCGTTGTTCTGGCAGCAGTGGAAACTCGACTCACCCGCGCTGGCCGCCACCGCCGACGTCGTCGCCAAGGCCGCGGCCGCCGCGCTGACCCGCTGACCCGCTCAGAAGGTCCACTTCGTCGGCGAGGTCATGTCCCGGCCCCAGCCGACCACCACCTCGGGCCGGGGAGGGGAACTGGTGCCGTGAATGTGGCTTTCACGGCACATTCCGCCGTGAAAGCCACATTCACAGCACATAAGTGGGGGCGATGACACGAATGTGGCTTTGGGGGCGGATATGGCCCCCAAAGCCACATTCGTGACACGCGGGGGACCCCGAGGTGACCGGCCACCGTGCCGTCATCGCGCGGCGAAACGCGGTAGTCAGCCACGCACTCCTCCAGTAGTCCCGCGCCTCCCCCAGCCACCCGGTCCCACGGCGGCAGCGAGCCGCGCAGCGTACGCGCGGTATGCCTGAACGTCCTATTGACGCTCGTAGTTAGTTTGTTGTTGTCTTGTGTTCGTTTTTGTTGGACCTTGTCTGGAGGTGGGTTGATGATTCCGGTGAAGCGCGCCCTGCTCACGACCTTGGCGCTGCTCGCGACCGCGAGTACCACGGGCGCCGCGGCGCGGGCGGCCGAACCGGCGCCGACCCCGGCGCTGGGCTGGAACTCGTGGAACACCTTCGGCTGCGACATCAACGAGCAGCTCATCCGCGACACCGCGGACGCCATGGTCTCCTCCGGCATGGCCGCGGCCGGCTACGAATACGTGGTGATCGACGACTGCTGGTTCGACCCCGAGCGCGCCGAGGACGGCTCGCTGAGAGCGCATCCGGAACGCTTTCCCAGCGGCATGAAGGCGCTCGCCGACTACATCCACGGCAAGGGCCTGAAGTTCGGCATCTACCAGGTGCCCACCGAACTGACCTGCGCCCAGCGCGGCGGCGCCTACCCGGGCGCGACCGGCAGCCTCGGCCACGAGGCCCACGACGCGCAGACCTTCGCCGACTGGGGCGTCGACTACCTCAAGTACGACTGGTGCTCCCCCGAGGGCACGCTCGACGAGCAGATCGCCGGTTTCACCCTGATGCGCGACGCCCTGCGCGCCACCGGCCGTGACATCCTCTACAGCATCAACGCGAACAGCTACCACCCGGACAAGAACGGCGCGAAGTACGACTGGGGCGACATCGCCGACCAGTGGCGCACCACCGAGGACATCAAACCGGTGTGGCGCACCGGGAACCCGAACACCTACCCGATGGGCGTCACCGACATCATCGACGTGACCGAGCCGCTGCGCGACTGGGCGGGCCCCGGGCACTGGAACGACCCGGACATGCTCGAGGTCGGGGTCTACGACGTCGAAGGCTTCCCGGGACTGACCGACACCGAAGCCGCCGCGCACTTCAGCATGTGGGCGATGCTGGCCGCGCCGATGATCGCGGGCAACGACCTGCGGTCCATTCCGGACGGTGTGCACGGCATCCTCACCAACCGCGCGGTGCTCGCGGTGAACCAGGACGCGAAGGGCGTCGCGGCGGACCGCGTGCGCGACGACGGCGACCTCGAGGTGTGGTCCCGGCCGCTCGCCGGTGGTGACGTGGCGGTGGCCTTGTTCAACCGCTCCGCGCAGGCCGCGAAGATCAGCACCACCGCCGAGGAGGTCGGCGCGGACGACGGCCGGCTGCGGATGACCGACCTGTGGACCGGGCGGAAGTCCTTCAGCCGCGGGGAAATCTCGGCCGACGTCCCGTCGCACGGCGTCGTGCTGCTGCGGGTCCGCAGCTGACATGACCGAGCTGCCGGACTGGCTGCCGTCCTGGTGCGCCGATCAGCTGGGCGAGGAGCCGGCCGGCGTGGTGTTCGCGGTGCGGCAGATGTCGGCGGTGTACGGGCTGCGGCTGGCCGGTGGCCAGGAGGTCGTGGTGAAGGCGCGGGAGGACGACGGCCGGACAGCGTCGTGCGTCGCCGCGCAGGCACGGCTGGCGGAGCGCGGTTTCCCGTGTCCCCGGCCGCTCACGCCCGCGGTCGTCGTCGGATCGCTGGCCGTGCACGCCGAGGAGTTCCGGCCCGGCGGTGAGCCGCTGGGCGGGGACTCGCCGGCGATCGCCGCCCGGTACGCGGCGGTGTTCGCCCGGCTGATGACCGGCCTGGCCGACGTGCTCGTCCCGCCGCCACTGCCGAACCCGCGCTGGGTGCGGTGGGACCACGCGGATCCCGGGCTGTGGCCGTCGCTGCACTTCCTGGACGACCGGGACCCGGACCTGGTGCCCGAGTACATCGTGGACGCGGCCGCCCGAGTGCGTAAGCGGTTGCTGGCCGCCGATCTGCCGTGCGTGCTCGGCCACGGCGACTTCGAGAAGCAGAACCTCCGCTGGCGCAACGGTCAGGTGTGGGCCGTGCACGACTGGGACAGCCTGGCGTGGCAACCCGAGGCGGCACTGGCGGGGGCGGCGTGCGGTGCGTTCACCAGTGGCTCGCCGACGACTCTGGCCACGATCGACAGTTCGGCCGCTTTTCTGGACACCTATCAGGAACTCCGTGGCCGCCGGTTCACCGAAGAGGAGCAAGAGGTCGCGTGGGCGGCCAGCTTGTGGGTGGCCGCCCACAACGCCCGATGGGAGGCCCTGCACGGAACTCCGCCGATCTCGGTCGAGGCCGTGCGCGTGCAGGCAGCCGAACGCCTGCGCCGCGCCGGTGCCTGACCGTCCTCACGAGACGCTGCGCACCACCTCGAAGGCGCCGGTGTTCTCGCCGGAACCGCCGTGCGGCCTGGTGAACTCGGCGATGCCGGCGACGAGCCGGGCGACGTCGGCCTCCGGGCGCACCACCAGCCGCAGGAACTGGTTGCTCATCCCGAGTTTGTTGCCGCACTCCCGGATCAGGATGCCGTGGCGCGTGTACAGGTGATCACGCAGCTGCGTGCCGTCGATGCCCGCGGAAAGCTTCACCAGCAGGAAGTTCGCCTGTGACGGGAACACCGTCAGCTCGGGCATCCTGGACAGTTCCACGCCCATCAGGTAGCGGTCGCGGGCGAGCAGGTAGAGGCTTTCGCGGTACTCCTCGGCGTGCTCGGCGAGCATGAAGACCACGGTTTCGGCCAGTGAGTTGAGGTTCCACTTGGGCAGGGTCCGCCGCATCTTCCCGGCCAGCGCCGGATTCCCCACCAGGTAACCGAAGCGGATGCCGTGCAGGCCGAAGTTCTTGCCCAGGCTCTTGAGCACCACCACGTTCGGGCGGATCGCCGCCTCCACCGCGATCGACGGGCTCCGCTCCTGCTCCACGAAATCGATGAACGACTCGTCGACCACCACCAGGTCGAGATCGGCCAGTTCGTCGACGAACCGCAGCACCTCGCGACGGGGCAGGTAGTGCCCGTCGGGGTTGTTCGGGTTGCACAGCACCGCCACCCGCGACCCGCGGGCCCGGATGAACCCGGCGTAGGCGTCGAGGTCGAGCGCGAACCCGTCCTGCTCGAGCAACGGGAACATGTCCACCCGCTTGCCGGTCTCCATCGGCTGGTCGGTCCACCGGCCGAAGGTGGGGATCGGCACGGCCAAGCTCTCGCGCACCCAGAGGTGGTCGATCCAGGTGATCAGCTCGGTGGAGCCGTTGGCCATCGCCAGGGTCGCCGGATTCAGCCCCAGCACGCGGGAAAGCTGGCGGCCGATGGTCTCGGCGTCGCTGGGGTAGAACTTCAGCACCGCCTCGAGGTTGCCCGCCAGCAGGTCGAACATGGCCGGGGTCGGGAAGTACGGGTTGCACGGGATGCAGAAGTCGACCACCGGCCCGGCCTGCTCACCCGCCCGCGCCAGTTCGAAGTACGACGGACTGTGCGCGGTCTGCCCGAACAGCGACGGGTCCACCCTGTGCCGCACCTGATCACTTCCTTCTCAGTGGCCGGAGCCGGTCACCGGGGAACTACGCACCACCGGCGGGAACGGTTCAGTCCACGCCGGGCACCGGCGAATTTCGCGCGCGGAACGAACGTCCGGCGCTGGTGTCCGTTTTCCACTGTGCAGACCCCGGCAGACCCCACAGACCCCGACAGACCCCGCACGACCTGGAGGCAGCATGCGACACACCCCGCCGACGCGGTTCCGCCTGCGCACACTGGCCATCGCGATCGCCGTCGTGGCGCTGGCCGCGCTGGTGCCCGTGGTGATCTCACTGCGCAGCGGGGACACCGCGGCCAACGCGGTCACCGCCCCCGGCCAGCTCTCCGCCGCGCAGGCCGGTACCGCGGGCCCGGTCACCGAGCTGGACAAGACCTTCCTGGTCAAGGTGCGCCAGGCCGGGCTGTGGGAGATCCCGGCGGGGAGACTGGCGCAGACCAACGGGTCCAGCGAGGCGGTCAAGCGCGCCGGGCACCACCTGCTCGAAGGGCATTCACGGCTGGACCAGCTGGTCCGCGAGGACGCCGAGATCCTCGGCGTGGAACTGCCCAACGAGGCGACCGCGGAACAGCAGCAGTGGGTCGACCAGCTCAACGGCCTGCGCGGCGAGGAGTTCGACCGGTTCTTCGCGAACGTGCTCCGGTCCTCGCACGGCAAGATCTTCGCCACCATCGGCGAGGTCCGCGCCGGCACGCAGAACGACCTCATCCGCAGGCACGCGCGCGAGGCGAACCAGACCGTCCTCGATCACATGGAGGTGCTCGAGGACACCGGCCTGGTCTCCGCGGACACCCTGGCCGAAGTGGAAACCGCCGTCACCCCACCGAAATGACCGCGCCGAGGACACGGAGGTGGCTTGGCCTCCCGAAGCCACCTCCGTGTCGTGGCACACACCGCTCCGGGTGTGGCCACAAAGGACTGGCCTGGGCCGGCCGGGCCGTCAGATCAGGCCGAGGCGCAGGGCGTGTGCCACGGCGTGCGTGCGGTTGCGCAGGTCGAGGCGGGTCAGCAGCCCGTGCAGGATGTTCTTCACCGTCCGCTCCGAGTACGCCATCTCCGCGGCGATCTCCGCGGTGTCGCGCCCCTCGGCGAGCAGGCGCAGCACGTCGGTCTCCCGGCGGGACAGGCCACTCAGCGTCAGGTCGCGGGGTTCGAGCACCTCGCGCTGCAGCCGCGTCACCCCTTTGAGCAACTCGCCGAGCTGTTCGGCGGGCAGCGCGCCACGGCCCTGGTAGGCGTCGTTGATCGCGTGCAGCAGCCGCGCGGTGGTCGCCTCCTGGCGGGGCAGCAGCACCGCCAGGCCGTGTTCGACCGCGGTCAGCAGTTCGGCGGGCCGGGGATCGTCGGCGACCAGCACCACCCGCGCCCGCGGGTCGATCCCGGCGAGCACCTCGTGCAGTTTCCGGGTGCCGTCCGGCACCGCGACGACCACGTCGGCCTGGGCGTCCACCAAGTGGACACCGGGCTTGGCCTTCAGTTCACCGGAAACCCCGGCCAGGACGAACGGATCCGCGGCGAGCACCGTCACCCGGACCGGTGACGGAACCGCGCGCAGGGCCGGTTTCCCAGGCGGAGCGGGGATTCGGCTGGTGGGCAAACTCGAGGTCACCACCCTAGTCAAGCGGCTAGCACACCGGCAGACCAGGCGGAACAACCGGCAGCTTTTCGCGCTCGCCAATTCTGCCGGTTAAATGGACCGTGGTGAACGACGGACAGCGAACCGACGAAGCGGCCTTCGGCGCGCTCCTGCTCCGCCACCGCCGCGCGGCCGGGCTCACCCAGGCCGACCTGGCGGAGAACTCGGGCGTGAGCATCCGCGCGCTGAGCGACCTGGAACGCGGGCGTGCCCTAGGGGCACAGCGGCGCTCCGCGACCGCGCTCGCCGACGCGCTCGGCCTCGTCGGCGGAGACCGGCAGGAGTTCCTCGAAGCCGCGCGCCTCGGCCGCCGACGCACACCGAAATCCGAGGAGGAGAGCGACAGCGCGCCATCGGTCACGCTGCCGCCGTCCGTGCCGGATCTGCTCGGCCGCGAAGGCGAACTGGCGAAACTGCACCGGGAAGCGGTGTCCGACGCGGCGGGCGGCGTGGTGGTGTCCGTGGTCGGGCACCCCGGCGTCGGCAAGACCGCGCTGGCGGTCACCGCGGCGCACCAGTTGCGCCCGCAGTTCCCCGACGGCGCGTTCGCGCTGGACCTGCGCGGCATGGACGAGGAGCCGACCAGCCCGCGCACCGCGCTCACCCAGTTGCTGCGCGCGCTGAACGTGCCCCCGCAGCAGATCCCGATGACCGTGCCCGAGCAGAGCTCGTTGTTCCGCTCGCTGCTCACCGGCCGCCGCATCCTGCTGCTGCTCGACAACGCCGCCGACGAGGCGCAGGTGCGCCCGCTGCTCGCGGCCTCCCCCGGCTGCCTGACGCTGATCACCTGCCGCAGCGCGCTCGCCGGGCTGGAATCGGCGCGCTGGCTGTGGCTCGAGCCACTGGTCGACCTCGGCGCGGTCGAACTGCTCACCGCGATCGCCGGGGAAGCCAGGGTCCGCGCCGAACCGCGGGCCACCGCGGAACTGGTGGCGTTGTGCGGAAATCTGCCCCTGGCCGTGCGGATCGCGGGCAACCGGCTGGCCAGCCGCCCGCACTGGACGATCGCCTACCTGACCACCCAGCTGCGCAACGAGCGCACGCGGCTGAGTTCGCTGTCGGCGGGCGATCTGCAAGTGCGTTCCGCCTTCGAGATGTCACATCGGCGCCTTTCCCCCGCCGCCCGCCTGGTCTTCCGCAGGCTCGCGATCGTGCCCGGCCCGGACTTCGGCAGCGAACTGGCCGCGGTGGCCACCGGCATGGCCGAAGCCGACGTGCAGATCCACGCCGACGAACTGGTCGACGCCAACCTGCTGCAGGCGGCCGCCGCGCCGGGCCGGTACCAGTTCCACGACCTCATCCGGATCTTCGCGGTGGAACGCCTGGAAGCCGAGGAGAAGCCCGGCGACCGCGATCGCCACCGGCGCACCATGCTCGACCACCTGCTGCACACCGCGACCGAAGCCGGTCGCGCCTTCATGCCGGACGCGCTGGTCGCCCCGACCCACGCCGCGCGCCGGTTCGACACGCGCGAAGGCGCGGGCGCCTGGCTGGACGTCGAAGCGGGCAACTGGCTCGCGGCCCACCGCGAAGCGCCGGGGGAAGGCCTGCACCGCGAAGTGGTCGACCTCGCACGCGCCCTGCACTGGTACTCCGACGGCCGGACCCAGCAACGGCCGTGGGACGAGATCTTCCAGCGCGGCGTGGATTCCGCTCGCGCGCTGCGCAACCAGCTCGACGAGGCGGTGCTGCTGAACTTCGTCGGCTGGGCGCGGTACTTCTGCTTCGGCGACAACGACGGCGGGCTGTCCGCGCACAACGAGGCGCTGGCGGTGGCCATCGAAATCGGCGACAAGTCCGAGCAGGCGTGGGCGCTGGGTTACCGGGGCTCGGTGCTGATGCGGCTGGGCAGGCTGGACGAAGCGCTCGAGAGCGTGCGCCGCGCGGTCGAACTGTCCGAAGTGCTCGGTTTCTGGACCGGCGAGGGCACCATCCGCAACGCGCTCGGGCGCATCCTGCGGGTCCACGGCAAGCACGAGGAATCGCTCGGCGTGCACCGCGGGGTGCTCGCCGACGCCGACGCCAGGCAGGCCGAAGCCAACCCGGACACCCGGCGGTTCCTGCGCTCGGTCACCCTGCTCGACATCGGCGGCACGCTGCTGGCCATGCGCGACTGGCAGGAGGCGGCGAGGACGCTGCGCGAGGCGCGGGGGTACTTCGAGGCGTCCGGCTTCCGCATCGAGGAGGCCGACACCGCGCTGCACGAGGGCATAGCCCGCCGCGAGGCCGGCGAGTACAAGCTGGCCCGCGAGTGCTTCACGCTGGCGCTGAGCGTGTTCACCGGGGTGGCGAACCGCTGGAAGCGCGCGAACACCCTGGCCGAGCTGATCACCATGCTGGAGCTGATGGGCGATCCCACGGCCGACGAGTACCGGGCGGGCGCGCTCGCGCTGTGTGCCGAGCTCAAGACCGCTGCGGCGGCCGAACTGGCCGCCCGGCTGCGCCACGAAACGAGCCACGGAACCAGCCCCGAGGGGTGAGTGGGCAGCACCCGGTGTCGGATCGGGCAGCACCGGCCGCGCCCGGCTGAACCCGGCCGCCATCTCGGGTTGACTCGCGGGGAAACGACACGGTCGATCTCAGGGAGCCCCAACGGTGGCCGAGGAAGAACCAGTTGCTGCGCAGCGGCTGATGCCCACCCAGGCGACGGTCGTCGCGCTCGCCGCCCGCGTGGAGGGACTCCGGGAGCAGGTGGCTTCCGGCGACCTCGCGGTGGACCCCGCGATCGGCGAGGAGATCCGCCGGATGCTCACCGAGCAGATGGACCAGGTCGAGGTGTGGCTGCGCCGCTCCATCGACCTGGCCCGGCAGGCGCCGCTGGGGCAGAACCCGGTCGCCGAGGCGATGGCGGGCAAGTTCCAGCAGCGGGCCGGTGACGCCGACTCCGCCCTCGCCGGCGTCCTGGTCCCCTACCGCGAACTGCTGGCCAAGGCCCACGAGACGGTGGGCGTGGCGATGCAGCGCTACGGCGACTTCGAAGGTCACTCGACCAACCTGCTCCGCAACGCGAACGGGGAGACCAACGCGTGAACGACGACCAGCCGGACCCCGCCGACCTCGCGCTGACGCAGACGCAGAACTGGCGCTCGCGCAGCCACCGCGAGCTGTACGAGTCGGTCCACCTGAACAACGACCCCGGCCAGGTCGGCCAGCTCGGCCAGGAGTGGACCGGCATCGGCGCGGAGATGAGCGAGCACTCGCGCCGCATGGGCGAGCGCATCCGCTCCACCGAGAGCGGCTGGCGCGGCAACGGCGCGGACTCGGCCAGGGAGTCGGTGCTGGAGCTGGTGCAGTGGTCCGGCAACGCCGCGACCACCGCCGAGGAGGTCGGCCGCCGCATCGGTGAGCAGGGCCGGATCATGGAGAACGCCCGCTCGGCGATGCCCGAGCCGGTGGAGTTCGACTGGCAGGCGATGGTCACCAACGGCTTCGCCACCGGCGGGCTGGCCGGGTTCGCCGCCGCCGTGCAGGACGTGCGGGTCAAGAGCGACCAGGCCAACGCCGCGCACGAGCAGGCCGTCACGGTGATGTCGCAGATGGAGACCGCTTCGCGCGAGGTCGACTCCGGCACGCCGCGGTTCGTGGCGCCGGTCACCAAGGCGACGCCGATGATGGCGGCGAGCCGTCCGATGAACTCGGTCGAGAACATGGACGCCGCCGGTGGCGGCGGGGGCGCGGGCGGCGGTGCCGGTGCACCGGGCAGCCAGCAGGACGTGCTGCAGCGGGCCCAGCAGGGCACCTCGCCACTCCAGCCGTTCCAGACCGCCCAGCCGCTGGCCGACACCACGACCACGGCGGGCTTCACCGGTCCCGGCGGGCCCGGTGGCTCGCCCCAGATGCCCGGGATGCCGAACGTGGGCTCCCCCGCGGCGGCGGGCCTGCCCGGCGGTGGCCCCGGTGGCGGCCCGGGCGCGCCCGGCATGCCGCAGCTGCCGGGTGGCATGCCCGGCGGTGTCCCGGGTGGTATTCCCGGTGGCGGCGGTCCCGGTGGTGCCGGGTTCTCCCCCAACTCGATGCCGCGCCAGGACACCACCCGCGCGCAGAACGCCCCCAGTTTCACCATGCCGAACACCCCGGGTGGCGGTGCGCCCGACATGGGCACCAACCCCAGCGGCTTCCGCGGTGGCACGCCGCCGCAGAGCACGCCCCCGAACTTCTCCATGCCGAACCTGCCCGGCGGCAAGACCGGCGGTGGCGGCGGGGTCGAGGACACCATCCGCCAGAACCGCTACCAGCCACCGCCGAAGATGCCCGACTACCAGGGCCCCGGCGGTACCCAGTACGGCGGCGGCACCGGTCCCAACCCGGGCGCCGGTGGCCCGAACCGCCCCGGCGTGAACCCCCCGCAGGTGCCGCGCTTCTCCATGCCCCCCGGCCCGGGTGTCGGCGGCATGGGCGGCTTCGGCGGCGGTGGTGGTGGAGGCGGCGGCGCGGCCGGTGGCTTCGGCCCGGGCAGCGGTGGTGCCGGTGGCGGTGCCGCCGGGTTCGGCCCGGGTGGCGGCGGCTCGGGTGCCGCCGGTGGCGGTTACGGCCCGCAGGGTCCCGGCGCCTCGACCGGCGCGGGCACCGGTGCCGGCCGGATGCCCGCCGAGGGCTTCGGCCCGCGCGGCACCGCCGCCGGGGCGGGCGCGGCGGGCATGGGTGGCGCGATGGGCGGCGGCATGGGTGCCGCCGGCGGTCGTGGCCAGGGCGAAGAGGACAAGGAACGGCGCTCGGCCGCCTACATCCAGGGCGAGGAGATCTTCCAGGTGCCGGGTGAGGACCTGCCGCCGCCGGTGATCGGCGCCCGCAAGCAGAAGAAGCCGGAGTAACCGTGAACACCCCTGACTTCGTGCTCTCCGCGCACGAGTTCGACATCGTGTGGGGCGAGCTGGACCTCGGCCGGATGCCGTACCCGCTGGACGTCCCGAGCACCGGGCGCACGCTCGAGCAGCGCGCTCAGCTGGCCGCCGAGGTCTACCGCGAACTCGGCGACCGCGGGCTCGCCCGCGGCCAGCGGGTGGACGCGGACCTGGAGGCGCTGCTGCTCGTGCTCGCGCACTACGACGTGGCCGTGGACGCCATCGGGCACATCGGCTACCCGGTGCGCGCGCTGGCCGCCGCCCGCGGTGCCAACGCGGTGCTGGCCGTGCTGGCCGGTGGTGAACTGTGGTTGCGGGAGATCCGGCCGACCGCGCTCGCCCGGTCCATCGTGGAGGTGCTGCCCGACGGCAACGCCGGTCCCGGGCAGGCGATGTCCCTGCCGTACCAGGCACTCGCCGAAGCGGCCGAACCGCAGGAGGACGAGGACGACCCGTACGGCGGCGACCTCGACGAGCGGATCGTGCTCAGCCGCGCGGGGGTGTCCCGCAACGACGCCGGAGCGCTGCTGGAACTGGCGAACAACCGGCGCGCCGGCGGTCAGCTCGGCGTGACCATCGGCGGCAGGCGCACCGAGCGGCTGCCCACGCTGGTCACCTGGTTCGACACGCACCAGGGCCGCTACCTGATGGTGCGCGAGGACTCGTGGCTGAGCATCGCGCCCGCCGACAACGAACGCATCGAGCAGCGCGTGGCCACAGTGCTGGCCGGCGCGCGCTGAGGGGAGGGGCAACCATGGCCTACGAGGTCGAGCCCGAGGATCTGATCGCACACGCGAGTCACCTCGACGGCATCACCGATCGGCTGAACACCGCGCTGGACGCCGCGCACACGGTGAGCATGGACGACAGCGCCTACGGGCTGCTCTGCTCGTTCCTGCCGCCGATCGTGAACCCGATGGAGGAGAAGGGGATCGAGGCGCTCAACGCCGCGGTCGAGGGGGTCACCACCACCGCGGGCAACGTGCGCACCGCCGCAGACTCCTACCGCGAGACCGACCGCTCGCACGTCAAGCCGCTCACCCAGTTCCGCCAGGACGCCGAAGCTACGAAGGTGGTACAGCTGCCATGACCAACGGACTCGGGGCCATCGGCCGCGACCCCGCCGAGGTGGAGGCCCGCATCGACCAGTGGGCGCAGGGCTTCGCCGACAAGGCGCAGCGCTACCAGGCGGCCCAGGCGCAGGTGGAGCAGATCCGGACCAGCGCGAGCAGCCCGGACGGCACCGTGCGGGTGACCGTGCGCGCCGACGGCAGCGTCACCGACCTGCAGTTCAGCGAGCGCATCCGGCAGATCGCGCCGTCGGAGCTCTCGGCGATGGTGCTGCGCACGATGCAGACCGCGCAGTCCCAGGTGGTCGGCCAGGTCGGGGAGACCATGCAGGCCGAACTCGGGGACGAGGACCAGCAGACCCGCTCGCTGATGATGGAGGAGCTGCGGTCGCGGTTCCCCGAGCCGGAACCCGAGGGCGAAGAAGCGGCCGGGGCGGTGTCCGAGAAGTGGGACTACGACGACCGCGACGACACCCCGCCGCCGCCCCCTCCGGCGGCCACTCCGCCGCCCGCGCCCCCGGCACCGCCGGCTCCGCCCGCCGCGGGGCCGACCCGGCGGCCGAACCGCCGTCCCGAGGACGGCGACGACGACATCGATCCCGATTTCGACCCGCTGCGTGACTGACTGAGCAGCGACTGAGCTGGAGGGGGGCGGGGGAACGCCGTGGGCAATCCGCTGGTGGCCGAGGTGCAGGACTCGACGACAGCCATCTCGGGCATGCCGTTGCTGGAGTCGATCAGTGAGACCAGCAAGGCGATCGAGAGTGGTGACTGGGCCGCGGGGGTGCTGGGTGCGGCGGGGGCCGCCCTCGACGCGCTCGGGATGGCGATGGACCCGTTCGGGGCGATCCTGGCCAACGGGGTCGGCTGGCTGATCGAGCACGTGGGCCCGCTCTCGGATGCGCTGGACGCGCTGACCGGGAATCCGGATGTGATCAAGTCGCATGCGGACACGTGGAAGAACGTCGGCACCGAACTGTCCTCGATCAGCGCGGATCTGGCGAAGATGGTCGCGGAGGACACCGCGTCGTGGACCGGCCCGGCCGGGGACACCTACCGCGCCCGCGGTACGGACACCGCGACGCTGCTGGCGGCGGCGCAGACCGCCGCCGAGGGCGCCTCGAGTGGGATCGGGACCGCGGGTGAGGTGGTCGGGGCGGTCCGGTCGCTGGTGCGTGACATCATCGCCGAGCTGGTCGGGCACATGATCAGCTGGGCGTTGCAGGTGCTGTTCACCCTGGGGATCGGGTTGGCGTGGGTGGTGCCGCAGGTGGTCGCCGCGGTGGCCAAGACCGCGGCCAAGATCGCCGACATCACCAAGAAGCTGGTCCAGGCGCTGAGCAAGCTCTCCCCGCTGCTGAAGAAACTCGGCGACTCCTTCGGCGACGCCACCAAAGCACTGAAGAACATCAAAGAAGGCACCCCGCCCAAGCCCGACACCGTGCGTTCCGGGGGCGGGGACACCACCCCCAGCGGCGCCACCCCCACCCCCAACCCACCCCCCGGCCAAAGCAACGGCGGCGGAGGCGGCGGCGGTGGTGGGACCACGCCCAGCGGAGCCAAACCCGACACCCCACCACCAGCGAACACCCCACCGCCACCCACACCGAAAGCCCCGGACCCCACACCCACACCGACGCCAACTCCTACGCCGACCCCCACGCCGAAACCGGACACCACGCCCAGCGGCAACAAGCCCGACAAGCCGAACGACCGCTCCACCGGCGCCGGCGACCGCAACTGCAAGTCCGACCCGGTGGACATCGCCACCGGCGAGGTCGTCATCGAGCAGACCGACCTCGACCTCGGCGACCTGGTGCTGCGGCGCACGCACGTCTCCTCCTACCGCGCCGGTCGCTGGTTCGGTCCGTCGTGGACGTCCACTGTGGACCAGCGCCTCGAGGTCGACGACGAGCACGTCTGCTACTTCTCCCCTGACGGCATGGTGCTGGTCTACCCGCACGCCGACGACCCGGTCGACCCGCTGGCCGGGCCGCGCTGGCCGCTGGCCCGCGCCGAGCAGGGCTACACCCTCACCACCGCCGCGGAGACCCTGCACTTCTCCGGCCCCGGCCGCACCCTGCCCCTGCGCGCCATCGAGGGTGACCTGCGCACCGAGGTCTTCTACGACGACTTCGGCGCTCCCGCCCTGCTCCAGCGCGCCGACGGCGTCCGCGTCGGGCTGCGCGTCGAAGACGGCCGCGTCGCCGAACTCACCGTGCTCGGCAACGACCACACCCCCGACGTCACCGTGCTGCGGTTCGCCTACGACGAGCGGCGCAACCTCGCCGACGTGCTCAACTCCTCCGGTCAGCCGCAGCACTTCGACTACGACGCGCACGCCCGCGTCACCGGCTGGCAGGACCGCAACGGCGTCTGGTACCGCTACGTCTACGACGCCGCAGGCCGCTGTGTGCGCACCGTGGGCGACGGCGCCTACCTCGATGGCGCCTTCGAGTACGGCGATGGCGTCACCACCCACACCGATTCCCTCGGCCACCGCACGGTTTTCGAACTCGACGAGAACCACCGCACCACCGCCGAGACCGACCCGCTCGGCCACACCACCCGCTTCACCTGGGACGAGCACGGGCACCTGCGCAGCCGCACCGATCCGCTGGGCCGCACCACGCGGTTCGAGCACGACCGCTTCGGCACGCCGACCGAGGTCGTCCGGCCCGACGGCAGCACCGCCCACCTCGCCCACCACGACGGCGTGCTGACCTCCGTGACCGTCCGCGGCGAGGACCGGATCTGGCACCGCCACTACGCCTCCGGCGCCCCGGACCCGCTGTCCGAGCCGGTCGGCACGTCGACCGGCCTGCCGCTGCACACGGCCGAAGACCCGCACCCCGCCGGGTTCCGCGGTCGAGCACGACCAGTTCGGCAGGCCGCGCGCGATCCCCGAGGTCGGCGGCGGGCACGTCCTGCTCGGCTGGACCATCGAAGGACGGCGCGCCTCCCGCACCGGCGTCCGCCACGAACGTGCGATCTGGCGCTACGACGGCGAAGGCAACGAGACCGAGCACACCGACGAACTCGGCCGCACCACCCGGCGCGAGTACGGCGCCTTCGGCCTGCTGGCCGCGGTCACCGATCCGGCTGGCGGGCGCACCACCTACGGCTACGACACCGAACTGCGGCTCACCTCGGTCACCGACCCCGAGGGCCGCACCTGGACCTACCGCTACGACCCGGTGGGCAGGCTGGCCGGGCAGACCGACTTCGACGGCCGCACGCGCACCTACACCTACGACGCCGCCGGGCAGCTCACGCTCGCCACCGAGCCGACCGGCCAGGTGCTCGAATACCGCTACGACCTGCTCGGCAACCTCGTCGAGGTCCGCGGTCCCGAAGGCGTCACCGCCTACGCCTACGACCCGGTCGGCGAGGTCGTCCGGATCACCTCCGCCGAGTCCGCGGTGGAGTTCGAACGGGACGAGTACGGCCGGGTGGTCCGCGAGACCGTGGACGGCCGCACGGTCACCTTCGCCTACGAGCACGGCACCGTCCGCCGTCGCACCCCGTCCGGTGTGGACAGTGAATGGACCTTCGACGAGCAGGATCGCCCGATCGCGCTGGCCAGCGCCGGGCACGTGGTGCGCTACCGCCACGACCCGGACGGCCGCGCGGTGGCCCGTGAGGTCGACGGGTTCAGCGTGCTGGAGCAGGCCTTCGGTCCCGGCGGGCGGCTCACCACGCAGCAGCTCAGCGCCGGTGCGGCCCCGGTCCAGCGGCGGATCTTCGAATACCTCGCCGACGGCCGACTCGCCGCGCTGCAGGACGAGATCGGCGGGCGCACCGCCTTCACCAGGGACAACGCGGCACGCATCACCTCGGTCACCGCCGCACACGGCCGCGAGGAGCTGCGCTACGACCGCGCGGGCAACCTCGTCACCTGGTCCGGTGGCGCGGGCGTCACCTTCGACCACGACCACCTCGGCAGGCGCGTCCGCCGTCGCGAAGCCCACCCGCGGGGCGAGCGGGTGTGGCACTACGGCTGGACCGGCGACCGCCTCACCACGCTGACCACGCCCGAGGGCCACCAGTGGCGCTACCACTACGACCCGCTCGGCAGGCGGACCGCCAAGCACCGCCTGCTGCCCGACGGCAGGCCCGCCGAGACCACCTGGTTCGTCTGGGACGGCGCCACGCTGATCGAACAGCTCCGCGTCGACGCCGACGGCACCCGGCACAGCACCACCTGGAACCACCTGCCGGGCACCGCCACCCCGGTCACCCAGCTCGACCGCGGCCCGGCCGGGGAGCGCTTCCACTCGATCGTCACCGACCCGGTCGGCACGCCGACCGAGCTGGTCGACGAGCGCGGGCAGCTCGCCTGGCACAGCCGCCGGACGCTCTGGGGCCACGAACTGCCGTCGTCGGCGGCGCGGGCCACCACCCCGCTGCGCTTCCCCGGGCAGTACGCCGACCTCGAGTCCGGCCTGCACTACAACGTCTTCCGCTACTACGACCCGGCGTCGGCGCGGTACCTCAGCCAGGACCCGCTGGGCCTGGCCGCCGGGCCGAACCCGTTCGCCTACGTCGGCGACCCGTACGCCGACACCGACGTGCTCGGCCTGGTGTGCACCCGCAGCCAGGACCCGGACCGGGCCCCCACCACGCCGAACTCGACCCACAACGCGGGCAACACCGGCGGCAGCGCGGCGCCGCCGAACCGGCCGGTGCCGCCGGGCTTCAAGAACCCGCTCAAGGGCCCGACAGCCGACGAACTGGCGAACCTCGGCAGGCACTGGCACTCGCAGGTCTGGATGAAGCCGGGCAACCACGCCTCCACCAAGGCCTACCTGGACAGCCTGCCGCCCTACACCAAGATCGGCCTGGACCACCACGGGATCAAGCTCGGCCCGGGGTTCCAGCAGTACGACCCGGTGGTCAAGATGGACGGTCGCAAACCCACCAGCTACAACGACTTCGTCAACAACGTGACCGCGCCCGGCGGCGACGGCGGCAAGAGCGCGGCAGCCGACCTCAACGACTGGGCCAAGGGTCGCAAGGACTTCGCCGACCTGCCGCCGCACGTCAAGGACATGGCCACGATCACCCACTTCGCCGAGGTCGGCCGCGGCTACTCCTACGACGTGGCCAAGTTCGACCAGAAGATGTCCGACATCTCCAAGATGACCCCGGACGCGGCGGCCGCGGAGTGGAAGCGGATGAGCGAGTGGTTCCCGCCGAAGCTGACCTACGCCCAGGACAGCACCGGCACGGCGGGCAACTTCACGCCGTGAACGGCTCGGCGCCCGCCATCAGCCCGACCATGCCGGAGACCAGCCGCATCTGCTCGACCGTGCGGATGTCGGCTTCGACCAGGCGCGGCGAGCAGACCAGGACCGCGACCGCCTGAGCCCGCGACAACGCGACGTTCAGGCGGTTGCGGGAGAGCAGGAAGTCCAGGCCGCGCGGCAGGTCCACCGCGGACGACGAGGTCATCGTGGTGATCACCACCGGCGCCTCCTGGCCCTGGAACCGGTCCACCGTGCCCACCCGCACCCCGGGGAAGCCGGCCCGCTCCAGTGCCCGGCCGACCACCCGCGCCTGCAGGTTGTACGGCGCCACCACGAGGATGTCGCCGTCGTCCAGCGGCCGCACCCGGTCGTGATCGGTCCACTTGCGACCGTGCAGGGCGCGCACGATCGCGGTCACCTCGGCGGCTTCCTCCACCGAGCGCGTGGTGTTGCCCCGGTGGTCCACTTCGGACAGGTAGAGCCCGGCGGGGACGCCGTCGATGCCCCGGTCCGCGGCAGTCGGGTGCGCGTGCAGCTTGCCCGCGTAGGACAGCCGTGAGACCGGTTCGCAGACCGCCGGGTGCATTCTCCTGGACTGGTCGAGGAAATAACCCAGCTCCGGCGGGATGACGTCGGCCTCGCCGATGAGGTGCCCGAGCGCCGAGGCCTCCGCGCCCGCCGGGTGCGTGCCCTGCACCACCTGCGGCAGCTGCTGCGGATCGCCCAGCAGCACCAGGTTCTTCGTGCACATCGAGACCGCGAGCGCGTCGGCGAGCGCGAACTGCCCGGCCTCGTCCACGATCAGCACGTCGAACGGCTCGGCACGCAGCTCGGCGCTGGCGAAGTTCCAGGCCGTCCCGCCGACGAGGTGCCCGGTTTCGTGCTCGGTGCGCCACTTCGCCAGTTCCTTGTTGCCCTTCGGCTGCTCCCACAACGATTCCGGGTCCGGGACCTTGCGCGCACGCTTGGCGCAGGGCAGGTCCGGCGCGTTCGCCATGGCCGCGCTCAGCACGTTCTCCACGGCCTTGTGGCTGTTCGAGGTGACCCCGACGGTCTTCCCGGCCTTCACCAGGTGCGCGATCAGCTTGCCCGCCAGGTAGGTCTTGCCCGCGCCGGGCGGCCCCTGCACGGCCAGCGCCGAGCCGTCGAGCGCGTCCACCGCCTCGATCACCGTGCGGACCAGGTCCTCACCGGACTCCGGCAGCTTCTTCCCCTGGCGCAGCCGGGGTGGCAGGCGGCGCAGCAGATCGACGCCGGGGTGCGGCGGCAGTTCCGGCAGCCTGCCGACCACCAGCTCGGCCAGGTCGGCCACCGCCTCGTCCTTCGGCGTGGGCCGGACGGGTTCCCCTGGCAGCACGGCGAGCGGGCGGGCGTCGATGGTCTCGTCGACCTTGCTGCTCTCCTGGATCGTCAGCTCCTCGGCCGAGGCGGCGATCACCTCGGCCTTCCTGGCCTCCGAGCCGTAGCGCAGGCGCACCTTGTCGCCGGTGGTGAACGGGTGCGGGTGCTCGGGATCGGTGGCGATGGTCAGCGACCGCTTCGCGGTGCGGGCGCGGCCGGTCGGCGGCACCCACTCCCCCGCGTGCACCGACATCGGCACCGCGCAGCTGGTGTCCACTTCGAGCTCGGTCAGCGGCGCGGTGAGCTGGCGGAAGTGCTCCCACCAGGCCGGGTTCGTCTCGCGGCGGTGATAACCCACCGACGCGGCGAGCAGCGCCTTCGCGCGGTCGGACTCGGTGAAGTCCACCGGGTCCGCGGGCAGGCCGTCGAGCAGCGGATCGACCAGCTCCGCCAGCCGCGCAGCGCGCTCTGCCCGTCGCTGCGCGGCGACCTCGTCGGCGGTGTCCTGCAGCAGTGCGTCCTCACCGGACTCGTCCGGCAGCGGTTCGATCCCGGCCTTCTCGCGGATCTGGTGCAGGAATTCGAACAACCGCAAGGTGGACACGCAGTCGTACTCGTTGTAGTCGCTGATGCCGCGCAGCACCTCGGCCGCCTGCTCGGGTTCGCCGAGCTGCGAGAGCGTCAGGTACTCCTCATAGGCCTCGATGCTCGACACCGCTGTCTTGACGTCGCCGTCGCGTGCCTCCGGCATGTACAGCGGCTCGAGGTACTTGATCGAGTACGACCGCTGGGAGACCAGCAAAGCCTTGCGCACCACCGCGTACAGGTCGATGAGCACGCCGCCGCGCAGGAGGTCGTCGACCTGCTCCTCGCGGGTGCCGTGCAGTGCGGCGAGCTGCTTGAGCGCGGTGACCTCGTAGGGCGCGTAGTGGTAGACGTGCGCGCCGGGGTGGGCGGCCAGGCGTTCCATGGTGAAGTCGACGAACCGCTCGAACGCCCGCTTCTCCTCCGCCCTGGAGTGCGCCCAGAACGGGGTGAACCGCTGGCCGCCGTCGGTGGTGACCGCGCCGAACAGGTACTCCAGCCCGCTGCCGCCGAGGGCGTAGGGATCGCCCTCCATGTCGAAGAAGACGTCGCCGGGGCTGGCCTGCGGCAGCGCGGCGAGCGGCTCCGGATCGATGATCTCGTAGCTGACCTCGCCGGTCTCGTCCTGCCGGACCTGGATCTTGGCCTGGGCACGCAGGGTGGTGAAACTGGCCTCGGACAGCTCCCGAGGCCGGTCCTGCGGCTCGGCGGTGGCCAGCGCGTCGATCGTGCCGAGCCCGGCCTCGGCCAGCTTGCGCCGCTGGTCACTGCGCATGCCCGCGACCAGCGAAAGGTCGCGGTCGGCTTCTCGGCCGGACGCGCAGTGGTCGGCGAAACCGCAGCTCGCGCACCCGGGCCGCGGGTCGGCCCAGAGTTGTACAGGCAGCTGCGCGGGCCGGGCGAGCAGGCGTTCCCGCAGCCGCCGGAGCAGCGGCAGGAAGTCGTCGACGCGCAGGGTGCGGGTGCTGCCGTCGCCGAGGAGGAGGTGCATGTGCGGCCCGGCGGGCCAGCCGGCGCTGCGCAGCGCGTCGGCGTAGGCGGTGAGCTGGAGCACGGCCGCGGGGCGGGCGTGGCGGGCCAGCTTCGTGTCGTAGACCTCGTAGCGGCCCTGGTCGTCGCGCAGCAGGAAGTCGGCCCGGCCGGTGAACTCGCCGTCGTCGAAGACCGCCTGGTAGACCACCGGGGCGCCGGACCACAGCGCGACGGCGGTGTCGGAGACCGCGGTGGCGTGGTCGGTGTGCTCGATCTCGACCACCGCGTGCTTCTCGCCGCGGAAGCGGTCGAGTGTGGCTTCCTCGTGGGCGCGGCCGTGCTTGACCGCGAGCTGGTCGGCGCCGTTGCCGGGGCGGGGCGCGCCGGGCAGGCCCGCGGCGAGTGCCTGCTTGAGCACGCTGCGGTGTTCGCACTCGAGCAGGTCGGCGAGATCGGATGGGGTGTACATCGCCGGGCAGTCTCCCCCGCCGCCCGGCCGCTTCCGGCGACCGACACGCCGCCTGGTGACAGATGTCCATTGTGGGCCGGGGCGGGCAACCGTTATCCATCCCACATGAGACTTCGACATTCGCTGGCCGCGCTGCTCCCGGTGGCCGCCCTGCTGGTGCTGCCGGGCACCGCCACGGCCGCCGACGCCGACCTGGCCGCGCGCTGGGCACCCATCCACTACCAGGACACCGACTCGTCCGACGCCGACGCCGACTACCTGTCCGCCTTTGACTACGACGGCAACTGGGACGGCCTGGACAACTGGGAGCACCAGGACGATTCGGCGGCCCGCCTGACCGGCGCGGTGTACTACTCGGTGACCGAGACCTCGACGCACTGGTTCCTGGTGTACGGCTTCTTCCACCCGCGCGACTGGGACGACCAGCCCGACCCGCTCAGCCGGAACACGCACGAGAACGACATGGAGGGCGTGCTGCTGACCGTGCGCAAGGACGGCAGCACCTACGGCAAGGCCGAGGCGATGATCACCATCGCCCACAGCGACTTCTATTCGTACGTGCCCGCGGGAAGCCCGTACACCGGGGGCCGCGAATCGGTCGACGCCGTGCTGCCGATGCAGACCCACAACGGTGTGGCGCACCCGACCACGCGGCAGGAGGCGAAGGGCCACGGCTGCTACGCCGGCAACGGCACCACCTTCCCCGGCGGCGATGGTGTCGTCTACTACCCGGGCACCACAGGCGAAGCCCCCTCCGGCGGCAATGATCGATCGGTGCCCTACCGCCTGGTGAACATCTTCGCCACCGACGGCCTGTGGTCCCACCGCGCCGACAGCGCGACTTTCGCCAGCTGGGGCACCTTCCGCGGGGACAACGGCAAGGACAACGCCGCCAACCCACCCTGGGGCTGGGACGACGCCGATGACGGGGATGACCTCCCGCGAGGCATGTTCGCCTCCCACCCGGCTTACCTGGTGTCGCAGTACTTCGCGAACGAGGGCACCTTCAGCCAGGCGTACCTGAACAACCCGTATGAGTCCTGACCTGCACTGATGCCGTGTCGGCCCCCTGCCTACGGCCCCCTCGGAGGGACGCGCTAAGCTCTTCCCCATCACCTCCCGCGGGACGGTGACAGCCGGGCTGTGGCGCAGTTTGGTAGCGCACTTGACTGGGGGTCAAGGGGTCGCAGGTTCAAATCCTGTCAGCCCGACCGGCAGCGGAAGCCCGCTGACCACGGATGAAAGTCCAGGTCAGCGGGCTTTTTCGTGTCCTCTTGTTGATCTTGTTTCGACCGTCCATTGTGGTATGGCAGACTGCCAACAGGGCCCAGGTGGAGCGAAACTGGAGTGGATCATGGTCGGCATTGACTGGGCGGCCAATTGGGGTCGCGTAAGACGGCTCCCGATCGGCTGAATCTTCCAACAGTCCTCAACCGGCCCGAACCTGCTGTTCCCCGGGTTGTCGGGACGTCGGATGGGGCAGGTTCAGCGCCGTCTGATGTGGCCCTGGGGCCCTTGATGTCGGCCGCGGAATGCCCTGGACCGATGGGGCCGGTCAGCGCGCCTGACCGAAGCGTCGAGAACCCACTCCGTCCCTGGGCGACTCAGGTACCGCCTGCCGAAGACAGAGGCGTGGCCCGCCACCGCGGGGGTGGCGGGCCGCGGGTGTGTGGTCGGATCAGGCGGCGGTGAGTTGCAGGTGCGCGTTGAGCGCCTGGGCATGGGTGGTGGCGCGCAGGGCGGCCACCGCGTCGATCCAGCGCTGCTGCAAAGCTTCGAGGAGGCGGGTCTCGACTTCGGGGGCGACGTGGGAGTAGATGTCCTGGATCGCATCGGGGATGCGATGCCCCAGCCGGCGGGCTTGGGCGACGTCGGGGATGCCATCAGCGATAAGCCAGGTCTTGTGACTGTGCCGCAGCCCATGAAAGGTCAGTTCGGGCTTGACCGGCAGCACCCGGATTCGGGGATGGACCCGGTCGAGGTTGCCATCGGCGGCAGGGCGCATCGCGCGACGGGCGAAGTTCGAGCGGCGAAGCAACTCGCCCTCCGCGGTGATGAACACATGGGCATGGACGTGGCTGGCCAGGTGCGCGCGCAGCAGCACGGTCAGAAACGGGGGCAGCGAGACGGTCCGGGCGGACTCGGCGGTCTTGGGCGGGCCGAGTTCGAAGTGACCGTTGACCTCGTGCAGGGCACCGGTGTCGGGGTCGATGGTCAGTGTTCCGGCGTCGAGATCGAGGTTGCAGCGTTGCAGACCGCCCAGCTCGCCCCAGCGGGCACCGGTCCACGCGGCGGTGATCATCAGCACAGCCGCCCAGGGTCCGACCAGCGCCGCCGCTTGCAGGGCGATCGTGAGGACCTGCTCCGGGGTGGCCCAGACCTGCTCCCGGCGCTTCTGGTGCCGGCGCCGTCCACGGCGGCGGGGCTGGATCGCGTTGACCGCGATGAGACGCTCGTCCACGGCGTCGGCGAGCATCATGGTCATGATCTTGACGATGGTGTTCACCGTGGCCTGGGCATAACCCTGCGCCCGCAACTTCTTGGCCCAAGTGTGCACCGCCAGACCGGACACCGCGGACAAACTGGTCGCACCCCAGCGAGGCAAGATGTGGTTGCGAGCCAGGCTCTCGTACTGGGCGACAGTGGCCGGAGCGACATCGATCGAGTCGAACCAGGTCACCGACCACTCCCCCAACGCCAACTTGCCGGCTTCGGGGTCCAGGAAACTTCCCCGGCGCTGATCGACTTTGATCTCGTCAGCTTTGTCCAGAGCGGCTTTCTTCGTGGGAAATCCCGGGATGGAACCGATTGTGCCGTCGTCGCGATGGTACCGAACTCTCCAGCTATCACGCCCGCACTTCTCTACGAATGCCATTCTCAAGCCTTGTCGTCATAGTGTTTGGATTGACGAACACATGGACGCTCCGTGGCCGTCAACATTCAACCCCGCCGATGAAGAATCTTTGTGCACACCCGGAGGTCTGTTAACGATTCCGCCGTGGCGAGCGGGCACTCATCGCGGAGATAGCGTCGAGGTCAGCACGCGAGAACCGCAAATGCTTGCCCACATACCGGCACGGCACAGCACGCGCGGCCGCCTTACGACGCAGCCACGAGGGCCGGACCTGCAGCATTGCTGCGGCCTGCTCGGCCGTGAACAGCAACGACTCCGACACCGCCCCGCCCTCACCCGCCACAGCGACTTTCTCAGTCTCACCGGCCAGCACCGACATGTGCCCTGTTGACGTCTCTCGCCGGGGTGATGGACGGGTAAGACCGGGACGCTTCCGTGCGCCGCTGCGGTCGTTCGTCATGAGATCCTCCAACCAGGATGCCGGGTATGACACAAGCCCGCACGCGCCCCGGCCGCGGTCAGCAGCGAGCGGTTCATGTGGTCGCACCAGGCCTCTTCAGCGAGTAGTTGTAAAGCCTTCAGGCTCCTTGCCCCTAACTCCGGAAAAGGTGCTTCAAAGTGACACCGCTTGCAGGAGTAAACTTCCTGCACCGATCAAGATCGGTGCGCCCGCGAGGCACCTTCCAGCAAGGACGGAGACGTGGATCCGGCAACCACCGGCCTTTAGCACGGCCGGCATGTCGCGACGACCTGCAGCACGTGCGACCGGCCACACCTTCCTGACATCCGCGGATCTACCACGTCAGGAGTCCGACGACTCAGCTATTCGATCTGCAGCAACTTCGATGGGAGCGAGCGGGGAACACCGAGACCCTGACCCCTTCGGAGAACCGACTGTGATCGGGACCGCTTGCTCCCACCTGCTCCACCGGCAGCACTACGGTTCATCCAACGCCTGCACAGGCAGGCCGTTGACCTGCGATAACACGATTCGGATGGGACGGGTATGGAGCCAGTGACCTCTTCGGTGTGAATTAAGCACCGCTAAGTCATTCACCAGCACGTTCACAAGAACCGCAGGTGAAACGCTGTGATTGGAAGCCGTTGGGCGTCTTTCAGCGCCACTGAGAGCGTCCAACGGCCCCCATTTTGCTCCCATCACCTGCTCCCACCCCCGCCAACCGGCATCTTCGCCGACGGAACTCCCGCGCTTCATCCCTGGGGCCAACCACCCATGCCGTGCTGTGGAATGGTTGAGTACTTGAGCGGTCACGGGTGTCCTTGGACCGCCGTCAGCAGGAGTGACCCCGAAAATCGGCTGGGCGTTCAACGAACGGATCGGGCCATCATCGCGCAAGCGGAGGTGCCACAGTGAGCTAGCCTTGCGGAATTCCAGTTACGACTCCTGGATTCCTGTAGTGGTTCCTGTATTGTGGCGAGCCGTGTCGAATTCGGAGAGTCGTTACCTGCGTCTGGCTGCTGAGGCCAGCGACGTCGGTTAGGCAGACTCGGAGCCCGGTTTGGCGGACGTCGTCACGCTGGAGCGGCGTCGTGCGGCGGTGACGTCCGAGGGCGACGAGCGGGCTTTCTTTCCCGACACGATCGCGGAGTACCAGTGGGCTCGGGACGTGGCCGGCTTGGCCCCGTCCACGCTGGACCAGCTGATCAAGCCGGTGATCGAGGTAAGTGAGCACTACGGCACGGTCGCGTGGCGGCTGGAGCCGCGCCAGGTCGATCGGTACTTCTCCGGTGTCGGCAAGCGGGCCGCACCCTGGCCCGGATCCGCCGACGATCCGGCGGATCCGGGCCAGGGTGTTCGGGCCGATATTGCGCTCGCGCAGCAGCACCTCGTCCGGACAGGCCGCGACCTCCTCACCGAAGGCGAAGCCGGCGTTGGTGAGCTGCTTGAAGCCACGCACACCGCCCTCGGACTGGGGCAGGGCGCGGAACTGCGCGTGGTAGTCGGCCAGCCGAACCCCGCTGGCCGGCATGGGCTGCAGCGACCATCCGGTCACGCCGCTGCCGAGCAGCTCGCGCAGCCGCTCGGCCATCGCGCTGGCGCCGATGACGTGCAGCCGGTCCGGGCAGCTGCGCCTGCAGTCGGCGAGGGCACCGGCACGTCCGCGGCGCTGGGTGCCGACGAGAAATCCTCCCGGATCGGCGAACGGGTTCTCGTCCGGGCGCCTCGCACTCCTGCCAGGGCCGATCAGCGGCTGAACTCCAGGGCGACCTGCGGCACCGCCGCGCGCACGCTGCCGTTGTGATCGACCGCGCCGACGTCGGTCAGCTGCTGCTCGGCGCCGTGGGCGACCAACTGCCGCTGGCAGTGCTCGGCATGGGTGATGCTGACATCCCGGTCGCCCGAGGCGTGGAACACGTGGACGGGCACCTCGGGCCGCCAGTCGCAGGTGGTGTCCAGCGGCCGTAGCCGCTCCTGCAGCACCCCGGTCGGGTTGCGCACCTGGCCGAGGAACTGCTCGGTGAACACGTCCTTAGCGGCGGGCGGCAGCGCCGCCGCGATCTCCTGCGTTTTGTGGTCGCCGTCGAACAGCACGTCCACCTGCGCCGCGTACGGCTCGCGGAACGCCTGGCCCGGCGAGTCGTACAGGCCGTACATGCGGTCCCAGGCGGTGACGAAGTAGGCGAGGTAGAGCGACGCCTTCTCGATCTTGTCCGCCGCCGCGTCGGCCTCGAACCGGCTCAGGTGGAACGGCCCGGCGATCGGCGCGAGCCCGCCGAGGGAGAACGCGGGATCGGCGCCCTCCTGCAGGGCTCGGCCGACCATCATCGCGGCGGGGCCGCCCTGGGAGAATCCGCTGATCCGCACGCGCTCGTCGAACGTCCGCCCATGGCTGCCCGCCACCTCCTTGGCCGCCCGCAACCCGTCCAGCGCGGCGGAGACGGTGGCTTCGGGGTGCCCGTACGGGTGAGGGCCCGGCCCCTCGCCCAGCCCGAGGTAGTCCGGCGCGGACACGGCCTGCCCGGTGGCGGCGAACAGCAGCGCCACCATCCGGTCGGTGGACTGCTCCTTCATCGAGGCGACGTCACCCCGGTAGACGGTGGTGCCGTGCAGCCAGGACACCACGCCGAGATCGCTCTGCTCGTTCTTGGGGAAGGCGACCAGCTGGCTGGCCGTGGTCGGTTCGCCGTTCGTGCCGATGGTCCGGTAGACCACGCGCTGCGCGCTCACGCCGAACCGGACCTGCGCCGCGTCGATCCCGGCCGTCTGGAGCCGGGTGCTGACCTCATCCGCCGCGAGATCGGCCACCGGGACCACCGAGACCACACTGCCGCGCGCCGGCTCGGCTGCCACTTCCGGCTGCGCGGTGCCACAGGCCGCGGTGAGGCCCACGGCCGCGATCGCCCCGATCCCCGCGAGTTTCTTCGAATGCTTGAGTTTCACTTGATCATCTTCAATGCGCCGGGCACCGACGAACCATCGTGCGCTCCCCCGGAAGTCCACTAGGGACAGCCCTACCCCGCGGCCGCCACCTCCGGCTGAGGACCGGGTAACGCATCGCGCCAGCGCGAATGCCAGCCGTCGAAGGCCTCGGCGAGCCGCCGCGCTTCCTGTTCCGGGGGCAGCGTGGACCCGTGGTCGTCCTCGGTGGTGGGCAGGCACATCGTCATCGGCCACGCCGCTGCCCGCGCCCAGCGTGTCACGCGCCGGGCAGCAGGAAGGCGGGTCGGGGCCCCGGCGAGTTCGGGCGGCTGCGGGCTTGGGCCGGGACTGCCGGGCGATACGCTCGCGTTCCGCGAGTGGAGGAACGATTGTGACCGCAGCTGACTGGCTCACCGCGGCGCCCATTGCCCATCGTGGCCTGCACGATGAGGGTGGCGCGCGGCCGGAGAATTCCCTGGCCGCCCTCGCGCACGCCGTGTCGGAGAACGTGCCCTTCGAGTTCGATGTCCAGCTCAGCCGGGATGGCGTGCCGGTCGTGTTGCACGATGCGGACACCGTCCGAATGGCCCGTGGCACGGGCTCGTGCGCGAACTGGAGTGGGCACAGTTGCGGCAGCTGCGGCTTGGCGAGTCGGGCGAGCCGGTCCCGAGGCTCGACGACGTCCTCGAGATGGTGGACGGTAAGGTTCGCCGGCACTCCGGCGTTGCCGATGCGCTGAACCAAACTGATCATGGTGTCGCTGCGGTCGCGCGCTCGCGTTGTTCTCGCGCGATGACCAACGATCACCTCGGCCAGCCGCGCCAGCGGACGACCGTCTCGACATGCATGCCCGTCGGCACCTTTGAACCCAACCTGCGAATCGGTCATGTGGTGTCTCCGTTCCTTCACGTTTGTGGCGTCACTGCATGAATCGGGAAAGCACCGTGCGAGCCGCACGCCTCCATCCGGGTGTATCGGCCTCTCCTTCGGAGCGCCGCCGCGCCAGCGGGTTGGGGATGCAGGTCCCGGGCCCCGGGCGCAGACACTGTCCCAGCAATGGGACCCGTGCCGCGATGTCCGTGTGCTCGCAGCGGGCAGGGTGCCGCGGCCACCCGGGCACCGGAAGCTGTACCGGGAGTAAGCCGCGATACCGACGCTCAACGCGTCGAGCGGCAACTGCAACCGCGGCCGGACGGCTGAGGTCACGAGCTAGGGTTGGGTTTACGCAAGATCGTCGCGGGCATGGACTGGCTTTCCATCAAGGTGGGGCCTGAACGCTTGACGGCTACTTCGGCGGTGAGGCCAGGTGCGGTGAGTGCCACCTGCCAAATCTCGGACTCGCCGGTGAGCTGCAGGTGGGTAATCGTGAAGTCATCGAACTTGGGCATCGGCCAGTCCAGTTGGGCACAGCGGGTCATCACGACCAGCTTCGCCACCAGTTGTGCATCTTCAGGACCGTATGCGCTGAGTTTCACCTCGTCCTCGCGCTTAGAGAACACCCTCGCGGTCACACGCTTCACGGCGTCGTAAGTAGCGTTGCCGATGACACCGGATGCAGCAGCCAGCGAAATCCACGGCACCACGTAGGTCATCGCCTGGAGCAAGCCCCCACCCCCGTCAGCGATAGCGGAGCTCCACTCTCTTGTGGCACCGACCGCGTGATCAGAATCAGACGAGAGGACGTCGGGGCTGGTCGTCTCCTGACCCGTACGAGACGCTCGAAAGGTCCTGCCATGCCATGGATCGCTTGGCTGGACCCGATACGCGTTGAGCTCAACGTGCGGATGCTGATGCGTATGCGCAAGACGTTCCAGCTCAGCCAGCCGTTGGTGTGCGCGGGCGTACTCGCTGTCGAATGCGGCGGGAGTGTCGGACATCTCAACATTTTGGCGCATCAAGCGGAACTCGTCCCGACCTCCTGACGGGACCTCGAGGCGTTCCAGCACCGCGAACCCAGACGCACATCGACTGCGTACACCCAAGTAGAGGGCCCAGCCGACTGAGGCCGAAGCGGCGGGCCGCGGCCTCCGATGAGGTCAAGTGGAGCTACGGCACTCTCGACGCGGGGCATGCTTGAGGCCTGCCATAGATGGAGATGCTCAAGGCCCACCGTAAGCGGAGGGCGCATCCGCTTTACTGAGATGTCCGATGACGCGGAGAGCGGGAGTCCGTCCGTTGTATGCACGTCAGGATGCGGGTCGCGGCTCTTGCCAACTGAAATGCTCGGTGGCGGCTCACACTGCGGCTGCCCGCCCGGCCATGAGGCGGTTGCTCACTGCTCTCCTGGGGGACGCGGCCGATCTGAGCCGCGTCCGCCAGGATGCGCGCTCAGGTGAAGAGCTCGCGCAGGATGCGCTGAGCGTGGGCCAGCCCCGCAGCGTCGATGCGGCCGGCTTGGGTGGCGGCGCATTCGGCGTGGGCGAGTTCGGCCAGCGCCTTGTCCAGCACGGGGGACGCGGTTCGCGGGCGGTCGGAGTCGGTGGTGGGCAGGCGGGCGACGTGACGCCAGGCTTTCATCGCGTCGTGAACTTGCACGCTGACGTCGTGAGGGTCGGTCATGTCTTCGGCGAGGCGGGCCTTGCATCGGGCACAACACACCGCACCTCATCCACGTCATCGACGACAGGCCAGTGTCAGCTCGAGCCAGCGAACACACCGCCGCGGTGACCCGATGCGGACGTGTCAGCCTCGTCGACGCACCCATCCCGCCGAACGCCCAACGCTGCCCCACATGCCACCGCCGGACCAATACGACCCGGTGACCGCGACCTCCACACGGCCGACAGGAGGAGGCAAGTCGACATCGAATGCTGCGTCGGATGCCCGAGACGGTTGCGCCTCGAATATCAACTGCACACCGGGCCGCACGGTGCCCGACGGTCTCCGGCTAAACCCTCCTCGCGGGCCGTTAGCTCAATTGGTAGAGCTGTGGACTTTTAATCCATAGGTTCCGGGTTCGAGCCCCGGGCGGCCCACAAGTTTCCGCAGGTTACGCAGCCTTCGGGTTCAGTTGGCGCGGTGGTCTCGTCGCGTCAAGTCAGGGCTTGGTGGGCGGTCGCGGCCAGTCCGAGCGCGCGGGTCGGTGCCGGTGTGGTCAGGGCAGAGTGGGGTGGAACATAACGGGCGGTGCTCTCGTCAATGTCCGTGGCGGCTGTGACGTCGGCATAGGCTGTGTCAGGTGGTTGACCAGTTGACCGTGGAAGCGGCGGTCGCCGACGCCCGCCGTGCCGCGATGGAGTTCGATGATGCTCAAGCGTGGCTGTGCGCCCATCAGACGCTGATGGAGCCGCTCGCGGCGGAGGTCTGGGTCACCGACCCGACGTACAGCCACGTCCTGCTCGTGCGGCATCGCGTGCGTGGATGGGTCCCGCCTGGCGGCAAGGTCGAGCCGGGCGAGACGCCGCGGGCAGCCGCGGCCCGTGAACTCGTGGAGGAGGCCGGCATCGCGGGCGAGCTGCTGCCTGTCCCGGCCGCAGTCGCCGTCCGCTCCTTCCGGGCCGACTGGGCGCCGACGCTGAGCTTGTCCTACGGCGCCGTCGTCGGCCGTGATGTTGCGCTCGGCGGAGAGGCTGGGCAGCCGTCGAAGTGGGCCGATCTGGACGAGACGTGGGAGAGCGTGTTCCCCGAGGACCGCGAACGTATCCGCGCGTACGTGCGCCGATTGGCAGCGGGGAACGTAGTGGGGGCGCACTGAGGCCGTGGCCGGTGCACGGTCAGAGGACCTTGTCGATCACTTCTTCGGTGACCTCAATGTGGGCGGCTTGCTCGGGCACTGCGTGCTGGTCGACATGACCGGCGACCGGTGCGATCCCCGCCGGGGGCCTCGCCCGTTCGAAGGCCAGCAGACCGGCCGGTGAGGGGCGAGCACACCGACGGCCGCGTGGTCGCAGTACGTTGTCCCGCTGCCGCAGCTACTGACCTGCGGTGGGGCGGTCAACGTTGTCCTCTGGGTCGCTGCGCGACCACCACGAGCCAGCTCGTCACGGTCGGCGTGTCGGGTGTGGTCAGCGCGTACGCCTTGTCGACGATGTCCATCCGCTGAGCGTGTGTGAACTCGCCGTCGGGTCGAGCGAAGACCGGAATCGACAGCCACGCCTTCTTCTCGGCCATCGTGCTGTGCCCGGCGGCTGGAGGCGGCGGGGCGTAGCCGTAGTCACGGGCCGCGACCTGATGGATCAAGGTGTTCAGCGACGGTCCGGTGCGCACGCTGGTCTCGTCGCGGTGGCGAACGCCGGTAAAGCCGCCGCCGACGTTGAACACGAACCGGCCGCCGGGGCGTAGGACCTGATGGACGGCGGCGAACACCTGTGGCACGTCGGTCTTCCAGATCGCGGAGTTGCACACCACGGCGTCCACCGCGCCGGGAACGTGGTCGGCCAGCTCTTCGGCTGAGGCGGTGACCCAGGTCAGGCGCGGGTCGGTCAGGGTGCGTCGGCCAACGCGCTGCATGGCAGCGGCGTTGTCCAGGGAGACGACCTGGGCATCGATCGGGACGAGTTCGAGGATTGCCTCTGCGGTCGCGCCGGCTCCGCCGTACAGGTCGACCACCAGGCGGCCGTCGGTGAGCTCACCGAGCCGTCGGCCGTGGTCTGCCCGACCTTGCTGCCCAGCACCTGCTCGGCATGCGCGACCAGCCGTTCCGCGCCGACCGACTGGCAGGCCTCCGCGCGGCACAGCTTCACCACGGTGCGGCCGGGCGGTTCGGTGCGGAAGTCGGTGTAGAAGCTGATCACCCCGTGCACGTCGGCGCGGGAGAGGTTCAGCTCCTTGGCCACCAGGGGCAGCAGTGCCTGGTCGAGGTAGCCGAATTCGGCCTGCAGCCCGTGCAGGACCGGCAGCAGCGCGCCCCGGTCACCGCGGTGTGCGTCGACCACGGCACGTGCGCGGTCAGCCATGTCGCTCATCGGTCCGCTCCCATCCGGTCTGCCTGTATACGGTATACACACCGAACTCAGTTCGGCCGTGCGGAAAAGGAGGTGGGGGTTTATCGCGAGCCGGGCGCGCCGGACGCCCGCCTGGCGGGTGCCAGGCGGGCGTCGGCCGTGGGTGCCCGCTACTTCCCGCGGGCTCGCTTGATCGCGTCGACGATCTTGGCGACCTCTCCGGCCTGCCCGGCGGAGTACTGGAAGGTGTACGAGCTGAGCTTGTCCGCGAACATCGGCACGTTCTTGACGATCTCGCTGGAGCCGCCCTCCACCTTGAACACCACGCGGCCGGGCCGCCACGTCGTCGGCGGCTGGTGGCTGATGCCGCTGATCTTGCTCACCGGGAAGCGGTTCTTCTGATCCCCCGGAAAGTTCCACGAATCCTTGATCGCGATGCTGATGACCACGCTGCTGCCGTCGAATCGGATCGAACGGCGTCGGCTTCGAACGTGCACGGGCAACTCCCCTCGTCGTCCCGGAGAATCCGACTCTAAGCCCGCGACGGCGGAAGTCAAGGGGGCAAAAACGCAACGCTCGTCATGCTTCGTAATGCCTGAATTCCGGCCACAGCTCCGCCCACGGCCGGACCGGGCCCCGGCAGATCCACAGTGGACTCCCTTGTTCCTCGTTCTCCACATCGAGGCCGTTGTCGATGGTGCCCGCCCGAACCACCGAAGCGAACCGGGAACGGAGCTCGCTCCCGTCCTCGAAGCCGACCGCGATGATGGTCACCGAATCGGCCGGCGGCGGGCCCCAGAGCCAATAGTTGTTGTGCCCGCTCACCGGCTGCCCCAGCCGATACGGCCCGCCGAGCAGTTCGACGGCGCCCGCCTGGCCGTAGTTCGACGTCAGCACGACCGCCGGTTCGCCGGGCGGCAGCGTGTCGCGGACGGCCGCCACCTGCCGGACGAACGCGGGCCAGCCGATGGTTTCGGCGAGCACGGGATTAACCTCGGTGATCGGCAGATTCCCCTGTGCCGCGACGGGAAGGATCGGCAACGCCAGTGGCAGGCCGAGCAGACCGGCCAAACCGGCCGCGACCGGCGCCGCCGCGCGCCGCCGCGACCACCGTTCGGCCGCCACCCCGCCCGCGGCGAAGAGCACCACGTACATCGGCGCCAGGTAGTAGTGCTTCCCGCCGACGACCATCAGCAACACCAGCAACACCACGTAGAGCCAGCCGAACAGGCGGAATTCCACTGTGCGGAACAACCACCACAGCCCGGCGAGCCACACCGGCGCCAGCAGCGGGTTCATCGTGACGACCTGCATCGGCAGGAACAGTGCCGCTCCCATGAGGCCGCCTTCGTCCTCGCGGATCGAGGCCGACACCGCCAGCATCGGCCAATCGTGCGCGGCCTGCCACACCAGGACCGGCGTGGCGATCGCCAGCGCGAGCAGCGCGCCGAGCCACGGCCACGGGGTGGCCGCGTGCCATCGCCGGTCCCGGGTCAGCAGGACCGCGACCGGTAGGGCAAGGCCGAGCATCGCCAGCGTCTGCTTGTTCTGGAACCCGAGCCCGGCGACCAGGCCGAAGCCGAGCCACCAGCGTGGATCCGCGCCACGCACCAGCCGCAGCAGGATCCACAGGCAGCCGGCCCAGGCGAGCTGGTCGAACGCGCTGGGGCCGAAGAGGTGGAACGTCGAAAGCAGCACCGTCGCCGTGCCCATCGCCAGCCCGGCGACTACCTGCGCGCGCCTGCCGCCACCGAGGTCTCGCGCGATGAGCGTCGTGAGCAGCACCACGGCTGCCCCGGCGAGCGCGGGCCAGAGCCGCAGGCCGAGCAGAGAATCGCCGAAGAGCGTGGTGGACAGGCGTCCCAGCAGCGGCGTAAACGGCGGCTCGCTGGCGAACGCCCAGTCGAGCCGTTTCGACTCGGCCAGGAAGTACATCTCGTCCCGGTGGTAACCGTACGCCGTCGCGCAGATACCGTGCAGCACCAGCGTTCCCGCGGCGATCAGCAACGCGGAGCCACGCCCCCAGGCAGCCATGCGCCGAGATTAGTACGCGTGCGGCGCGGTGGCGGAAGGGTTACCCGCCTGTGACGTCATAGCGGCCGGAATGGCCGCTCGTCAGTGGGTAATTCGGCCGTGTGGCGGCGGATTCCGGCCGGGAAGGCTCAACGGAGGGAATTTTCCGGCTGAGGAGGCGTGATGACAGGTGCGTTCCGGGTGGAGCCGGACGCCGCGAGATCGGTGGTCCGGTCGATGGAGGACCTCAACGCCACGGCGGCTTCCTCGGCCCGCGACGTCGGGTCGCTGGCCATCGACATCGCCTCGTTCGCCGCGATCGGCAGTTCCGTCGGCAGCGCCAACGCCTCCCTCCAGCAGCAGCTCACCGGCGCGCTCAGCCGGTTCGTCGAGCTGATCGGGCAGATCAGCGAGTACGTCCGGCTTTCCGCCGACGGCTACACCGCCGCCGACGAGGCCACCGCGCGCGGTTTCGGCGGCGGACCGGACACCGGCGGCACCCAGGGCGGCAGCGGCGGACAGCTCCCCGGCCCGCCCCCGCAGCCCGCCTCCGATCCCGGCGCCGGGCCGCATGCCTCGCAGCAGCCGTCGCTGGCCGACCAGGCGACCTGGCAGGCGGCCAACGCGGGCGCCGACGTGGCCGACGGCATCGGCTGGACCAACGCCAGCAGCCACCTCAAGCACTTCCTGGACAACAGCGGCGCGCCGATCACCGTGGACGCCGACCAGATCAGCCGCGACGTGCCCTCCTTCCGCGGCGTGGTGGACCGGACGGTCGCCGAGCAGATGCGCCAGCTCGCCGCCGACGCCGCGCGCACCGGGACCTACGGCACCCCGGTCACCTTCGACTCCGGCTGGCACGGCCACTACCTCGGCCCCGCCGAAAGCAAGAACTGGTACTACGCGATGGGCGGCGTCCAGTACTCGGTCACCGGCGTGGCCACCGTGCACCCGCCCGCGCTCCCCGGCGGCGACCCGACCATCGAGATGGACTACCGCGCGCACGTGTTCGACCGCTACAACTGGGACGGCGGCAAGGCCACCCAGATCGGCCCGCTCACGGTCACCGACGCCTCGCTGGCCGAACTGCACCGCTCGGGACTGGCCCAGGAGTACAACATCTCCGGCTCCACCGACCCGCGGCACTACTCCGGCGCGGTACCCGGCGCCGGCACGCAGGTGAGCCTGCCGCAGAGCCCGGACAACCGCGACGGCACCCGCCTGGACATCCGGCGCTAGCATGCCCTTCAGCCAGGAGGAGGACCGGATGAGCACCCCAGCCGCGGCAGCGCTGGAGTCCGCTTTGGACTTCGGCGGCATCGTGCTGCCACCGGGCGCCGAGGTGCTCGGTGTGCTCGACCAGCGCGGGATCGACCAGCTCTACGCGCTCGCGGTCGCCCTCGGACCGGACACAGTGGACGGTCTGCTGCGTGCTTCCGGTTTCGGCGGGGAACTCGAGCCGGGGCGGCAGGTGTTCCTGCCGCCGGTGCCCGGCTTCGACCCCGACCGCGGCACCGACATCGCTTCGGCGCAGGACGCGCTGCCCGCCGGGCGGGCGCGTCGGGCGAGGGTGATCCGGGAGGTACTGGTCGATCGCGGCGAACTGGGGCGTCCGATTGTGCACATTTGGTTGTTCACTACCTAGTGCCTCATCAAGGAACGTTGACGTGGTAACCGTGTCGCGTGGACATCCGGGCCGGTGACCGCGAGGCTGCCCGTTGGAGGTGAGCCATGGCGCGTCAGCCGGAGGTGTTCGCGCGGTCGTTGGAGCCCGAAGAAGCGCAGCGGCTGGTCACGATCACGAGGTCGACCCGGGATCGGGTGCGGCTGCGGCGGTCCGGGATCGTGCTGGCCTCGTCGCAGGGCCGGTCCGCGGGCGAGATCGCGGTGATGTTCGCTGCGACCGAGGGGTATGTGCGGGAGGTGATCCACGCGTTCGACGACTCCGGGTTCGCGGCGTTGTCCCCAAAATGGAAGGGCGGCCGACCTCGTAAGTTCGGGCCGGCCGCCCGTGATCAGATTTGCCGCATCGCCGCCTGCAAGCCCGCTGAGCTGGGGCTGCCGTTCACCACCTGGAGCTTGACCAAGCTGATCGAGTATCTGGCCGAGCACGCCCGGCTGCTGGTGAGTACTGAGACCGTCCGGCAGATCCTGCGTGCAGAGGGCGTGTCGTGGCAGGCCACGAAGACCTGGAAAGCCAGCAAGGACCCGGACTTCGTGGCCAAGAAGACCCGCACTCTCGACCTCTACGATCACCCGCCCGCCGACGGACGGGTGTGATCTGTGTCGATGAGTTCGGGCCGCTGAACCTGCAACCACGTCCCGGCCGCGGCTGGTTCCCCCGCGGACGACCGGCCCGCCAGCGCGCCACCTACACCCGCACCGGCGGGGTCCGGCACATGTTCGCCGCGCTCGACCTCGCCACTGGGCAGATGTTCTACCGGTTCCGCGACCGCAAACGCTGGCCACAGTTCCTCGACTTCTGCAAACAACTCCGCCGCCGCTTCCCGGCCGGGAAGCTGTATTTGATCTGCGACAACTACGGACCTCACGGCAAAGCCGAGGTCACCACGTGGTGCGCGGCCAACGGGATCGAGCTGGTTTACACTGGCGGCCCGGGCAGCGCGGCTTCGCCGGCACGCTGGGCAGCCTCCTGCTCGGGACCCACGACCCCGACACCGGCCAGCTCGTCTACATCGGCGACGTCGGCACCGGGTTCAGCCACGCCGACCGCGACGCTCTGCACGCCCGGCTGCAGTCCCTGGCGCGGCGCACCCACCCGTTCGCGATCACCCCGCCCCGCAAGGACACCCACACCGCCCGCTGGGCGGAACCAGAACTGGTCGGGGAGGTCGTCTACCGGCATTCACCCGCGGCGCCGGGCGCCTGCGCCACACGGCCTGGCGGGGGCTGCGCGAGGACCGCGAACCGGTCGACGTCATCGCCCCCACCAGCGCTCTCGCCCCACCCACAGCGCCACCAGGGCCTGAAGCGGAACCCCGCGCAGGAATTGGAGCAGGCGGAGACGGACAGGACCGTTGCGGCCACCACCATCACCGTCCAGGCTGGGAAACGCCGCCTGACTCTGTCCAATCTGAACAAGCCGCTGTATCCCGATGGTTTCAGCAAAGGCCAGGTCCTCCACTACTACTCGACCCTCGCCGACGTGCTGCTGCCGTTGTTAAAACCCGGCCGGTGACCTTCGTCCGATTCCCCTACGGTGTGGGAGGACAACAGTTCTTCGAGAAGAACGTCGCACAGGGCGCGCCACCGTGGCTGACCACCGTGACCCTGGCCAGCCGCAGCTCCCGCGGCGGGGACACCATCGACTACGTGCTACTCGACGAGTTGGCCGCGCTGGTGTGGGCGGCGAACATGGCCGCGCTCGATTTGCACATACCGCAGTGGCGGATCGGTCCCGGCTCGGCGCGCCGGCCACCTGATCGACTCGTGTTCGATCTCGACCCCGGCGAGGGCGCCACCGTCGTCGACTGCGCGCGGGGGGCCGAACGTCTGCACGACGTGCTGGTGGCCGACGGGCTCACCCCGGTGGCCAAAACCTCCGGGGCGAAAGGGCTGCAGGTCTACCGCGGAATCCGTACTCGCACGCCCGAACGGCCTTCCGCCTACGCCAAGGCGCTCGCTCAACGCTTCGCCGCCGAAACCCCCGACCTGGTCACCGCCAACATGGCCAAGGCGCTGCGGCCCGGCAAGGTGTTCATCGACTGGTCCCAGAGCAATCCGGCCAAAACCACTGTCGCCCCGTACTCTCTGCGCGGCCGCGACCGGCCGACCGTGTCCACCCCCATCACCTGGAATGAAGTGCGCGCCTGCCGCCAGCCCGAACAGCTAACTTCCACCGCCGACCCCGTCCTCGACCGCATCGACGAACTCGGAGACCTGTTCGCCGCCGTCGACAGCAACCGCGCGCCACTGCCGGCGCCGTGACCACCAGCGTGCAGTACACCTCGTGCGGTGAGGCTCGGGCCAGCCGTGCAGTGCGCGACCGCTGTCGCGCTTGCGGGCTGGCGGCGTCCTCGCGGTCCTGTGGAAGTCGATGCCGTATCGCTGAGCCGCTGCGGCCCTTTGCCCTGGCATCTTGTTGCACGCGGTCCGCCGGGCGCAGTACCGACTTCACGGAGTCGAGCGGCACCCCAGGGGACCAGGTACTGCTTTCGCTTTGTCTTCCACGGGAGACCTACTGCTCGGCTCCGTGTTCTTGCCGTGATGTGTCATCGAGCTTTTCAGCCGCTCGAGGCGATACCGCGGAGACCCACACTGGGCGCTTTGACGTACCAGCCCACGCTGGCCGCGTGGCGTCACCAATTCGAGCTACCCGAGGTGCATCTGGCGGCGAGAGGGGCGGTGGAGCCGGTGAGCGGCCCGGTGCGGTTGTCTGGGGCCGTGAACAGCGTCAGGGGTGTGAACCCGGCGAGGGTGGTGTAGAGCTCGAGTTCTTGGGGGAAGAGGACGCGGCGCTGGATGTGATCGTGTTCGATGGTGCCGTCGTCGAGTTGCCAGGTGCGGTGCAGTGTCGCGATCTGGGTGCGGGCGTCCCAGTGGTGCTCGGTGGTGACCTCGGCATGAATCTCTGCCGCCTCGATCCGGCCCCGGGAAGGTGCAGAGGTGGAGCTGGGGGCGATCTGGGTGATGATGATCAGCACTGTGCCGGGGCGGGCGTGGGCGGCGAACGTGGTGAACGCGGCGCGGATGTCGTCGTTGTGGTGCAGGTAGGCCAGGGAGTTGCCGAGGCAGAGGATCGTGTCGAAGGTGCGGCCCAGTCGCACCGTGCGCAAGTCCCCGACTCGCAGGTCCAGGTCGGGATGCTGTTGCTGGGCGTGTTCGATGAGCTGGGGTTGCAGGTCGACGCCCACGCGATCGGGACTGCCGGCCAGTGCGGCCAGGTCCCGGGCGGTGCCGCAGCCCAGGTCGAGCACGCTCCCGCCGGGTGTCCCGTGGTCGTGGATGAGGTGCCGGCAGGTCTCGGCCGCGGTGCTGTCGCGGGTCAGCGTGTCGTAGAGGGCGGGGCGCCGGTAGGCGATGTTGTTCGCGGCCAGATTCATGCGACCGTGGCGGTGTCCGGGGCCAGCAGTGACCGGAGCCCGACTTCGAGGACGAGGGTGTCGCACAACACGGACGGCACGGTAGCGCTGCGGCGAGCGCGGCGCACGACACGCCGCAGCGCGTCGGTCACTGCGTCCTGCATACTACCGGGCCGCAGTGGCTGTATCGCTGGGCGGCCACCGGTCGGTGGGCGGACTGGTCCTAGACCGAGCGTCACACGAATCGACGCAGGCGGGGCTTCGGAGGCCGACCGCCCCGGGGCGATCTGGGCTGCCGTGGTCGAGCCGGGCCGACTGTTGAATCCCGCGGAACACCACCGGGTCCAGCGCGCGCTCGGCTAAGCTCCGCCTCGATGAAACCGGTGGAAAATTTCGAGATCGGGCGGTACCGCGTCTTCGCCGAACTGGGGCGGGGCGGGATGGGGCGGGTGCTGCTGGCGGGCGGCCCGGACGGCAGGCTCGTCGCGCTGAAGCTGGTGCACGAGCAGTTCGCCGAGGACGACGGGTTCCGCGTGCGGTTCCGCCGGGAGGTCGACGCCTCCCGCGCGGTCTCGGGCGCCTACACCGCAGCGGTGGTCGACGCCGATCCCGACGCACCGACTCCGTGGCTGGCCTCGGTTTTTGTGCCCGGTCCGTCACTGCACGACGCGATCGCCGCGCTCGGTGCGCTGCCGGAGGAGTCGGTGCTCCGGCTGGCCGCGGGGCTGGCTGCCGCGCTGATCCAGATCCACCGGGCGGAGCTGGTCCACCGCGACCTGAAGCCGTCCAACGTGTTGCTCGCCGAGGACGGGCCTCGGGTGATCGACTTCGGTATCGTGCGGGCGCTCAACGGGTCCGCGGAACTGACGCGGGCGGGCTGGCTGATCGGCTCGCCCGCGTTCATGTCCCCCGAGCAGGCCGACGGGCAGCCGGTGACCCCGGCCAGCGACGTGTTCTCCCTGGCCTCCGTGGTGATCGCGGCCTGCACCGGCACCAGCCCGTTCACGCACGAGACGACCCGGCAGACGCTGAACGCCATCGTGGTGGAACCGCCCAAGCTGACCGGCGTGCCCGCCCGGATCCGGCGCCTGGTCGAACCGTGCCTGGCCAAGGCCCCCGCCGACCGGCCGACCCCGGAGCAGCTGCTGGAGTCGATCGGCCCGATCGCCCCCGTGGCCAGGGCCTGGCCGGACGCCGTGCACCGGCTGATCACCGACCGGCAGGCCGCACTCGCCGGACTGCTCGACCCGGGCGCCACGAGGGTGATCACCCGCGACGGCCCTCCGCCGACCCGGGTGGTGGAACGCGGGCCGACGCGGCGACGGCTGTGGCCGGTGGTGGCCGCTTTGGTGGTCGTGGCCGGTTTGCTCGGGTGGGTGCTGTGGCCGGACCTGCCGGACACCTCGGTGAGCCCGCCCTCTTCGTCGTCGGCGGCCGACGCACCGCCGTTGCCGGAAGCGGGTGTGCTGATCGGCAACACCCCGGTGCTCGACGTGGCGTTCAGCTCGGATGGCCGCACCGTGGCGGCGCTGCACGCGGACTACACCGTGCAGGTGTGGGCGGTGGCGGGCGGGCAGCGGATCGGCCAGATCCTCGGCCCGATCGGGGCCGCGGGAACCAAGGATGCGGAGCAGGCGCACGCACTGGCCTTCACTCCGGACGGCCGGACCCTGCGGACCGCGAGGGAGAAGGACGCCGAGAGCGTCGTCGAATCGTGGGACGTGCACAGCGGCAACCGCGTCGGCGAACCACTCGTCATCGGCAGCGGCGAGTCGTATCCGCTCGGCGACCAGGTTTTCAGCCCAGATGCCAGCCGGGTTGCCGCCTACAGCAGCTACAACAGCGACGTCGAACTCTGGGACGTGGCAGGCCGTCAGCGAAGCGCCCACCTCGATGTCTCCGACGGCGTGGTGGCGGGCGCGGTCTTCAGGCCGGACGGCGAACTGCTCGCCACCCAAGGTGGCTCGGGGCGTGATTTCTACGGTGTGGCGCTGTGGGACGCGGCAGGCCACCAACTCGGCACCCCGATCACCCTGCCCGGCGCCGAAGGCACCCAGGGCCTGGAAACGTTCGCCTTCTCCGCGGACGGCAAGACCCTGCTGACCGCCGAGTACGTCGACAACCACGGCTACGTGCGATTCTGGGATGTGGCCAACCGGAACCAGGTCCGGGACCCGCTGAAGCTACCGGGCGTCCAGTCCGTCGACCGGCTGACGCTCAGCGCGGACGGCCGCACCCTGCTGCTCTCCGCCACGGCCGGGGACATCGGCTGGGCCAATCTGTACGATGTGGACAGCGGACGCCAACTCGCCCCGACGATCTCGAAGGTCAACTCGGCCCGCCTCAGCCCGGACGGCAAGCTCGTCGCCACCGCGGGCCAAGACAACACCGTCCGCCTGCTGGCCCTCCCCACGCCCTGAGCGAAAGAATTCCCGAAAGGACAGCCGGAAGGCCCCACATCGACGACCGGACACCATCCTTGATTAGGCCCGATGAGTCCACCCGTGGCATCGCATAGTGCATCGAAGCGTCGGAACGGTGATCAACGAGCGCGGTCATCGGCAGGACCTTGCTAGTAGGGCTTTGTTAGGTGTGTCGTTAGGGCTGGACGGGGTGTTGTCATGATCTTCTGTGCGAGTGTTTCCAGAGGGGATGGACGAGGTTCGTCCGGTGGTCGAGGAGTTCGCTGGGCGGATGTTCGGCGGGTTCGCGCGGCGTGATCAGCGGACGAAGGGGCAGCTGTATTTGCGTGGGCTGATGCTGGACGGCAAGCGCAAGTCGATGCAGCCGGAGGCCGAGCGGCTGGAGGTCGATCATTAGCAGTTGCAGCAGTTCGTCACCACCTCGACCTGGGATCACGTCGAGGTCCGGCGACGCCTAGCCGGGTGGGCCGGTGAGTTCGTCGACCCGGACGCGCTCGTCATCGATAACACCGGTTTTCCCAAGGACGGCAAGGATTCCCCTGGAGTGGCGCGGACGCACTGCGGCGCGCTGGGCAAGACCGGGAACTGCCAGATCGGGGTGAGCGTGCACGCGGTCACCGACTGGACCTCGGCCGCGATCGACTGGCGGTCGTTCCTGCCGGAATCCTGGGACGACGAGAAAGCCGCCGATGAGCAGGCGGCTGCCGAGGTCCGGGCGCGGCGGGCGCGCAGCCAGGTCCCGGACGAGGTGCGGCGTCGGGAGAAGTGGCGCCTCGCGCTGGACATGCTCGACGAGACCACCACCGAGTGGGGCCTGCCGCCGCGGCCGGTGGTCGCCGACGCCGGCTACGGCGACGCCCACTCAGGTCATCACCGAGTATTTGCGTTACGTCTCCACGAACGCCGTCGACGGCATCCTGTACCGCAGCGCGCAGAACGACGGAGTTTGCTGCGCTCTGTTCTGCGACGCGAGCACATGCCTCGATGCCGGCCAAACGCCTGACCGGTTTATCGAACCCTGGCTCCGGCAGCGCCCTGAATCAGTTCACGCCGTTCGCATCGTGGCGATATCCATCGCGCAGTAACCGCTACCGAGTTGCCGCCGGACGACGTAGCCACACAGCGTCGACACAGTCCCGAGGGCGACCGCCAGCATCATCTCGCCGAACCGGTATTCCTCGCCGTGCTGGTCCGGGTCACGCGGCACCGCCACGTGCGGTAGCCTGCCGCCCGACGCGCATAGGGAACCCAGCATCACGCCAACCCGGTGGGCTTCCCGGACAATGGCCCAGGTCACTGACATTTCGGTGACGCATGAGCACTGACATTTGCTGACGCGTCTCACAACGGAGCTGATGCCGTCTCAGCAGCTCTGATGCGGACGCGTTCTTGTTGATGCCGGTCTCACTGAAGTTGATGCCGGGCTCCCGGAAGATCTGCCAGGGAGCAGGTCCCGTTGTCGAGATGCGCGGGACAAGAGGGGCTCCGCGTGGCCAGGGCCGCCCAGGATTTACGCGTGGTCCGCGGCGAGCGTGCCGCGCTCGCCGGGTTCAGTACCCAGAGCCGTTGACCAGGCTGGCTTCCGCGTCACCTGCCGACCGAACGCAGAGGCGCGAGGCTCTACCGCAATGCGCCGAGCCGTTCAATTACAGCTGCCGCGGATTCCGGATCGCCCGCCTGCTCGAACGCGGGCACTGCCTTGGTCCAAGCCTCCGCCGCCTCCTCTAGCTAGTAGGACGCCCGCCACGAGCCCCTCAACGAACCACTCGCGCCGAGATCACCACCGCCATGCGCGACTGGCTCCGCACCCACCACCTGACCCCGGGCCCGTCCCGGTCGTGCGGGACTACGCCGGGTTCTCCGCGACAGCGAGGTAGTCCGTGTAGATCTGCGGCGAGCCCGAGAACGAGGCGAGCTGCTTCCACTCCTCGTACATCTGCTTGGTGTCGCGGTGGGCGGCCGCGAACTCCGCGGCCTCGCCGGTGGCGATGTCGGGCTCGGGGTAGAAGACGTCCAGCGCGTCCAGGCTCGCGATCTCCATCATCATCACGTACTGGTCGAGGCGGTTGCCCCGCTCGCCCTTGAGCACGTGGAACCGCCAGTCCGGGTAGTCGTCGATCCGGTGGTGGTTCTCGGCGATGAAGCGGTCGAACATCTCCTCGGTCACACCGGCGCGCAACGCCAGGTTGTGGATCCCGATGACCCGGGCGACGGGCTCCTCCCCCGGGCGGTCGCGGTAGCGGGGGCCGGGCGTGACCGTGCTCCGCGGATTGTCGGCCAGCAGCCGGTAGTCGGTGAACAACGTCGGCAGCTCACCGAACGTGCCCATCCGCCGCCATCGCGCCAGCACCGCCTCCGCCTCGGGGTGCCGCGCCCAGAACAGCCGGGCCAGCTCGGTCTGCTCACCCCGGGCCGTGACGTAGCGGTCGCGCTGCTCGGCGCTCTCGATCTCGTACAACATCAGGTACTGCCCGGTCCGCTCTCCGCGCAACCCACGCAGCAGAGTCCACCGCCACCCTGGGTACAAGGGCAGGTAAACGCCTTCACCACGCACGAAGGTCTCGAACTCTTCCGGCGTAACACCAGCCTCTGTGTCAATGGCGATGTACTGGAAGGTGAACACCGACAAGCGTCCCATTGGGCATCCAATCCTCGGGCCGGGAAAGGGATCGCGCGTCCGACAAGCACGACCCCCCGCACCACATCCTGCCCGCTCCAGAGCAACGAGGGCCGCGAACCCTCCCCGCTCAACGCGATCCGACGGGTTCACAGTCTGTGAAGATGTCTTCCCCGTGCGAGCGGGGATGGTCCCACCACATCGGTCATCGCGTCGCGCTCATCAGCGTCTTCCCCGCGCGAGCGGGGGTGGCCCCGGTTCACTGAGTCATTCTGAGTGATTTCGCGTTCGGGATGGCGCGGCAGCGCAGGAACTGTGCTGCCGGTCGGGGTGGTACTGCCAGTGACGGAGGCGGGCCCGCTGTGGCCCTGTGGGATGAGGGGATTTCCCGGTCGGGTGGTACGGCTCGTGACTGCTGTTGCGTGCGGGAGGCGATCCAGTATTCCTGACCTTTGACCGATGAGCGATGTCAGTGAGAGGAGTGGCGGGGATGCGGTGGCAGGGGTGGTGATGGCGTGTGCGGTGGTGGCCGGAGCCGCGGTACCGGGCATGGCCTACGCCGCCGAAACGGCGCAAGCCCGGGTGCCGTTGCGGGTCGCGGTGCAGCGACTGGCCGTGGCGGAGGAGAGCAGGCAGAGCTGAATTGGTGCCGGTGATTCGCTGGGCGTGGGAGAAGTCGAAACGTTGTATGGCCCGGAACGTACACGCGCAGTTGCGGCGCGAGGATGTGGAGGTCCGCCGGTGCGTGGTGATCCGGCGTCTCAGCCGCGGTCACCGACATCACCTACGTGCCGATGGCCGACGGTGGCATGTGTATACCGCGTTCGTGATCGATGCGTACTCCCGGGCGATCGTGGACTGGCAGGTGCTCGACACCCTCGACGCGGCGTGGCCGCGAGGGTGTGCTGGTACACCATTCCGATCGCGGGGTTCGCTACACCGCGCTACGGCATGGGCGGACACTGCTCGACGCGGGTATCGACAGGTTTGTCGGTCGGCGTGACCCAAGGCCTGTGCGCGGCAAGGACATCAAGGGCGTCCTGGTGTCCTTGCCGTCCGCTCTCGTCGATCGCCTGTCCACACAGATCAATCCCGCGCGGTGCCCGCTTGTCCTGGAACGCCGTGCACGACGGAGCCGGTCACCGGGGTGGCGGAACGCGCGGTCTCACCGTCCTGCCGCGCGAGCCGTACGCGAACGCCGGGCCGGGGCAGGACTCGGATCCCGAATGAGCCGGAATGGACGTCGATCCGCTGGTGTGGGACCAGGTCCAGGCGGTATCGCTGGGTAATGCCCGCCACGACGGTTCTGATAGCCGTCCGCGACACTCCCTTTCCGACGCACGAACGGTTGCCGAACCCCCATGGCGCGAAGGACGCTTTGTGGTAGGCCCGTTGGCGGCCGGCAAATCGCTCGGGACGGAACCGTTCCGGATCCTCGAAATTGTCCGGGCTGCGCTGCGTGACCCAGGGAGCGAGCAGCAGAGGAGAACCCGACCGCAACCGATATCCGTCCACTTCGAGATCCTCGTGGACTCGTTTGAACTCATAGGCAGAACCCGGGTAGAGCCGCATGGACTCGTCCAATATGGCATCGAACACCGGCAACTGCTTGGCGTCATCGCCCGGTTCGGGTACTCGGCCACCGAACTCCCGGTCGAGCTCGCCGAGGAGGTCGGACGTCGGCTTCGGGTGCAACGCGAGCAACAGCAGTGTCCACACGATGGTTCCACCGACCGATGTGAGACCGGCGAAGTAGAGCTGCGTAGCGAGTTCCCTTGCCAATGCAGGGTTGGGGTTGAGATCAGCGCGCTCCATCTCTTGCAGCACGGCCTCGATGAGGGAAAAATGCCGCGTCTTCACCGAACCGTCACCGATCGCGGCCACCCGTGCATCCATGATGGACATGCTCCGGCGGACACTCCGGCCGCGAGACAGACCCGGCACGTTGTACGGGAGCAAAGCCGAGCCGATCCGGCGCGGGATCGAATCCAACGCCGAACTCCACTCGTCCACCGCCGCATCGAGTTCCGGATCCGTCACACCGATGTCCGAACCGAACATGTAGTATTTGAAGATTCGCCGGGACAACTCGGGAATATGGCGAAGAAGATCAACCTCGGTCCCCGGGGTCCAGCCGGCCAGCAACCGCTGGGTGAGTTCCATGCTCACCGCGGCGTAGGAGTTCGCCGAGTTGCGCAGCGCTCGCAGCGTGACTCGCCGGAATAGCGCGTGCTCGGCACCGGACGCGTTGAGCGGACCACGCCCCTGGATGCTACCTTTGAATTCCAGGTCGACTCCGCCCGCCATGCTGATGTCAACCTCTTTGCCGTATCCGGCGACCACTGCCTGGACCTGCTCCGCACCGAAGGCCGCGACCACGGTCCTGCCATTCACCGGCAGCGACACGAGCGGACCGAATTCCAAGTGGGCTTGCATGAGGAAGTCAAGTGGATTACGGAGAAAAGCCATGTGTTTGCCGAGGATCGGAACACCCGATGGCCCTGGCGGCAACTGCCTGGCCGTACCTTTTTTCCCCACAAAACCACCATACCCTTCGACACGAACGAATAGTCGACATCAACGCGGGGTTGCTCCTGACAATATATCCCCTCTGGCCCCAGCGCAACAGAGTCAAGATGCGTCAACTGTCGCCTGATCACGTCGATTACCCCAACTAATCAAGATACCCGAATGCAATTCGCCCATGGACGGATGGAATTCCCGTCGCGCCGGGCACGACGATCAGAGGACCGCTACACGCCGGGCAATGGCGGCGTCGGTCGGCGCGAAGCCGAACGGCACCGGGATCGCGTCGTCGGGACGTGGCCCGACGAGTGCGGCGACCCGCTCCGGCAATCCGATCGTCAAGTCGGCGACTTCAACGCGTATCGGCTCCCCTGCCGCTACTACGCAACTCAGCTCCAGGTCCGCACCGTCACCGGTGTACTCGAAGAGCACGCCGTCCGTGCGGTCAGCGTGCTTCGCCAAGGTCGTCGCATCCAACGTGACACCCGCGACGGTGCAGGTGTACAGCGACCGGGACGGCAGCCGGACACTGAGCTGCCACGCGTCGCGCTGAGACGCGACCGAGAACCGAATACTGCGCGTGGTACCGCTGGTGGTGTCGGCGAGTGTGCTCACCTCCGGTGGTGGCAGGTCGAGTGCCGGGGCGTCCACGGTGAGGAGGTCGTCATCGCCGAACCGGGGCAGGTACGTGTGCGCTGGAACTCTGCGCGGCGATTCACCGAACACCGCCGCGGTCCACGCGTCGGGCTCCGGATCGCCCGTCAGCCAGGCAGCCGAATCGTCCTCGTGATTTCGGAAGTAGAGCAGAGCGTCCGTGCGGGGTTCGGTCCGCTCGTAACCCGATCGCGCGACACCGACGCCCATCAGCAGGACCGTCGCGGCCACCGGTACCGCGAGCGCGGCGCGCGGCACTGACGTCAGCAGAGGCAGAACCAGCAGTCCGCCGATCGCGGCGATCACCAGCGCCGCCGCGGCCATCTGCACGCCAAGGGCCACGAGCACGGCGCCGACCAGCGGGGCATACAGGACGATCGCCACGGCCGCCGGCAATCCGGTGAGCAGGACGCCGACCACGGCCGCCCGGACACTGTCCTCGGTCCGCCGAGTCGACCACCACAACGCGGGGATTCCGGCAAGGACCGGCCACTGCAGCAGGTAGGTCGCGCCGGGTAGAACCGGTGTGAGGACCACCAGCAGCACCGCGCCGAGAACCAGCACCCCGCCGATCGATTCCGCAGGTCTTGTGCCGCGAAGCGACCGAGCCGCGGCAACCAGCACGGCGGCGGCCGCGGCGAGGAAACCCGCGACAAACCATTCTCGCTCGTACGGCTCGGCCAACGGCAGGAACTCGATATCCTGCCGAACGGCCAGCACCAGCCACCACAGCCCGAACGCGGCGCCCGCAGTTCCGGCAACCACGCCGACACCCACACCGGCGGTCACCAGGACGCCCCGCACCCGCAGCGTCGAACGACGCGCGCCCAGACCGATCAACCAGGCCAGTATCAGCAGAGTCGCGACGGCAGCCCACACGACGGCCTCAGCCGGGTACCGGACCAGTACCCGGGCGAACACGTCGAAGTAAACGGTGTCGCCATCACTGCGGATGACCCGCAGATCGGCGTCACCCAGTTCACCGGCCAGTCCGACCATCATTTCGCCGTGGTGCTGGAGGCTGTCCCTGTCGAGATGCCCGATGTCATCGTTGACCGAGTGGTACTGGTGGAAGCCGTCGAGAAAAGCCGCGTTGAGGCCCACCGCTCCCGCGTCCCGGAACACGGTGAAGTCGGTGAGATTGGGCATTCTCTGGTAGATCTCGTACGCAAGGGAGTTGCCGGCAGGCCGGCTGCCCGTCCGCGCGTAGGCGTCCAGCAACCGCGCGTTGCCCTGGCTGGTTTCGAACAGCAACACCGGGCCCGAACTGCCGCGGGCTTCCCAGTTCAGCACCGCACCGTAGTCGTCGATGTCGTGCCGGCGGGCGAACAGCTCCGCGCCCAAGCCGCCGAGCTCCTCGCCGTCGGTGAACAAGAAGACGACGTCGTTGCGGAGACGGCCTCCGGCCAGCACCGCCCGCATGGTCTCCAGCATGGCGGCAACCGCGGCGCCGTTGTCCGCCGCGCCCGGGCCGGTCGGCACGGAATCGTAATGCGCGACGAACAGCAGCGCCTTTCCACCGCTGTGCGCCGGATCGATCCCGGGAACCCTGGCAACGACGTTGTGCACGGTCGCGGTGGAGAATGGACCGTCCCCATCGTGCCGAACGACTTCGCCGGACTCGACGGTGGCAGCCGCGCCGAAGGACCTGGCCTGCTGCAGGAGGAAGGCCCGGACCCGCTCGTTGTCACCGCTTCCGGTCGGGTGCGGTCGTAGCGCGATCTGCTCCAGGTGCCCGGCCGCACGTTCCGCCGAGAACTCTCCGGCCGGAACGGCCGCGGAGCGTGCCGGTGGTGGCGCGAACGCCAGTACCGTGAGCACCCCGAGCAGCGCGAGAGCGACTAGCATGATCACCGTACTGCGACGGCGCACCGTCACCGTCGCAGCCCGCGCCCTTGGCCCCCGCGCACCTTTCGGCGCGCTGACGTCCGAGACGGTCTGGCCCGACATCTTACCCCCTGACTGCCGATCGGCATCGCCGGTACGCCGGCTCGTCGACGTGGGCGCGGTTGTCGGACTACCGCGTCCCTGAGGTATCCGCCGGCGGCGATCAGCGCATGATGCAGAACTCGTTTCCCTCGGGATCAGCCAGCTGAACCCACTCCGGGTATTCGTGGACGACAAATGCGCCCAGTTCCACAATTCGGGCCACTTCGGCCTCGGTGTCCTCGGCTTGCAAGTCGAGATGAACCCGGTTCTTGACTACTTTGTCCTCGGGCACCAACACAAAGAAGTAGCGAGGCGTCATCCCGGGTTCGGCCGTCACGAGCACCGTCGGATCGTCTTCCGGGTCGTCGATCCCGTTGGCCCGCAAGCGCCGCAACTCCTCCTCGTCGTAGGGAGCGACTTCGTAGCCGTCGAGTACGCCCGCCCAGAACCGCGCGAGGGAGGCGGGATGCCGGCAGTCGAAAATAATGTCCTTGATTCGTGCCATTCACGAACACTAGCGTGAATCATCGCTCACCCGCCATTGATTGTCTCCAGAAGGATCGCCGTGCAGACATCGGTCAACCGCCGCACGGTGTCGGCCGGGTGAACCTCTGTGTCGTACCTCATCAACGCATGCAGGCCATCCGCACGGCGTTCCACCGCGAGCGTCAGTTCGAAGTCGGCGTGCCCGGTGTCCACTTCGACCGGGATGAGTTCCACGCCAACGGCTTCCGGCAGTTCCCCCGCCACCTCCATCAGGTCGAAGGTGATCCGCGGCATCCCCGCCTCCGGTGGCGGCGAGTGCTGGTGCTCGCTCGCCTCCGCCATGGCTGTTCGCACCCGCCGCAGCGCCGAACGGAAGGAACGGTCGTCCCCGAACACGACCCGGAGCGGAACAGTGTTGACGAACTGACCGATCACTTCGGTGGCGCCGGGGTGGACGCGGTTGGCGAGGGGGACGCCGACCACGATATCGGTCTCTGCCGTGAACTGCCGCAACGCCAACATGAACGCCGTCAACAGCACGTTGTGTGGCGTCGCGTTCTCCGCTCTCGCGAACGCTGTGACGGCATTGATGACACCCGACGGCAGTTCGAGCCGGTGCTGGGCGCCCGCTCCCCCAGGCTCCCCGCCTAGGCGGCCCGGCAGGAGCAATCGCGACGAGCCGGCCAGCCGGTCCGCCCAGTACCGGGCCGACCGCGTGTACTCCCGGCCGGCTCGCTGCTCCTCCTCCCACACGGCGTAATCCGAATACTGCGAGATCATCGGTGGCAGGTCGCCTTCGGCCAGCTCGCCGAGCACCAGAAGGTCGCGGGCGAAGATGCCGCGGGACCCGCCGTCCCACAGCAACGGGTGCAATGTCGCCACCAGCACGTGTTCGAAGTCGTCCAGTCGCAACAACAGCACACGGGCCAATGACCCGTCGCGAAGGTCGAACTCGTGGTGTACCTCGTCGGCCACGATCCGCATCGCGCCGTCCATGTCGGGCACGTCGATGACCGCGAACTCGGGCCGGACCGATGTGCTGATCACCTGTCGCACCTCGGGGCCGTCGGTGTCGAAGACCGTGCGGAGCATCTCGTGCCTGTCGGCCAGCCGGTGCACCGCGGCCTGCACGGCGCCGGGATCCAGCCATCCCTTGAGCCGGGCGGCCAATGGCTTGTTGTACGACCAGCGCCGGCTCCAGACGCGTTGCTGTTGCCACGTCAGCGGAACCTGGGCGGGCCGAGTGCGCTCAGCCCGCCCGCCAACGGGTTCGGCTTCGATGCCCTGGTCACCCAGGTAGCGCGCCAGCTGGCCCACTGAAGGGCCTTCGAAGAGCACCTTCAGCGGCACCTGGAGGCCGAAGCGTTCAGAAATACGGGCTTGCAACACGGCCAGTTGCAGTGAGCTGCCGCCGAGCTGGAAGAAGCTGCTGTGCGGGCCCACTCGGTCCACGCCGAGGATTTCGGCGAAGATCTCATCGCCAAGAGTGCGTTCGACGGCGCTCCCGAGCTGTTCCCCGGTGCTTGCGATGGCGTCGAGCGCGGCGGCCGGGTCGGGCAACCCGGCCCGGTCGACCTTGCCACTCGAGGTAAGGGGGAACCGCTCGACGGGAATGATGACCTGCGGGAGCAAATGGGTGGGCAGCCGGTCCACCAGCCACGTTCGCAGCTCGCCGGCCGAGTGACTGGTGATCCGGTCGAGCTGGACGTAGGCGACCAACTGCTTGGCGCCGCCCGCTGGTTCGTGGACCGCCGCGACCGCGTGTCCGGCCTCCGGGTGTTCGCCGAGCACCGATTCGATCTCACCGAGCTCGATGCGCAGACCACGGATCTTGACCTGCTGGTCGGCGCGGCCGACGAAGTCCAGCGTACCGTCGGGCTGGTATCGAACCAGGTCTCCGGTCCGGTACAACCGGGCCCCCGGTTGCCGGCCGAACGGGTCCGGCACGAACTTGCCCGCGGTCATCCCCGGCCGCCCGAGGTATCCCCTGGCCAGCCCCGCGCCACCGATGTAGAGCTCACCAGGAGTGCCCGCCGGCACCGGGCTACCGTAGCTGTCCAGCACGTAGATTTGGTGGTTGGGCATCGGACGGCCGATCGGCGGCATCCGGTGGTAGGGCTGGTCCAGTTCCATCAGGGTCATCATCACGGTGGCCTCGGTCGGACCGTATCCGTTGATCAACCGGCGGTGCGGACGCTGCCACCGGGTGGCCAACTCGCCACCGAACGCCTCACAGCCGATGAACTGCACTCGCAGAGAGGGAATCGAATCCGGCGAGAGCAGTTCGAGCACCGCGGGCGGGATGTCGAACACGGTCACCTGTTCGCGGACCATCAGTTCGGTGAGTCCCTCGGGGTCGAGCAGGGTCTCCTGATCTGGGATGACCAGCCTGCCGCCGGAGCACAGAGCGGCGAAGATCTCCAGTACCGACACGTCGAAGCACACGGTCGCGAACTGGAGGACGCTGTCGCCCACCCCGATGCCGGTGCCTGCCAACGTGGAGGTGATCATGTTGGCCACCGCGCGATGGGAGATCATCGCGCCCTTGGGCTTGCCGGTGGACCCGGACGTGTAGATGACGTACGCGAGGCAGTCCGGGATGGTGGCTGCGACCGGCCGGGACGTCGACCGGCCGCCGTGTGCTCTGTCGACGCACACGACGTGTCCCCGATACGCCGTCAGCACGTCGGTGAGCGAGCTCATCGTCACGATCACCGGCAGCCGGGCGTCAGTGATCATGTCCGCCAAGCGGCCCGCCGGGTAGCGCGGATCCAGCGGCACGTAACCGCCACCGGCCTTCAAGATGCCCAGTATGCCGATCGGCAGGTACACCGAACGCTCGACGAGCAACCCGACCGGAGTGTCCTGGCCGACGCCGAGCCCGCGAAGCTCACGGGCGAGTCGATCCGCCTGCCTGTCGAGTTCCTGATAGGTGAGCTGACCGTCCGGCGCTGACACCGCGATCGCGGCCGAGTGGTCGACGGCCTGCCGCTCGATGAGCTCGTGAAGGCACTCTGCACGGCGGTCCACCGCGGTGTCGTTCCAGCCGAAGAGCATCCGGTCCAGCTCGGCCCCGTTCAGCATCGGCAGCTCCGAGAGACGCCGATCGGCGTCCTCGGCGACGGCGGCGAGCAGGTTGCCCAGGTGCGTCGTCATCCGGTCGCGGGTCGCATCGCCGAACAGGTCCCTGTCGAACTGGACGCGGCCGGTGAGCGCGCCATCGTACTCACGGAGGTCGATCGTGATGTCGAACTTGGCGACGCCGTTGTCCATCTCGATCGGAGCCAGCCGGTACGCGCCGAATTCCAGCGCCTCCGGTGGGCTGTTCTGCAGTGCGAGCATCACCTGGAACAACGGGTGGCGGGAGGTGTCACGGCCCGGTTGCAACTCGTCGACCAGCCGCTCGAACGGCAGTTCCTGGTGGGCATAGGCACCGAGTGCCGTGGCACGTACCGCCCCGAGGAGGTCCCGGAAGGTCGGGTCGCCACGCAAATCGGTCCGGAAGACCAAGGTGTTGATGAAGCAGCCGATCAGGTCCTCGGTCACCGGTTCGGTCCGGTTCGCCACGGGCGAGCCGATCAGCACTTCCCGCTGACCGGAATACCGGCCGAGCAACACGCTCACCGCGGCGAGCAGCGTCATGAACAGCGTGGCGTCCTCGGCCTTGGCGAGCAGCTTGAGCCCCGAAGTCACTTCCGCGGGAATCCACAGTGGACATGTCGCGCCCAGGAACCGCTGCGTGGCGGGGCGTGGGTTGTCCGTCGGCAGATCCAGGACCGTGGGCGCGTCGGCGAGCCGGTCACGCCAGTAAGCCAGCAGGTCCTCGAGCGAGCGGCCCCTGAGCCGGTCGCGTTGCCACGTGGCGTAGTCCGCGAACTGTATCCGCAGCGGAGCCAGCGACGGTTCGTGCCCTTCGGCGAACGCCAGGTAGCCCGCGGCGACCTCGCGGATGAGCACGTCGTCGGACCAGCCATCCGAGATGATGTGGTGGGTCAGGTGCAGCAGGAAGTGTTCCTGATCCGACAACCGGAACAACTGGGTGGTGAAAAGCGGACCGGTGGCGAGGTCGAACGGCGTCGCACGGGCGGCCGTCGCCCTGCGGAACGCTTCCGCCTCCGGGTCGGGCTCCGCACGCAGGTCCACCACGCGCACGTCGACCGGCACCTCCGCCTCGACCACCTGCCGTGCCTGCCCGTCGATCACCGGGAACCTGGATCGCATCACCTCGTGCCGGGCAACGACATGGCGCAGGCTGCGGGTCAGCACGTCCACCTCCAGCGGGCCGGTGAGCCGCGCGGCGAGCGGGATCGTGTTGTAGGAGTTGCCGGGTCCAAGGAGCTGTTCCAGCACCCACAGCCGTTCCTGGGCGAAGGAGAGCACGGCCGGGCCGTTCGCGGATCTCCTCGGGATGTCCCCCGCCGCTTCGGCGCGGGCCACGCCGCGGCCGTACCGCCACCTGCGCAGCAGTTCCGCCCTTGCCGGGGAAAGGCGTGCGGTGGCGTGCTGGAGCTCTTCGGTCACCGGAGGTCCCTCCGATCCAGGTGAGCGGCGAACGACATCAACCGGTCGTCCTCGAAGATCAGCCGGATCGGGAGGTCCGCCCCGAACGTGTCGTTGACCCGCGCGGTCATCCGGCCGGCCAGCAGGGAGTCACCGCCGAGCTCGAAGAAACGCGCCGACCGGGAGACCGTGGGGGTCCCGAGCATGTCCTGCCACAAGAGCGCGATGTCGGTCTCGGCTCCGGGCAGTGGCGGTTCGCCGTTCCCCGAACCCGTAGCCGAGGACTCGACCACCGCGATCCCGGCCAACGCGGCGCGGTCGAGCTTCCCGGATTGCGAGTACGGCATCTGCTCGACGACCACGAACGACGAGGGAACCATGTAGTCCGGCAGCCGCCTGCGCAAGGCGGCACGCAACCGTCCGACATCGAAGCCACCGGCGTTGTTCGACGCACGCACGTAGGCGACAAGACGGGCATCCCCGGGAGCCGGACCGCTCTTCACGAGCGCCACCGCCTCGGCGACGCCGTCGACTGCCACGAGTGCCGCCTCGACCTCCCCGAGCTCGACCCGGTGCCCACGAACCTTGACCTGGTCGTCCCGTCTACCCGACATCCGCAGCCCTCGACCGGTCCAGCGCCCACGGTCGCCGGTGCGGTAGAGCCGACTGCCTGGCGGCCCGGCCGGATCGGGCCGGTACACGTCCGCGGTCAGGCCGGGACGCTTGAGGTAGCCGCGGGAGACGCCGACACCCGCCGCCGTGATCTCACCGGTGACCCCGAGCGGTACAACATCGGCATCGTCGTCGACCACGCTGATCCTCGTACCGGGTAGCGGTCGGCCGACCGTGATCACGTCGTCGTCCAGCCGAGCCCACGTCGAGCAGAAACTGTCCTCGGTCGTCCCGTAGAGGTTGACCACCCGGCCGGGACTCAGCTCCCGTACGCGCTCGGCGAGCTGCGCGGACAGCGGTTCGCCACCGAGTCCGACGGTTCGCACCGTCGCCGGCCAGCCATCCATGTCGAGCAGGGCGGCCATACTGGACGGGACGGCGGTCACCATGGTGATGCGCGCGCGATCGGGCAACTCGCGCAGCTCGAGGATGTTCTCGGCCAGCACCGCCGTACCTCCGGCCGCCAGCGGTGCGAACAGCTCGAACAGCGAGAGGTCGAAACCGAGAGCGGTGGCGGCAAGCACCCCGCTCAACTCTTCGCCGCTGAATGAGGAACAGGCCCAGATGACGCGTGCCATCGCACCGCGGTGGGTGACCGCGACCCCCTTCGGCCGGCCGGTCGACCCGGATGTGTAGAGCACGTAGGCCAATTGCCGGTCATCAACCTGCCATGGCACCACGGACCCGGTGGGGACCTCAGCGACGACCTCGGCCACGGTTGCCGCGGGAACGCCCCACGTGTCCAGCCAGCTTTGGGTTTCCGCGTCACACAGCACGAGCCGTACCTCGGCATCGGCCAGCATCTCGGCACGCCGCTCCGCCGGGTCGGTCAGCCGGATCGGCAGGTACGCCGCACCCGCGGCGAGCACCCCCAACACCGCAACGACCAGCACCGAGGTCCGCTCGTGGCAGATCGCTATCCGGTCCTCCGCACCGATTCCGCGCCGCCGCAGGCCGACCGCGAGGCGGTTGACGTGCGTGGCGAGCGCCTCGTAGCTGAGCGAGCCGTCCCTCGCGGTGACGGCGATGCGATCGGGAGTCCGGGACGCCTGCCGGAGGACGGCCTCGGGCAAGGAGGAAACACCCATGTCCGGCACAGCGCCACCGTCGCCCCAGCTGGCGACCAGCGTGCGTTCGGCATCGTCGGCGAGATCGACCTCGTCGACCACTACGTCCACGTCCGACGCTACGGCGACAGCCAGCCGGACGAACCTGTTCGCGAGCTCGTTTATGGTGGATTCGTCGAAAAGGGTCGCGTCGTACTCGAAGGTGACGTCCACGTCGTCACCGGTGTCGATCAACACGCTCAGGTCGAACTTCGCGGTGCCGGTGCTCAACGGCGTCAGGTCGCAGCGCACGCCGCCGAGCGCGAGGTCCAGCTGCCGGGGCTGATCGGCGATCATCACCCGGAACAGCGGGGCTGCCTCCAGTGGCCGCCCGGCCGTCAGCTCGCGCACCACCATGGCGAAGGGCACCTCCTGGTAGGCGATCGCACCCCGCAGGTCCGCCCAGGCCCGTATCAGCAGCTCGCGGAAAGTCGGCCGGCCAGCCAGGTCGATGCGGAGCACAACCGTGTTGGCCACGCATCCGAAGATCCCGGCTCTCGACGCCGACGTACGCCCGGCCGCCGGTGTGCCGATCCCGAAGGACTTCTGCCCGCTCTGGACACCCAGAACCACACCGAGCAGAGCCGTGAGCGCGGCGAACCGGGTCGAGCCTTCCTTCCGGCACACCTCGTCGAGCGCAGCGACGGTGGCGGCCGGCAACCGCCTGACGGCGATGCCCCCCACCCGGCGTTCTGCGGGCGCGCTCTGCCGGTCCACGGGCAGTTGCAGGTCGGGCAGGTTCGCCAGACGCTCACGCCACCAGGCAAGTCCGGCAGCGGCGGGGTCGGCCCACTCGAGCTGTTGTGCCGCGGCCCATCGGGCGAAGGAGGGCGCCGACCGCGCCGTGCCGGAGTCGTCGGCCCAGAACTGCTCGATCTCACGAGCGAGCAGCTCCAGCGACCATCCATCACAGATGAGGTGGTGCGCCACGAAGACCAGCCGGTATTCGTCACCAGTCCGTAGCAACCGCACCCGCCACGCCGGACCGGCGGTCAGCTCGAAGGGCGTGCGGGCCTCAGCCGCGCCGAGGTCGATGGCTTCCTCCTCGGCCACCTCGGTCACCGCCAACCGGACCGGAGCGGCCGGCATGACCAGCAACCGGGGCTCCCCGCGTCGCACTGCGAACCGCGTGCGCAAGGTATCGTGCCGCGCGACGACCGCCGCCAACGCGCGTTCCAGCCGGGGTAGGTCAAGCCGGCCACGCAGGCGCAGCACAGCCGCGACGTGGTAGGCGACGTCCTTCGGAGCGAGCGAATGAATCAGCCAGAACCGTTCCTGGGTCGGGGAAAGCGGGAAGAGCTCGCCGTCGGCCGGTACCGGATCCTCCGTGACCGCCTCCCGGACCGAGGAGTCGACGTGCTCGGCGATGCCCGCGATCGTCGGCCGGGCGAGGAACGCCTCCAACGGGACCCGGACCCCGGTCCGTGTTTCGACAGCGGCCAACAGCCGCATGGCAAGCAGGGAATGCCCTCCCTGCTGGAAGAAGTCGGCATCCGGACCGGGAGCGGCTACCTCGAGCGCAGCGGACCACACCTCGGCGACCAGCCGCTCGGTGGACGTCATGGCCCGGCTGGCTACCACCAGGTCCGCCGCGGGCACCGGCATCCTGCCGAGCGCGGCGCGATCGAGCTTGTCACTGACGGTCCTGGGCAACCGATCCACCGGCACGTAGTGGTGCGGGACGAGTGCCTGTGGCAACGCCCGCGCCGCCTGCCATCGCAGTTCGTCCGCTTGAACCGCACCGACGACGTATGCGACGAGCGCAGCGTCCGGTTGCCCGGCGTTGTGCACCCGCACAGCAACCTCCCGAACACCCGCGCAGCCGCGTAACGCCGACTCGACCTCTGCCAGCTCGATGCGGACCCCACGTAGTTTGACCTGCCGATCCGCGCGACCGAGGAAGATCAGTTCGCCGTCGTGACGCCGGCGGACCTGGTCGCCCGTGTGATACGCCCGGGTTCCCGGCCGCTCCTGACCGGGATCGGGCCGGAACCGTTCGGCGGTGAGCCCTGGCCGCCCCAGGTATCCGCGGGCCACCTTGGGTCCGGTCAGCAGCAACTCACCCGGCGCGGCGGAATCGGTGTACCGCCCGTCTCCGGTGAGGATGTACGCACCGCTGCCGGGCAACGGGCTCCCGATGGTCACCAGCCGGCTGTCAGACGGATCGACCTCGGTGCCGGTCGAGTACGTGGTGTCCTCGCACGGGCCGTACAGATTCATGATCCGCCCGACACCCGCCTTGTCGAGTTCTCGGACCAGCCCCGACGGCAACGGCTCACCGGCGAGGTTCGCGGTGCGGACACCCGCGGGCCACTCGTTGGCGAGTAGCTCCCCGGCCACCGACGGCACGGTGTTGACAAGGGTGACGTGGTCGCGTTCCGGCAACCGGGGCAAGTCAAGGGTGTGTTCGGCCAGCACCACGGTGCCACCGACCGCCAACGTGACGACCAGCTCGAACACCGACAGGTCGAACACCAGCGGCGTGCCGGCGAGCACGCCTGCCACCTCGCTGGGCGAGTAGGTCCGCGCCGCCCAGCCGGCGAGCGCCGAGACGCCACCACGGGTCAGTGCCACGCTCTTCGGGCGACCGGTCGACCCCGAGGTGAACAGCACGTAGGCGAGTTGTTGCGGGTGCACCACCTCGTCAGTCAGCGCCCGGGGCCCCGACCGCGATCGCCACCACAGACCCGGCTCGTCGAGCACCACCTGTGGAACTCCGCCGGGGACCCGGCCGGCGGTCACGCTTGTCGTGAGCAGCACAGCCGGGCGCGTGTCAGCGATGAGCACGTCTTGCCGGGCCGAGGGCAACGCCACGTCGAGCGGAAAGAACGCGCCTCCCGCCCGCAATACCGCGAGCAGGGCGACCACCAACTCCGGGGTACGCGGCAACGCGACGCCGACACACACTTCCGGCCTCACGCCGGCGGCACGCAACCGCTGTGCCAACGCGTCGCTGGCCGCGAGCACACCCTGGTAGCTGAGGACGGTGTCACCCTGCCGCACGGCGATGGCATCGGGTTGCCGGACCGCTTGGGCACCCACCAGGTGGACGACGTCCACCGGAGCGTCCGCCCTCACCGCTCGCCTGCCCAGTTGCCTGGGGGTCGTAGCGCCGGTCAACTCGGCCACTGCACGTCCCGGATCGGCCAGCACCCGGCGCAGCGCCGTGAGGTAGTCCTCGATCATCAGGTCCGCGGTACGGCCGTCATAGCTGTCGCGTGCGAACTTCAGTGCGACGTGGGTCTCCCGTGCTCCCTCGCCGAGGGCGATCTCAACCGTCACGCCGACCGGTGTGTCCGGCGGCGGCAGCGGCACCATCCGCAGGTCCATCGCGCCGAGGGTGAGCTGCGCGTCACCGGTTCCCAACGCCAGCCCGGCGGTTCCTTCCGGCGCGAACCGCGGCGGCTGGTGCAGCACGAACAGCGTGTCGAACAGCGGGTTGTGGCCATCGTGGCGGGACGTGCACGTCGCCTCGACGATAGCGCTGAACGGCAGGTCCTGGTGGTCGAGCGCATCCAGCACCGTCCGGTGCACCCGCCTGGCCAGTTCGGCGAACGGGAGTCGCGCCGACACCTCGGTACGCAACGGCAACGGGTTGGCGAGGAAGCCGACGACCGACCGTGTCCGGGGCCGGCGACGACCGGACGCGGGTGACCCGACCGTGACCGGCATCGGGCCCGGACCACCGGCGCCGTAGGCGAACAGCACGGTTTTCCAGCAGGCGAGCAGAACAGCGAACGGGCTGACCCCGAGCTCGCCGGCCAGGTCGGACAGGGCTCCGGCAGCGACATCCGGCAACGCCCGCGTCACCAACCCGGTAGCCGGTGTCCTGGCTGCCGGGGCGTCCCGGTCGACGGGCATCGCCGGCACCTGGTCCGCCGTGCCCAGCGTCGCACGCCACCACTGCCGTAGGTGTTCCTGCTCGGCAGGAGTGGGCACACCGCCGTCGACGGCGACCGGGAGTTCCGGTTCCCCGCCGACGGTCAGCGCACGGTGGATCGTGTCGAACTCGACCATCAGCAACGACACCGACCACAGGTCGACAGCGGCGTGGTGCACGGTGAGGACCAGTACGTCGTGGTCGGCCCGCCGCAGGACACAGGCCCGCAGCAGCGGCTCGGCGCTGCCGAACGGCCTAGCCGCCTCACGGCGCAGGGCGGCGTCGGCCACGGGATCCGACCAGTCGCGAGCGTCCACAACGGACACTCGCAGCGCTGAGGACGGCAGCAACTTCCCGGTGGGCACGGGGTTGCCGGCGTCGAGCACGGTGCGCAACGCGGGATGACGTTCGGCCAGCAGGTGCACGGTGGCCTCCAGCGTCCGGATATCGACGGGCTTGTCGACCCGGAACGCACGGGAGAGCAGGTTCACCGAAGTTCCCTGGCGCCGTTGTTCCTGGTACCACGCGGCGATCTGGGTCGCGGACAACTCCGTGGCGGAACCGGTCGCGACGTTCTGCTCCACCCGTGTGGGCGCGTCAGCCAGCCGATCATCGAGCATGGTGGCCAGCGCGTCGAGTGACTCCGCTCCGGCGAGGGCCGTCGCGGCCAGTTCAATGCCGAACCGCGCCGCGAGATCCCCCTGTAGCTGCACGAGCATCAGTGAGTCCAGTCCGGCCGCCAGGAGCGAGCGGTCCGGATCCACCCGCTTGGCCGGCACTCCCGTCGCCGCGGCCAGCCAGGCGCGCAGTCCACCGGTGAGCGAGGTCCGCCGCTCGCCCGGATCGAGCCGGAGCAACGCCTCCCTGGTGAGCATCGGCGGCAAGGAGGTGCCGTGGCTCCCCTGTTCAGCGACCCGATCATCGGCCAGCAGCCGCAACTCGGCACTGAGGTAGGCCGCGCGGGTTGCCGAGCGGCGCACCTTGCCGCTCGTCGTCCTCGGCAGCGCGCCGCGCCGCGCGAACGCCACCACGGCCGGGCTGACGCCCGATTCGCGGACGACCGCGGCCCGGACCGCCGCGGCGACCGTGGCGTAGCCGGCGTCGGAGTCCCGCGAGCTGGCCGTCGATACCTCGACGACGACCACGAGCCGCTCCCCCTCCGCACCGTCCACGCCGAACGCGGCCACCGCGGTACCGCGCAGAGCCACATCAGCGGCCCGGACCGCCTCCTCGATGTCCTCCGGGAACAGGTTCCGGCCACGGATGACGACGGTGTCCTTGAGCCGACCGTGTACGCACAACTCGTTGTCCACCAGCAGACCCAGGTCACCGGTGCGCAACCACCCGTCCTCGGTGAAGGTCCGCGCGCCGGCATCCGGGTTTCCCCAGTAGCCCGCGGTCACGCTGCCTCCCCGGACCAGCACCTGCCCCGTACTTCCCGGCGGCAAGGCCGCGCCGGTCGCCGCATCGACGATCTTGATGTCCTGTCCGCCGAGGACGCTGCCGCAGCTGACCAGTTCCAGATCTTCGTTCTCGGGATGCGGCACGGTCTTCAGACCGCTACCACGGCGGCCACCGGACACGACGAGCGTCGACTCGGCAAGGCCATAACACGGGTACAGCGCCTCCGGCAGGAACCCGGCAGGAGCGAATGCCTCGGCGAACCGGCGCAAGGTACCGGCTCGCACCGGCTCCGACCCGACGAAGGCCAGCTGCCAGCACGACAGGTCCAGCGCGGCCCGCTGGCTCGGCGTCGTGCGGTCGACGCACATGTCGAACGCGAAGTTGGGTCCGCCGGACACCGTCGACCGGTCCTCGCTGATCGCCTCGAGCCAGGTCAGCGGCCGGCGCGCGAACACCTGCGGGGCGAGCAGAGTGCACGGGATGCCCGCCCAGAGCGGCTGCAGGATGCCACCGATCAGTCCCATGTCGTGGAACGGCGGCAGCCACACCAGGACCCGGTCCGCCGCGCCGATGGACATGCCCTCCTGGATGGCCGTGAGGTTGCTGGCGAGGTTGGTGTGGGTCACCATCACGCCTTTGGGCGTCCCGGTCGAGCCCGATGTGTACTGCAGGAAGGCGACGTCCCCGGCTGCCGGAGCCGGCTTCTGTCCCCGCGCGCCGCCCAGTTCGACCAGTCCGTCCGCGGTCACCGCGGCGACCGCGGCGGAGTCGGCGGCCAGCGGGTGCCGAGCGAGGCCGGCCGTGGTCGAGCGCAGTCCGGGTCGCGGTGGCAGCGGCACGGCGATCACCCGCGCGGCGAGGCACCCCAGGAACGCCGAAACGAAGTCGATGCCCGCGGGCAACGACAGGACCACGCGCTCCCCCGGCCCGACCGGCGCGAGTGCCTCCGCCATGTCCGCCACCGAGGCGGCCAGCCGGCGATAGGTGACCGCACCGGCCGGGCCACGACCGTCGGCCAGCTGCCGGAACGCGAGATCGTCCGGCCGTTCGGAGGCGAGCCTGCCCAGCCGGGCGATTATCGGTGACGCGTTGGCTTCCAGTATCATGACCACCTACCTCAGCAATGCCGTGGCCGCCGACTCCAGCTGCCGCACCGCGTTCCGGTGATCGGCGACGAACCGGAGCGATCGCTCCCACAGCTGTTCGGCGACCGACTGCCCGCCGGCCGACCCGTGAGCGCCGAGAATCCGCAGCGGTGTCCACTGGCTGGCGAGGCGATCCACCGAGCGACCGGCGTACACCAATGCGTCACAGCCGAACCGGTTGCCGACCTCACGCAGGAAGTCGCCGTGCAACGCGGTGGCTGCCTGCGCGGCCCAGCCGACCGTGTAGAGCTCGGCCAGCGCTGTACCCGCCTCGTCGACGTTCGCCGCGCGCTCGCACACCCGCGTGAGCCAGCTCTCCAGACCGGTCAGCCCGGCCCAGCCGGGTCCGGTACCAGGGGCGGTGAAACCACGCGTGTTGGCGGTGACCACCTGGGCGACCCATTCCCTGTCGACCACCGGGAACTCGCCCATGGTGACGTCGATCCAGCGGCCGCGGATACTGGAGTCGGCGAAGAAGTAGTCCCGGGTGTGCGGCCTGGACTCGTTGACCGACGCCCGTGCCCGCATGAAGTCTTCGAGCCCGACCGGGCCGGTGTACTGGGGTGGGGTCGACTCCAGCAGGTACACCTCTCTCGCCTCGTCGTCGAACCCCCACACCACCATCAGGTGCGCGGCGTGCACATCGCCGAAGGCCGGCCGGATCGGCATGTGGAAGTTGTCCACCGCGACGATGGCAGGCCGGCCGTCGAGGATCGACGCACGAATGTCCTGCCATCCGCTCTCGACGTCGGCCGGTTCACGCCACTCGGCCCGAACCTGATGAAAAGGCATGAGATTCTCGCCGAGCGAAGGCCGGGGCGCCGGGTAGTAGAACTCCTCGCCACGCACCGGCTCCATATCATGGTAAAACCACCAGGAAGCGCCGAGGGCATTCATCGGATTCTGCCCCTGGTGCCGCAGCAGGGTGCCGAAGCAATCCTGCAGGCAGCTGCACAACTCATGGAACCAGAATTCCATGTCGTCAAGCAGAACTCTCATTTGACAGACCCCGAATATTTGTCCACCGATTGGCTATCGGATCCGATCCTTGCTGACGAGAACATGGACGTCAAGGGAAATGTTCCAGGTAACCACAACGCTTACCCAGTGGTCACCACAGCACTTACCGAAATGACGCGGAATAGTTCCACCACAGCTCGACCGGTAAGTCAAAATCATGACTGATCATTGCCGGAAATCGTGTTAGTTTCGATCTCAGTTGCTGAACGAACCCGTCTTGCGGAGGTGATCTCGCGGTGCGCCACGGTCCAGAGCGGCGTGATCACCCGGAGCCGATTCCGGCGTCCATGACGCAGGAGCGTTTCTGGTTCGTCGACCAGTTGCGGCCGAACACGAGTCTGCACAACCTGGCGTTCGGCATGGACATCGTCGGCGCGCTGGACACCGCAGCCGTCGAATGGGCGCTGACCGGGATCGTCCGGCGGCACGACGTGCTGCGTACCAGATTCAGCGTCCGGCACGGCCTGCTGACCCAACGATTCCCGCCCCTTGTGGAGGGCGTGCTGAGCCGCCACGAGGTGACCGGCCCAGACCAACTGGAACGGCTGACGACGTCGATCGCTCACGAGCCGTTCGACTACCACTCGGAATCCCTGGTGCGGGTGGCATTGGTCGATGGGCCTGCCGAGCGGCACCGACTGGTCCTCGTGGTCCATCACGCGATCTTCGACGGGTGGTCGCTCGGCGTGTTCCTCGCCGAGTTCGGTGAGTTGTACCGCAGCCGGGTGGCCGGGCGGCCCGCCGCACTGCCGGACCTCGACAACCAGTACGGCGACTACGCGGTGTGGCAACGTGCGGAACACGACAGCGGCGCCTTCGACGCCGACGTCGCCTACTGGGTCGGGCAACTGGGCGACGGGTGTCCACCGCTCGAACTCGCCACCGACTTCCCGCGGCCCACTCGGCAGCGAATGCGGGGAAGGGCGCATCGATTCACCATCGACGCCGAGGTCGCCGATCGGGTGCGGACGATCGCGGCCGGGGAAGCCGCCACTCCATTCATGGCGTGGCTCGCCTTGTTCCAGCTACTGCTGTGGCGGCAGAGCGGACAGCCGGACTTCTGTATCGGCGGACCTGTGTCCAACCGCCACGACGAACGCTGGGAACGTCTACTCGGCCCATTCATCAACGTCCTGGCCTTCCGCACCGACCTCAGCGGTGATCCGACGTTCCGTGAGTTGCTCGCCCGCGTCCGGAAGACGGTCTCCGACGCACTCGTCCATCAGCAACTGCCGTTGCAGAGCCTGACCGACCGGCTCGCCGCCCGGCCGGGCGGCGATGGCGGGCCCCTTTTCCGTGTCGCACTGGCATTCCAGCCGTTCACCGGTTTCGACTTCGAGCTCGCCGACGGCCTGAGCGTGCGAACGTTCCCGGTGGATGTCGACCATGCGCAACAGGACCTGTCGCTGTTCTTGACCCCGGGGCCGGCCGAGATCGACGCGATGGTCCAGTACGACACCGACCTTTTCCGCCAGGACACCATCGAGCAGCTCTTCGCCGACTTCCAGACCATGGCACGACAACTCACCCTGGACCCGGACCTGCCGATCGCGCGCTTGCGCGCCACGGCATCAGGTCACCAGGAGCCGGCGGATCGCGCGCAGCTGTTCCCGTTGGCACGTCAGCAACCGCGCTGGTGGTCTGCCGAGCGGGAATGCCCCGGCGACCCAGCCTGGAAGATCGCGACCATCGAACGCGGCGTGTTCGACAAGGCCGCTCTGGGCGCCGCGGTGCGCCGGCTCGAACAACGAAATGAGGTTCTGCGCACTCGGGTGTGCCTGGTGGACGGCGAACCGCGACTGCGGGTTACCGCGCCCGGCGATCTGGTTCTGCGCGAACACGCTCGCGGGACGGACAGAAACCCAGACGCGGTCGTCGCCACGGTGCTCTCCACGCCCGTCGATCTCACCGTTCACCCCCCGGTGACCGTCGACCTGATTCCCGACGGTGACGAGTTCATCCTGCTCGTGGCGTCGCACCGGTTCGCGGTCGATGAACCGTCCCACCGTCTCCTGCTCCGCGATCTGCTCGCCGGCCAGGCCGACCGCGGAAAGGGCCCGGAGTTCGTGGACTACGCCCTCCGGCAACGTCGGCGGCTGACCGGTGCGCGGATGGCCAGGCTCGAAACGTACTGGCGCGACGTGCTGGCCGGTGCGACCCCGGTGGCCGGCCTGGCACCACGTGCCAAGACACCGTCCACCCACGCGACCGGTCTGCCCGTCAGTGCCCCCGTCGAACAGGTGGACGCGCTGTGCCGCAAGGAGAACCTGCCACTACAGCCGGCGGTGATCGCCGGGCTCGCCGTGGCCCTCCAGCGGTACACCCATCAGCAGGACCTTGTTCTCGGTGTCCACGCACCGGACCCGGAGTCGGACGGCACTGTGGGTTGCTTCGCCGACGTGCTGCCCGTGCGTGTTGTCGTCCGTCCACACGACACGTTCCGTGGTCTCGTCACCCAGACCGCGGAACGCTATCTCGGCGCCCTCGAACACCGGGACGTGCCGCTCGGCCTGGCACCGGCGATCACGGCGACGGTACGGGTCACCGATTCCCCAGCGTCCGACGTGACCGAGGTCGTCACGAGCGCACCGTTCGAGGTCACCTTCGACGTCAGTGCAAGCGGTGGCCGCCTTGAAGGCACTGTGTGGTGTCAGGCCGATGTGGTCGCCGCGCCGCGATTCGGCGGGAGCCTCGAACACCTGCTCGCCGAACTCGGCGCGCGGCCGGACCGGCCGATCGCGGAGATACCGACCCTGCCGCCCGGTGAGTACCGCGCCGTCCTCGGCGCGCTGGCGCAACCGGACTTCGAGGCCGTCGACGCGACGCTGCACGGTCGGTTCGAGGAGTGCGCCACCCGCACTCCGCTCGCGCCGGCGCTGAGTGACCTCGGTCGGCAATGGACCTATCGCGAGCTGAACGAATGGGCCAACCGGATCGCGCACGGCCTCATCGGTTCGGGTGTCCTGGCCGAGCAGCCGGTAGTGCTGCTGATGCGCAACGGTCCGGTGGCGGTGGCGGCCCTGCTGGGGGTGCTGAAAGCGGGCGCGATGTTCGTCTGCCTGGACCCGAGCAGTCCGGCTGACCGGATAATGAAGACCCTGGCCGGCGTCGATCCCGCCCTGGTGGTGCTCGACCTGGCCACAGCAGCCGAGCACGCCTCCACACTGCCCGCACGCGTGCTGGTGCTCGCGGAGGACGCGAGCGATACGAACACCCCCTTCACCGTCCACGACTTCGCCGACCAGTCGCCGGCCGACCCGGCCCGCGGGGTGACCCCCGGCGACCTCGCGTACCTCGCCTTCACGTCGGGCTCCACCGGAGTGCCCAAGGGGATTCCCCACCGCCATCGCGATCTGGTGCAGTTCGCCCAGTGGCAGAGCGACCAGTTCGCCATCGGCCCCGGCCTGCGCCTCGGCCAGCTCGCGTCGCTGTCGTTCGACGTCGCCTACTGCGAGATCTTCGGAGCGTTGTGCCACGGTGCCACCCTGTGCACCCGGCCACCGTCGGCCCCCGTCGATCCCGCCGGGATCGGCGAGTGGCTGCGCGACCAGCGCATCACCCTGCTGCAGATCATCCCCGGCTTGTTCGCGGAGGTCCTCCGCGCGCTCGAGACACGCGGGCGGACCGAGCGGTCGCTCGCGGAACTGCGCACCGTGTTGTTCGTCGGTGAAGCGTTGCCCGCCAGTCTGGTCAGGACACTGCGGGACAGGTTCGGTGACCGGGTGCGAGCGGTGAACGTGTACGGGCCGACCGAGGTCGTCGCGGCGACGTTCAATGTGGTGGGGCACGTGCGCGACGACGCGGCGACGGTTCCGATCGGCCGGCCGATCCCCGGGCGGCACCTGCTGCTCGTCGACGACACCGGTCACCTGTGCCCGCCAGGGGTGATCGGTGAGATCTGGATCGCCAGCCGGTACCTGTCCGACGGCTATCACTGCGGTGCCGGGCAGACCGGCACGCGCTACACGCGCAGCCCGTTCCCCGAAGTGCCTGGCGTGCTGTACCGGACGGGAGACCTCGCCGTACTGAACCAGGACGGCCTTCTGGAGTTCGCGGGCCGCACCGACAACCAGGTGAAGCTGTCCGGGATCCGGCTGGAGCTCGAGGACGTCGAGTCCGCCGTCGCCCGGCACCCGCACGTGCGGCGCTGCGCCGCACGGGTGTTCACCCACGAGGGCGCCCAGCGACTGGTCGCCTTCGTGGAAGCCGACGGTCCCGTCGACGACCTGCGAGACCACCTGCGCAGCAGGGTGCCGGCACACATGGTGCCTGCCGAGGTCGTGCTGTCGACCTCGCTGCCGCGCAACGTCAACGGCAAGATCGACCGAACCGCGTTACCCGAGCCATCCGCGGGTGGGTGGCCCGCCGCGGTGGGCGTGGCGGGTCGTACCCCGATCGAGCGGCATCTGGCCGAATTGGCGGCCGAGGTGCTCGGGGTCGCCGACGTCAGCGTCACCGCCGATCTGTTCGACCTCGGCGCCAACTCGCTCCAGGCCGCCAGGTTCGTCAACCGGGTCGACGAGTTCTACGGCGTCACGATCCCGCTCCAGGACCTGTTCGACGCGCCGACGGTGGCGGCGGTGGCGGCGGCCGTGGAGGCAGGCCGCCGCCTGCTCGGCCAGGCTGACCGGTTGAGCTCGATCGAACAAGACCTGGACGGCCTTTCCGACGACGAGATCCGCATCCTGCTCGCCCGCCGCCGGGCGACGCCGGCCGACACGAACTGAGGAGCAGGACGCCCATGGCAGAGCCCGCGACAGCGCAGTCCCCGACGCCGCTGTTCCCGGCCGACCGGCCGACGATCGAGGTCACGCTCGACACCTACCCACTCGCGGAGCTGGCCGCCATCGCCCGCGATCGTCCTCGGCTGCGGTTGTCGGACGCGGTCGAAAAGAACATAGTGTCCGGTGCCCGGTACGTGCGGTCGATCGCCGGCGAGGACCGGCACATCTACGGAGTGAACACCGGATTCGGTTCGTTGTGCGAAACCCGCATCGACCCCGACCGGATGTCCGATCTGCAGCACAAACACCTGGTTTCACATGCGTGTGGCATCGGCGAGCCGGTCTCGGAGTATCTCTCCCGGCTGGTGATGCTGGTGAAACTCCTGACGTTCCGAGCAGGTCGCTCCGGGATCACCCTGCAGACGGTGAACCGGATGCTGGACCACTGGAACACCGATGTGATCCCGGTGATCCCCAAGCGCGGCACGGTCGGAGCGAGCGGAGACCTCGCGCCGCTCGCACACCTCGCCCTGCCGTTGATCGGGCTCGGGGAGGTACATCGCGACGGCGACATCGTGCCCGCCGACACCGCACTGGCCGACCTGGGCTGGCAGCCACTTCGACTCGGTCCCAAAGAAGGACTCGCACTGACCAACGGCGTGCAGTACATCAACTCGCTGGCCGCCGACTCGATCCTGCGGGCAGGCGAGCTGATCAGGTGCGCCGACCTGATCAGCTCGCTCAGCATCCAGGCGTTCAGCTGCGCCGAGACCTTCTACCAGCAGATCCTCCACGAAACCTCGCTACACGAGCAGCGCGGTGTGGTCGCGGCGAACCTGCGCGCGCTGCTGGCAGGCAGCAACCACCACACCCTCTCCGGATGCAACGCGGCGAAGGAGGACCCGTACTCGTTCCGTTGCGTACCGCAGGTACACGCCGCAGTACGCCAGACGCACGGCTTCGCCGAGGATGTGGTGTGGCGGGAATGCAACAGCGTTTCGGACAACCCACTGTTCTTCGCCGAGAGCGACCAGGTCATTCTCGGCGGCAACCTGCACGGTCAGTCGACCGCCTTCGCACTGGATTTCCTCGCCATAGCCACGAGCGAACTGGCCAACATATCCGAGCGGCGCACCTACCAACTGCTGTCCGGCCAGCACGGCCTGCCCAGCTTCCTCGTCGCCGAACCGGGACTCGACTCCGGGTTGATGATTCCGCAGTACACCTCCGCCGCGCTCGTCAACGAGAACAAGGTGCTGTCCACCCCGGCCAGTATCGACACGATTCCCACCTGCCAGCTCCAGGAGGACCACGTCAGCATGGGCGGCACCAGCGCATACAAGCTCGACCAGATCATCGGCAACACCGAGTACGTACTGGCGATCGAGCTGATGACCGCGGTGCAGGCGATCGACCTCAACCCCGGGCTGCGGCTGTCCCCTGCCACGAAGTCGATCGTCGACGAGTTCCGGCAACGAATCCCCTTCCTGTCCGAGGATCGACTGCAGGCCAGGGACATCGAGCTGGCCAGAGACCACCTGCGCGACAACCGGGCCGCCTGGGCAGCATCCCTGACCTGACAGGAGACGGTTATGACCTCGGCAGCCGACGAACGGCGGGCGCTGGCCGAACTGCTACTGCACGAGCAGCTGGCCGCGGAGCGCGCCCGATCCGGTGTTCACCCGCGGCAGGATCCACGGAAACCGGTCCCGTTGTCCCCCTCCCAACTGCGCATTTGGCTGGCCGAACAGCTGACACCCGGCGTCGGCGCCTACAACGAACTGGTCGCGATACGGCTCCGCGGACCTTTTCTGCCCGACCGGATCGACCGGTGCGTCGCCGCGGTGGTGGAGCGGCACGAGGCGCTGCGCACCGCGATCGTCCTGGCCGACGACGGCCCGGTGCAAACCCCGGTCTCCGATGTGTCGGCGGATGTGCGCGTCGAGTCCCTACTCCAGCTCCCCGCCGGGGCCAGGGAGTTCGCCGCGGGCGAGCTGGTCCGCGAGGCGGCGGAGCGGCCTTTCGACCTCGCCCGGCCACCGCTGTTGCGGGTCAGGGTGATCCGGCTCGCCGACGACGAGCACGTGCTGGCGGTCGTGACGCACCACATCGTGTCCGACGGTTGGTCCATCCGCATCGTCCTGGAGGAACTGACCACCGAGTACGCGGGGGGCAACACGGTCGCGCCAACCATCCAGTACGCCGACTACGCGCTCTGGCAGGTCACCAGGCTGGGCCGCGGCGAACTGGATGGGCAGCTGGACTACTGGCGGCGACAGCTCGACGGGGCACCGCGAGCGCTCGAGCTGCCGACCGACCACCCTCGGCCCGCCGTCCCCACCTACCGGGGCGACGAGCAGACTTTCGACCTGCCCCCGACCACGGTCACCGCGCTCACCCGGCTGGCCAGAGGCGAGAACGCCACGCTGTTCATGGTTCTGCTGGCCGCGTTCCAGGTCGTTCTGGCCCGCCACGCCCGGCAGGACGACATCGTCATCGGCACACCGGTCGCCGGACGGCCGCGCACGGAGACCGAACAGGTCGTCGGCTGCTTCATCAACACCCTGGCACTGCGGACGTCCCTCGCCGGCGCTCCCACCTTCCGGGAACTGCTCGGGCGGGTGCGCACGGTGGTGCTGGAGGCGTTCGAGCACCAAGAGATCCCGTTCGAGCGGATCGTCGAGCACTCGCGGCAGTTGCCCGACGCCAGCCGCAATCCCGTGTTCCAGGTGATGTGCGTCCTGCACAACATGCCACTGGAACTACGCGGCCTGCCGGATGCGCGCGCGGAGGTCATCACCGGGCTCGGCAGGCACGCGAAGCTGGATCTCACGCTTGGCTTCGTCGAACACCGTGGTGGGCTGACCGGCCACCTCGAGTACAGCACCGACCTGTTCGAACCGGCCACCATCGCACGGCTCGCCGGTCATCTCACCACCGTTCTCGACGGGATCGTCGCCGATCCCGACCGGGCGATCGGCGACCTGCCGCTGCTCACGGAGAAAGAGCGATCGGCGCTCCTGACCGAGTGGTCGACGCCTATCGTCCACAGTGGACCCGATCGTCGCGTGCACGAGATGTTCGCCGACCAGGTGCGCAGGACGCCCGAAGCTGTCGCCATCGTCGACGGCGACCGGCACATCAGCTACGCGGACCTCGACGGACGCGCGAACCGGCTCGCGACGTGGCTGCACGCCCTCGGGGCGCGACGAGGCACGCTGGTCGCGCTGTGCCTTCCGCGCTGCGCGGAACAGGTCGTAGCGATGCTCGGTGTGCTCAAGGCCGGAGCCGCGTACATCCCGATCGACCCCGACGATCCCATCGAGCGGATGCGGACCGTGCTCGACGACAGCGATGCACAGTTCCTGGTCACCACCGATGCCTTCACCGAACGGCTGTCCTGGGCCCCGGCGCGGGTCCTGGCGATCGAGTCGGTACCGCGGGACAACGGCTCACCACCACCGCGAAGTGGCGACCCCGCCGACCTCGCCTACGTGCTCTACACGTCCGGTTCCACCGGAAAGCCCAAGGGTGTGCAGATCGAGCATCGCAACGTGACGCGGCTGTTCCAGGAAGTCCGCGACCTGTACGAGATCGGCGCCGAGGACAGCTGGGTGATGTTCCACCACTACGGCTTCGACGTCTCGGTGTGGGAGGTGTTCGGCGCGCTCCTGCACGGCGGGCGACTGGTGATCGTGCCGTATTCGGTCAGTCGCTCCCCCACCGAGTTGCACAAGCTGCTCGCCGCGGAGAAGGTCACCGTACTGTCGCAGACGCCCACCGCGTTCGCCGGGCTGATCGCGGCCGACAAGGACGCGCCCGAGCGGCTGGACCACCTGCGGCTGGTGGTTCTCGGCGGCGAACGCCTCGACTTCCGATTGCTGGCCCCCTGGCTCGAGCGGTACTCGCGAGGCGCACCCAGCGTGGTGAACATGTTCGGCCCGACCGAGACGACCATCTGGGCCACCCGGCGGCCGGTGACGGGAACCGACACCAGGTCCGCCCGCAGCTTCATCGGCACGGCTCTGCCACACGCACGGTTGCTCGTGGTGGATCCCGAGTTGCGGCCGGTTCCGGTCGGTTTCGCGGGGGAACTGCTCATCGCGGGCCCACTGGTCGGCCGCGGCTACCTCGACCGGCCCGAGCTCGACGCGACGACGTTCGTCACCGATCCGTACGTACCCGGACGGCGGTGCTACCGCTCGGGCGACCTGGTGCGCCGCACCGGCAACGACGACCTGGAGTTTCTCGGGCGCATCGACGACCAGGTCAAAGTCCGTGGCTTCCGGATCGAGCTCGGCGAGATCGAGGTAGCCCTGCGAGCACATCCGGATGTCACCGATGCCATCGCGGCGGTGCGTGAAGACGCGACCGGCGCCACCACGCTCGGGGCGTACGTGGTGAGCACCTCGGTGCCGCGGCCGGCCCCACGCGATCTGCGGGCTTTTCTCGGCAGTTGCCTGCCGAGTCACATGATCCCGTCGGGCTTCGCCTTCCTCGACCGGGTGCCGACCACCGTCAGCGGGAAAGCCGACCGCCAGGCGCTGCCGCCGATCTCCACGATCACGGGCGACACCGATCGGGCATATCGCGCCGCACCCCGCAACGCCACCGAGGCGGTGCTGGCCGAGAGGTGGGCCGGCCTGCTGGGCGTCGAGCAGATCAGCGTGGACGACAACGTCTTCGAACTCGGAGCACATTCGGTGATGGCGGTTCGGCTGCACCGCGCGGTGCGCGGCACGGTGCCGGAGTTCAACGTGATCGACATCTTCCAGTACCCCACGGTGCGGGGTCTTGCCGAGCACGTTCTCGGCAAGACGTCCACTACGACGCAACTGGACGAGGCCCGCGACCGCGCGGTACGCCGCAGGCAGGCACGGAGGCGGCACCGGCCACAGCGGAACCAGGCCAAGGAGGACCAGCCGTGACGGGCGATCCCGAGACGAGCGTGGCGGTCATCGGCATGGCAGGCCGGTTCCCTGGCGCGGTCAGTGTCGACACGCTGTGGCAGAACCTGGTCGCCGGCAACGAATCCATCTCGTTCTTCTCCTGTGCGGAACTGGTCGAAGCCGGCGTGCTCGCGGCGACCGCCGACGACCCCAGGTACGTGCCGGCGCGCGGGATCGTGCCCGGTATCGAGGGGTTCGATGCCGAGTTCTTCGGCTACAACGCGCTGGACGCGCGGATCATCGACCCGCAGCAGCGATTGTTCCTCGAGTGCGCATGGGAAGCCATCGAACACGCAGGCCACGACACCACCCGCTCCGATGGCCGGGTAGGTGTGTACGCCGGCAGTGGGGTCAGCGGATATCTGCTGTCGCTGCTGGCCGACCAGCACACCGTCGAGACCGTCGGCCAGTACCGGATCATGCTGGCGAACGACAAGGACCACCTGACCATGCGGGTGGCGCACCGGCTCGATCTGCGTGGGCCCGCGATCACGGTGCAGACCGCGTGCTCCACCTCTCTCGTCGCGGTCCACCAGGCCATCCAGGCGCTGCTGGCCGAGGAGTGCGACATGGCACTGGCCGGTGGGGTCACCGTCGCCCTGCCGCAGATCGCGGGCTACCTTCACGAAGAGGAAGGCATCCTGTCCCCGGACGGACACTGCCGGGCGTTCGACGCGGCTGCCGCCGGCACAGTCGCCGGCAGCGGAGCGGGCGTGGTGGTGCTGCGCAGGCTGAGCGACGCACTGAGCGACGGCGACACCGTTCACGCGGTCATCATCGGCTCGGCGGTGAACAACGACGGCGCGGGCAAGTCCGGCTACACCGCACCCAGCAGCGCGGGCCAAGCCTCGGTGATCACCGAGGCCATCCACGTGGCCGGGGTCGACCCGGCAACGGTGTCCTACATCGAGGCCCACGGCACCGGAACCGCACTCGGCGACCCGATCGAGGTCGCTGCCCTCGGCCGGGCCATGGGCAAACCGGTCGGCGGCACCAGGGCGATCGGTTCGGTGAAGACCAACATCGGTCACCTGGATGCCGCGGCCGGGGTGGCCGGCCTGATCAAGACCGTGCTGGCCCTGCGTCACCGGACGCTCCCCGCGAGCCTGCACTTCACCGAGCCCAATCCGCGTGCCGGGCTCGCGGAGGCCGGCCTGCACGTCAACGACGAGTTGACTCCGTGGGACCGGCCGGCACCCGGCGTGCCACGTCGTGCCGGAGTCAGCTCATTCGGCATGGGCGGCACGAACGCACACGTCGTTCTCCAGGAGGCCGATCCGCCGGCTCCCACCGGCCCGCATCGGAAATGGCACCTGCTGACGTTGTCGGCCGCGACATCGACGGCGTTGCAGACCATGAGCGAGAATCTGGCCGAACACCTGACAGCCCCCGAGGCGGGCGAAGTCGGTGACGTCGCGTACACCTTGCAGGTCGGCCGCAGAGCCATGCGTCACCGGCGCGTGGTGATCTGCCAGCGCGCCGAGGACGCCGTGCGAGCCCTGCGGGGCGACGGCGACCCGGAACGCGTGGTCGCCGCGAGCGGCCGGCCCGTCGACCGCGGGGCCGTGTTCATGTTCCCGGGGCAGGGCGTCCGCTGGGTGGGCGCGGCCGGACTCTACGCCGACGAGCCGTTGTTCCGCGAGCACATCGACCGGTCGGCGGAACTCACCGCCGGCGATCTCGGGCTGGACCTCCGTGACCTGCTGGTCAGAGGTCACGATGCGGCAGCGATGCGGCGTACCGCGGTGGCCCAGCCCATCTTGTTCGCCGTCCAGTACGCGCTGGCGAAGCTGTGGATGTCGTGGGGCGTCCAACCGCAGGCCGTGATCGGGCACAGCGTCGGAGAGTTCACCGCCGCCTGCCTTGCCGGGGTCTTCGAGTTCGAGGACACGCTGCGATTACTGGTCACCCGGGGGAAGCTGATGCAGGACCTCGCACCGGGCGCGATGCTCAGCGTTCCCTTGCCGGAGGCCGATCTCGCCGAACTGGTGTCCGGCGAGGTCGGGCTGGCCGCCGTGAACGGGCCGAGTTTGGGGGTGCTGGCCGGGCAGGAAGACGCGATCGCCGAGTGCGAGGCCGAACTGGCCGGGCGCGGAGTGATCACCCGGCGACTCGAGACTTCGCACGCGTTCCACTCTCCCCTTGTGGAGCCTGCCATGGCCGGCTTCAACGCGGCCGTGGCGAAGACCGGGCCGCGACCGCCGACGATGCCGTACGTCTCGACGGTCACCGGGACGTGGATCACCGACGAGGAGGCGGCCAGTCCGGACTACTGGGCGCGGCACATGCTTGCCACCGTACGGTTCTCCGACGGCGTCGCGACCCTGCAAGCCACCCCGCCGCGAGCGCTGCTGGACATCGGGCCTGGTAGCACGCTGTTCAGCATGGCGAAGCAGCACCCCATGGCCGACACACCCGTGGTGGCCACATTCCCTACGCGCCGAGACATCGACCCCCTCACCCCCGCACTCGCCGGCCTGTGGGCCGCCGGCGTCACCGTCGACTGGAACGCGTACCACGGCGAACGCCGGTGCCGTCGGGTTCCGCTGCCGACCTATCCATTCGAACGCCGGCGGCATTGGGTCGACGGCAACGGGAAGATTCCGCGATCCACGACGACGGCGGCGGCCGACGCCACGCGGCCGAAGGATTCCGATCCGGTGGCCGAACCGGGCGATATGGATGAAGTCACGCAAGGGGTCTTGGACATCTGGCGCCACCTGCTCGGCTCCCCGCACGTTGGCCCTCACGACTCCTTCGTCAACCTCGGCGGTCATTCCCTCCTGGCAACGCAGATCACGGCCCGGCTGCGGGACAGGTTCCAGGTCCGCCTGTCCATCGAACGCTTCTTCGAGCTCGCCACTCCGGCCGGGCAGGCCGCCGAGATCGAGCGGCTGCTCCTCGAGGAACTGGAGTCTCTGAGCGACGACGACGTCAGACGGCTCACCGAATCGGACTGACCGACCCGTGTGCCCTGCCGCCCACCGTCGCCCAGGAGGCTTCGCCGATGACTCCCCGCTTCACCTCGGAACAGCGCGCGTTGCGGACCACGGTGCGCGCTCTGCTCGCCGATCCGGAGATCGATCTGCTTCGCCGCAGGCATCATGCCGCGACCGCGGCGGGAGACGAGATCGACGTGCGACCGGCGCACCGCAGGCTCGGCGAGCGTGGTTTGCTGGCGGTGGGGTGGCCAAGACAGTACGGAGGCGGTGGTCACGGCGCGGTGGAAGCCGCCATCGTGCACCAGGAGATCGTCCGAGCGGGCCTTCCCGACCTGAACTACGTGGTGTCCATCTGCTACGTCGGCGACTTCCTGCTGAACGCGGGCAGTCAGGACGTCCGGGAACGGTACCTGCCCCGCCTGGCCAGCGGTGAGCTCAACGCCTGCACGCTGTACAGCGAGCCCGATGCCGGGTCCGACCTCGGCTCCCTGTCGACCAGAATCGAACCCGTCGCCGGTGGGTACCGCCTCTACGGCACCAAAGTGCACGCGCAGGGCACACTCCACGCCGACTACGGGTTGGTGGCGGCGCGGATCGGGGAGCGGGCGGAGGCGAAACAGGACGGCATCACGCTGCTCTGGGTTCCGTTGCGCGCACCGGGGGTAGGGCTGGAACAGGTCCCCGGTCTCAGCGATCACGCCTTCAGCACAGTGGTGCTCGACGGTGTCGAGGTGCCCGCCGATCACGTCGTCGGCCCGGTGGGGCAGGGCTGGCCGCTGCTCAACGAGGCGCTCACCCTGGAGCGGACCGGGTTCGAAGCACACCTGAAGGCGCGGTCGTGGCTCGACGCGGTGATCGAGCGCGCCGAGCGCGCCGGGCTGCTGGCCGATCCGCTCGTCGCCGACCAGGTGGTCGCGCTGGACACCCGCGTCAGGGCGGGCGGCACGCTGGCATGGACCATGGTGGGCAAGCAGGCCGCACGAGAGATCGACAGCGTCGGCGCGGCGATGTCGAAGTGGTACAACACCGAGCTCGGCCGGCCGATCGCGCGCCTCGCGCTCGAAGTGGAGGGGCCGGCAGGCGCATTGTCCGGCCGCTACTCCGGCTCACCGCGACTCGGGCGAGCCGAGCACATGTACCGAGAAGCACCCGGCCTGACGTTGTCCGCGGGCACTTCGGAGATCATGCTCTACTCGATCAGCACCGGGCACCTGCGCGTGCACACGGAAAACAGCGAACCGAGCCGGCTCGACGAACCCCACCGGCAGTACCGGCGACGATTGTCCGGATTCCTGCGTACCAGCGACGTGGCGTGGTCGACCTTGCACAAGGGCAACGTCATCCGCCTTACGTTGCCCACGTCGGCGGGTGGCCTCGATGGGCGGCTCGGCGAGTCCCTTGTGGTCGCCGAAACGCTGGGCAGGGTGCTGGCGCGCGGCCCATGGCTCGCCACGGTCAGCCTGGCGGAAGCCCTCGCCCGAGGTGGACCGGAACACCCACTGTGGCCGTGGGTGCGCGCGGTGGCCGACGGCAAACACACCGTGGCAGTCAGCGCGCACCTGACCGGGGGACCGGACACCGTCGCGCTGGCGCCTGCCGATTCCGGCTTCCGCCTGACCGGCCGCGCCGAGCTCGTCCCCTTCGCCGACAGTGCCGACTTCCTTCTCGTGCGCGGTATCACCTCCGACGGCGACCGTTTCGTGCTGCTGGACCGGCGCCAGCCGGGCGTGTCGATCGAGCCGGTCGACGACCTCAGCGAGACGCGGTTCCACCGTGTCACCTTCGACGGGACGCCGGTCGACTGCCACGAGGTGTTGTGGCGGGCGACTTCGCTGGCCGGGCGAGACCTGCTGGCTCGCCTCTGGCTGCGCCAGGCCGGTTACCTGCTCGGACTGGCGCAGGGTGCGTTGGACCTGACGCTCGGATACACCAAGCGACGCAAGCAGTTCGGTACGACGATCGCCACTTTCCAGCACGTCTCCTTCCGCCTGGCGGAGCTGGCGACCCGCCTGCACGCCGCCCGGCAGCTGCTACACCGGCTGGCTGATGATCCCGACCACACCGGCCCGGCCCACAGCACCGCGGCGAGCACCCTCGCCATGCTCACCGAGCTCGCCGGCGACACCACAGCGACCGCGCTGCAACTGCACGGTGCCCATGGGCTGACCGATTCGGCGGAAATCCAGCGCTACTACCGCCAGGCCGCGGTGGAGGGCCTGGTTTTCGGCACCCCGCGCTACCTGCGCGCACTAGCTTTCCCCGACATTGTCAGCGATTCGAGGTGCTCATGAAGATCCTGCTCATCACCAGCGATTACCGCGCGACCCAGAGCGGCACTGGCGCGCACGTCCAATTCCTCAGCGGCGCACTGCGGCAGCTCGGCGTGGACGTGACCATCGCCGCGATGCCCATCCTGGCCGAAGAGCACGAGTCCACCGACGACAACGTGTTGCTGCACCCCCAGATCGGCCCGAAGATCGTCTGGCACGAGCAGGGTGGCGACTGCCTGGTCGGCGGACAACCCGGTCCGGAGTGGACGGTGGCACGCCAGTCCCAGTCGAACCTCGGGCTGGTTGCCGGGATCGACCGGGACCAGCGATTCGACCTGATCCACTTCCACGGCTTCCGGCCGGCCCCAGCGGCGGTCGCGCTCGGCGGGATCTTCTCCGCCCCACTGGTCATGACGAAGCACGGGTCGGTGCTGGGCATCCGGCTCGGGCCGGACGTGGTCGTCGAAAGCATCGGGGGCTGGTCGCTGTTCGCCGGTTGGAACCCGTTCGTCCTCGAATACGTTCGCGCTGTCGACCGTTACGCCCTGGAACACGCCGACCGGGTGATCGCGGTCAGCGAGGCGACCCGGCAGGACCTCCTGTACGACGACGCCGTCGCGGCGAAGAGCGTCGTGATATACAACGGGTCGGGACTGCCGGAGTGCACCGAGGAATGCGCGTCTTGGCGGGACGATCGGCCGGGGACCACCATCGGCGTGGTCGGGCGTCTCGTCCCCCAAAAGGGTATCGACATCCTCATCGAGTCGCTCTCGATACTCGGCCGCGAGGATCTGCGGATGCGGGTGGCGGGCAACGGCCCGCTGCTGCAACCCTTGCGGGACCAAGCCGAGCAACTCGGTGTCGGAGAGCGCGTCGAGTTCATGGGCATCCTCGGGCGCGATCGGCTGCATCGATTTCTCCACGAGTGTGACATCGTCGTCGCACCCAGCCGCTGGGATGCCTTGCCGCAGGCGGTGTGCGACGCTCAGGCGCTGGGCAAGCTAGTCATCGGATCGGCGGTCGACGGCATTCTCGAGCAGATCGTCAATCGGAAGACCGGACTGCTCTTTTCACCTGGTGACGCCAGTTCCCTGGCCGCCGCGATCACTTGGTCACTCGACCATCCCGAAGAGGTGGCGCACATCGCGTCGGCGGCCGCCGAACTCGGCGGCAACGTCTACTCCTGGCCCGACATCGCGGAGCAGACGCTCGAGGTGTACAAGCAGGTGATCAACGAGTTCCGGGACACCCATCAGCGCGCTGACCGGTAGGCAATGGCGAGCGCTCGACGATGCACCTTGACCCCCGGGAACGGCCGACCGCGTGGTCAGGCGGCTCGGTCAGCAGACTCATGTAGTTCGACCCAGCCCCCCGTGGGAGGGGTGATGTTCGTGCGTGCTGATGCGCCCGTGCGATGGTCGAATCCACCGACACCGACCAATCCACCACACCGGCCGCGTCCGCCGTGGCCAGAAGCCGCTGCAGCACAGCGTCCCAGGTGCCATCACCGGCCATCCGGCGATGCCACGTCCAGATCGTCTGCCACGGACCGAACACCACCGGCACATCCCGCCACGCGATCCCGCACCGCCAGCAGCATCCCCGCCACGAACCGGAACCTTTGTCAGACACGAGCCAGCGCGCTGATCACGTACGCCGGCGGGTCGGGTTTCGCGGGCGCTGGCGGCTCACGAGGGGCTGTCAGGTTCGCCGATCCCCCGCCGCGCGGCCGCCACGACGCGGTTGTGGTCGACTCCGGCTCGCGCCAGCAACCACGACTGGCTTCCGGCAACCGGGAAGAAGTGCCCGGCCGCGGCCACTCGGATCACGCGCACGGGTGCCAACTCGGCCAGCACCTCCGCCACCGCGGAGCCGAGACCACCCGCCGCCCAGTGCTCCTCGACGGTCACCACCACCTCGCTGGATCCGGCGGCGGCAAGCAGCGCTGTGACGTCCAATGGCTTGACCGTGTGCATGTTGAGCACGGTGACGGCCACTCCCCCCGCCTCCAGTTCGGCGGCCGCGTCCAGCGCGGCCGTCACCGGATACGGTCCACACGCGACGATGGTGACTCTGGCGCGGTTCGTGTGGTGCACCGTCTGTGCCTCGCCGAGCCGCGCCGCGGGCAAGTTCGCCGGCAGGTCCGGAGTGGCACCGCGACCGAGCCGGAAGTAGACCGGACCGGTCGTGGCGACCGCCTCGGAGAACAACGAACGCGTCTGCCCGGCGTCTGCGGGCACCACGACTGTCACGTTCGGCAGGGTCCGCATGATCGCCAGGTCTTCCAGGCTGTGGTGGGTCGGGCCGAGGTGCCCGGCCGCCAGGCCACCGTGGGTGGCCACGATCCGCACCGGCAGGCCGGTGAGCGCGACATTCACCTTCACGCTTTCCAGCGCCCTGGTGACCGCGAACGTCGCCATGGTGTTCACCACCGGAACACGGCCCGACCTTGCCAGGCCGGCCGCGATGCCCATCATGTTCAGTTCCGCGATGCCCACGTTGACATACCGGTTCGCGGCGGGACCGAAGTCGACCGAGGTGAACAGTCCGGTGTCGCTGTCCAGGCACACGATGCGCTCGTCGTGGACCATCATGTCGGTCAGCAGGTCCCGGTAGACTTCCCGGCCGGCCCGCACCTCGTCGGCGGTCACCTGCTCGCCGTCCCGGACCCAGGTGACGATTCGTGCGCTCGCAATTCCGCGAGCGCACGGCGTTGCTGGCGCTCACCCAGCCGCGCATAGTGACTGTGGACCTTATTCTCGACGTAGGGCAATCCCTTGCCCTTCACCGTTCTGGCGATCACCACCCGCGGCTTGCCCGGCTGAGGCCGGACCAGGAAAGCGGCCGCCAGAGCCTCGGTGTCATGTCCGTCGACCTCGTCCACCACCCATCCGAAAGCGCGCCACCGGTCCGCGAGCGGCTCGAGCCCGACCACGCCCTCGGTCTTCCCCGTTATCTGCAACCCGTTGCGGTCCACCACGGCGGTCACCCCGTCCAGTCCCAGCCCGGCCGCGGCCATCGCCGCTTCCCACACCGAACCCTCCTGCAGCTCACCGTCGCCGAGTACCACGAAACACCGGCGATCGGAGCCGTCCATCCGGGCCGCGAGCGCGTACCCGACACCGATCGACAAGCCGTGCCCGAGCGCACCGGATGGCATCTCCACGCCGGGCACCGCCATGGTGGGGTGCGCCATCAGCGAGCTGCCTGGACGACCGTATTCGGCCAACCGCTCCACGGGGAGAAAACCCTGCTCGGCCAGCACGGCGTAGAGCCCGATGGCGCCGTGTCCCTTGCTGAGCAGCAAAATGTCGCGATCCGGCGCGTCCGGGACGGCCGGATCGACCCGCAACACCCGCCGGTAGAGCGTAAGCAGTATCTCCACAAGCGACATGGAGCCGCCGAGGTGACCACCGTCCGCGCTGCCACACATCCTTACGACGTGTTCACGCACGCGCCGAGCAGCGGCCACCGATCCCGCGTCCGCCGTGACCGGCTTCGCCACCTTGGTCATGCCGACCCACCATTCCTTCCGAGCCGTTCGGACGATTCGACCAGGCGCAGCTGTGCCGCCGCTCTCGGCTCGGTCCCGTGCCGTGCGCCCAATTCCTCGACGGCCAACTGCAGGACCCGGGTTCCCCGGACGTAGTCGGTGAGCAGGATGTGCTCGTCAGCGGTGTGGTCGAGCTTGCTGTCGCCCGGACCGTAAGTCGCCATCGGGACGTCGGTCCACACCTCGGCGAGTGTGTTCATGTCGGAGGTCGCGGTCTTCACTTTCATCCTGGGCCGGCCGCGTTGCGCACGGATCCCGTGCGCGAGCGCGCGGACGACCGGATCATTCCGGCTCGCGCGACACGCCGGAACCGCATTGATCAGCGTCAGTTCGCCATCGGGCAACCGCCGGGCCAGCTCGTCCAGCATGGCGCCGATGTCGAACCCGATCGGGATGCGAATGCTCAGCTCGGCCTCGGCCGAGGTCGGTCCGCCGGAAACAGAGGTCAGTCGAGGACCCGGCACATCGAACCGGCTGTGATCGGCCTCCGCCCCGAGCACCTCGAGCAGGATCCGCCACGCGTCGACGACCAGCTCGATCGCTTTCGGGCCGGGATGCGTCGGGTGTGAGGAGGGTCGCCGCACCCGGTAACGGAGGTCGACTTTTCCCTTGTAGCCGAGTACGACCGACGACCACCCGCTCGGTTCACCGATCACCACCGCGTCCGGCGGGCGATGGTGCTCCCTGATGGCCATAGCACCCCGTGAATCGGGAGTCTCTTCCTCGACCACCCCGGCGACCACCACCCGGCCGCGGAAACCGGCCGCCGACGCCGCGGCGCAGATCATCGCCGCCAGCGGCCCTTTGGCGTCCACCGCGCCGCACCCGTAGAGCCGGCCGCCCTCCGAGCGCACCGGCAGTGCGGCGGGAACGGTATCCATGTGGCCCAGCAACATCACCGTCGGACCGGCACCCCGGCGGATTTCACCGACCACGTTGCCGGTCTCGTCGACATGGGCCTCGAACCCGAGCCCGACCATCGCGTCGACCAGGAACGCCGCCAGTGCCGATTCGTCATAGGACGGTGAAGGGATCTCCAGCATCCGGCGCAGCAGGCCGACGGCATAGGTGTCGCTCACGCGACCTCCGGCCGTCACCTGGCCGGCCGCATCGTCGTCGGCGCCATCGTCAACCGGGTGCCCGCCCCGGCCAGTGCCGCGCTGACGGGCTGCGCGCTCCGGCCGTCCGCGATGACGACACCCGGCACACCGGCCAGGAGCGCCTCGCGTGCGGCGACCAGCTTGATCGCCATCCCGGCACGCACACCGTCGACTCCGGCCGTGCCGGTGAGCGCGAGCGTCGGCCGCACGGACCGCTCGTCAGCGGGATCGGCGAGGACGCCCGATGCACCGGTGAGCAGCACGAGTCGCGTGGCTCGCAGTTCTGCCGCGAGCATCGCCGCGACCCGATCGGCGTCGACGTTCACGGCGCCACCGTCCTCGGCCAGTGCGGGCGGCGAAACGACCGGCACGTGGCCATCGGCGAGCAGCGACCGCAGCAGCCGACCGTTCACCGCCGTGATCCGTCCACTGTGGTCGCCACGGATGATCACGGTGCGCCCGTTGACCACTGCCCGGTGCGTGCCCTTGCGGCGGGCAAGGAGGAGACCTCCGTCCACGCCCGTCAGGCCGACCGCGGACACCCCGGCTCCGGCCAGCGCCCTGACGAGTCGCGGCTTCACCGCGCCCGCGAGTGCGAGGTGGAGAACCTCGAGTGTGGCGGCGTCGGTGCGACGGGCCGACACGCCGTCCGGCGCGACCATGCGTCGCATCGGCACGCCGAGCCTGCGCGCCAGCCCGTCGACCTCGGCCGAACCGCCGTGCACCAACACCACCTGTTCACCGGCGCGCACGAGTCCGGACAGGTCCCGACACACCGCGAGCGGGTCGACCTCGGCGTGACCGCCGCACTTGACCACCAGCATTCCGACACGTTCCTCCAGTCAGTTCGGGTGCAGGCCGGTGAACTCCAAACCGTTCGACTCCGGCAACCCGAAGCGGATATTCATGCACTGCACGGCGTTCCCCGCGCCGCCCTTGACGAGGTTGTCCAGTGCCGCGACGAGAACACCGGTTCGCGCCGGTTCGTCCACTGCGAACCCCACATCACAGAAGTTCGAGCCGGAAAGGATCTTCGGTTCCGGGAACCGGTACAACCCACGATTCCTGGCCACCACGCGCACGAACGGTTCGTGCTCGTACCGGCGGTGGTAGATGGCGCGCACGGTGCGCTCGTCCACGCCGTCGGCAAGCCCGACACGACACAGCACCTGGACACCGCGCACCGCTTCGACCCCCGTCGCCGTCATCCGCGTGACGAGCGCGGTCTCCTGCCGGATCTCCGCTTCATGGCGGTGGGTCAGTGGCGCGAACACCCGCATGGCCCCCGCCCGCTCGGCGTGGGTGTTGCGGTTGCCGACAGACGCTCCGGAACCACTGGATCCCGTGCGCGCGTCGACGGTCACCTCGCCTACCAGGACGCCAGCCTCGCGCAGGGGGGCGATCGCGAGGATGCCTGCGGTCGCCATACAGCCGGGGACGCTGATCCGGTTGGCGGTGCTGAGCTGTTCGCGGTAACGCTCGGGCAACCCGGTCACGAACGTGCTGAGCAATTCCGTCGCCTCGTGCGGTACGCCGTAGTACTTTTCGTAGATCAGTGGGTCCCGCAAACGGAAGTCGGCCGACAGATCGATCACCACGTCCGCGTGAGCCAGCAGGGTGGGGAGCGAACGCATCGCTTGCCGGTGCCGGTCGGCGCTGAACACCACGTCGTAGTGGTCCATTTCGGACCCCGCGCGGAAGGTCAGGTGGCAACGGCCGCGTAGATTGGGATGCGCGTCGTCGACCCGGCGGCCCGCCGACCGTTCCGAAGTAACGCATTCCACTCGGACCGCGGGATGCCCGAGCAGGATTCGCAACAGTTCCCCGCCGATGTAGCCGGCGCCACCGACGATCCCGGCGGTGATCATGACCCCGCCCTGAGCAGCAGGTGGTCGACCATCCGGTCGGCGACGTCGACCCGCTCCCCCTGCGCAGCCTGGAAACTCGCGAACTCGACCCGGTGGTTCACCTCGAGGACCAGAAGGCCCTCATTCGGGCACTCGACCAGATCGACGCCGGCGATGTCCACGCCGACGCAGCCGGCTGCCGCGGCCGCCAGCTCGGCCAGTTCCGGAGTGACCGCGCACGGTTCGCTCGCCGCACCTCGCTTCACGTTCGTCCGCCAGCCATCCCCGCGCCGGTACGTGGCACCGAGGACCTCCCCACCCACCACGATCACCCGGAGATCGCGATCCGCCTTGCGCACGAACCGCTGCGCATACACGACGTGCGAACGTGGTGACGGCAGCGCCGCGACGTACTCCAGCACGGTTGCCGCCGTCTGCCGGTCGGGTACCAGCGTCACCAGCCGGCCCCATGAACCGACGAGCGGTTTGATCACCGCGGGGTAACCCATCTCGTCCAACGTGACGAGCGCGGCTTCCGGCGTGAGCGCCAGCGCGGTCCGTGGCGTCGGCACTCCCGCGGCGAACAGGGCGAGGGACGTGCGCCACTTGTCGCCGCACAATTCGGTCGACGCGGCGGAGTTCACCACCGTGCTTCCCATCGCCTCCAGTGTGAGAGCCGCGTAGCTGGCCCTGGTGTGGCTGATCTCCCGGTTGAGCACCGCAGACCAATCCGGCGCCGACGCGCCCAGCCACAACGGCAGCCGACGCGGATCGACCTGGACGCAGTCCAGCCCGCGCCGCGCGAAAGCCGCGAAGATCAACCTCTCCTCGACGTGCACACGTGAGGTGAGAACAGCCGCCGTACGCTCCACCTGTTCCCCACTTTCCTTTTCCGCAGCTCGCAGAAACACATTAGGCGGACGCAGGTGCGGCGATCGTCCTCAGCGCGCCGACCACCGCCTGATCGCAGCGACTACCCGCTATAAGCGTTACGATCAACCGGCCCGTGAGCCCACGATCCCGCGCGGCCGCCGCCACCCGTCCGCGTCATCGCGATGACTTCCACCGATTGTTTTTTCGACTACTGGGAAACAGTCGCGTCAGCACTGGTTCCGGCACGACGCAGCACGCCGACCCCGGCCATCGTCGCGATGTCGACCGACACCGCGCATCGGAGCCTCTGGAAGTCCAGAGTCAGCCCTCCCGCGAGTTGAATGGACCCGGTGCCGGCGACGAAGTCGGCGCGCGAGCGGTCAGTCTCGGCCTCGTCGAGGGTCACGCCGAGCTCGGTGCCACCGTCGGTGCCCGGGACGAGCACGTGCACGTAGCCGCGGTCGATGGCCTCGGCCAGCCGGGCCGCCGAGGATTCCGGCCGGAGCACCACCTGGATTCCCTGCTCGCCGTCACACAGTCGGGACACCAGGTCGGGACCGGAGGGTTCGACGACCTCCTCGGCGGGCGGCCGGTTCGCGGCCTCCGCCAGAGCCTCCCGCAGACTACGCGGCCGCATGTCGGTCCAAACCTCGTCGACGTGCGCGAGACAGTCCGCCTTGGAGCCCTGGAAGTCGGCTGCGTACCAACCCTCAGGCAGGCTACGGCTCACCGGCCAGATCGAGTATTGCTCCTCGTCGTTGCGGACCACCGCGTAGACGTCTTCGACGATCTCCTCGGTCATCGCTACCTCCGTTCTCGCTCGGTTCAACGGTTTCGGACGTCAGGCCGAACGCATCAGGCCGGCTCGGTAGGCGAAGGACACGAGCTGACTGCGGTCGCGCACGTTGAGCTTGCACCGCAACCGGTACACGTGGGTGCGGACGGTGTTGATGCCGATGGCCAGTTCGTCGGCGATCTCGCCGGTCGACTTACCGCCGGCGAACATCACCAGCACCTGTCTCTCCCGCGGCGTCAGTTCAGTGACCACAGCACGCAGTACCTCCTCGCTCCGTTCGCCGGGGCTCTGCCTGAACCAGTCGATGAGGCGCTGGGCGACAGCGGGCGCGAGCATCGTCTGACCCCGCGCGGCGGCCCGCACCGCCACCGTGATCTCCTCGCGGGTCGCGTCGGCGAGCAGCAAGCCGTTCGCGCCGGCCTGCAGGACCGAACGCACCAGTTCCTCACTGTCGTTCGCCGCGAACACGACAACCCGGGGTCCGGTGTCGACGAACTCCCTGCCGACCCGCCGGACCAGCTCCAACCCGGAGATCCCGTCCAGAGCCAACCCGGTCACCACCACGTCAGGACGCAGGGTGCGGACGAGCATCAGCGCCTGGATGCCACTGCTCGTACTCTCCACCACGGTGATGTCGGGCACGACACCGAGCAATGTGGACAAACCATCGCGGACGATGGGCAGCTGATTACATATCAGTACTTCCAGCGACACAGTGACCCCCGAATGCACTTCGCGATCCGATCGACTGGGCGGCGTGCCCCCGTCCGCAACCTGCGTGGTCATGTCCGACTCCTCTTCCTCTCATCCGAGGCGCAGCCGGTACTGGTGCAGCTTCTCGTAGAAGGGAAGCTGATACTCGAGGCAACCGGCGAGGTGACCGAGGTCCGCCATGCGCACCCCGTGTCCTGCGGGCAGGTCCGCGAAACCGGTTGTCGAGGCCACATCCCGATGCCATCGAGCGGTGGCCCGCCACTCGGGCCGGTCGCCGGCTGGCCACGACAGGGCCTCTGGCACGTACGGCAGGCCGAGCAGGTCGAAGTAGGCCGAGGTCGTCGCCTCGGGTGCGGCTATCAGATCAGCCGAATCGATGACCAGCGGCAGGGCCCCCGTCAGCCGCCAGACCAGCGAGAACATCTCGTACTGGTGCTCGATCCCGATCTGGTGGCATCGGACGTCCGGATTGGTCGCGTAGTAGGACGGCAAGGTCTCGGCCGGATGACGGATGATGAAGGTGCTGCATACGTCCTCGGCCAAGAACTTCTCATCGGAGAGCACGGTGGCGTATCGCTCGTCCGTGGTGTCCTTGAAGAAGACAGGCCGCGCCTCGGACAGCGAACGAAGCCGGTGCATCACCTCGGTCTCCGTGACCGCCAGGGTGCCGCCGAGATCGACCGCACCGAACTCCGCCCTGGTGGAGAACGGCTCGTGCACGGAAAAAAAGTCCGCCCGTTGCAGCATCATGCGGAAGAACGCGGTCGACCGGCTGCGCGGAGCACTCCACAATGCCAAGACCCGTCGTCCTTCAGCCGTGTGGACGGGCGTGTTCGGTGCGGTAACCATGTGACTGCCCCCTCAAGCCGGAGTTCGGTCTGGTGTGTGCGAATCGGCCATGTTCGCGACGACAGCCCGGTGCTCCCATACCTTGCTGAACGCCTCGGCCACCCGCTCCAGCAGGTCACCGGCCCCCGGGTTCAGGTGGATTCGCTGGAGTACGAACGAGTCCTGCACCACGGCACGGGTCACGGATACATCGAGCGCCCTGCTCGGTGCACCGGCGTCGGCGAAGATCGGCTGCTCGGACAGTGGCCTGGTCTGGTAGCGCGACACCGGAACACCCTCGGCCCGCATCACCCGGACGGTTACGGCCCGCAGGACCGAAGCCCGCGACTCCGGTAGGCCGAACGCCTCGGGTCGTACTCGGAAACGGAGAATGTGCCAGCCGTGTTCACGGTCGGCAGGCACCTCAGGGGCGGTGAAGCCCGGCAGTTCGGCAACCCGGGCCAGCAGTCGCGTGACATTGCGATCACGCACGGCGCGCTGCTCGTCGAACCGCGTGAGCTGGCTTCTGGTGAAGGCGGCCTGAATCGCGTTGATCTTGGCGTTCCAGCCCGGTGCGTGCGACACATAGGGGCGTTCGCCGCGGCCTCCCAGCCGCTCGCCGAACTGCCGCAGCAGCTCCGCGCGGTCGGCCAACTCGGGATCGCCGGTGGTGAGCAGGCCGCCTTCGCCGCACGTGGGGAGGTTTTTGGACACGTTGAGGCTAAGCGCGCCGAGGTCGCCGAGCGAACCGGTGATCCTTCCCCGGTACCGGACCCCGGGTGCCTGTGCCACGTCTTCGACCACGACCAGGCCCCGCTGCCCGGCGAACGCCAGTATCTCGTCCATGTCGGCGGGCAGTCCGTGCAGGTGCACCGGGAGCACCGCCGCGGTGCGGCCGGACACGGCCGCGGCCAGGTGATCCGGGCTGAGATTGAAGGTCGAGGGGTGGACGTCGACGAACACCGGCGTGGCACCGACGTGCAAGGGGGCGAGTGCGCTGCCGACGAAGCTGAGGGCAGGCACGATGACCTCGTACCCTCGCCCGACACCGGCTGCGGCCAGCGCGATCGTCAATGCCGCCGTTCCGTTGGCCACCGCGAGGCAGTGTGCGGTGCCGACCCGCTCGGCCCACTCCCGTTCCAGCGACCGGATCTCTTGTTCACCCGCCGATGCCGCGGTGAACCTACCGCTGCGCATGACACCGAGCACGGCCTCCGTATCCTGGTCGGTCACCACCGGCCAGGAAGACTGCGGCGTGCCACGGGTCACCGCCGGCGCACCACCGAACATGGCGAGTTTCGTCATCGAGTCTCCGATTTCGGTCGTGAACGGTATCCGACGGCTATTCGCCCCAGTCTTCCTCGATCTCGGGGGCAAGAGCGAGCCGGATCGGGTCGGTGGTCACGACCTCCAGTTCACTTCGACATTCCCCGCACATCACGATTTCGTTGGGCAGGACCGTGTTGTCGACCGCGACTCCCACATCGCATGTCGGACAGAGGATGGCAACCACGACTCTCCTTAACACTGGGGCGACCATTCTCGGCAATCAGAATCGTCGACAGCGGTTCTGGAAAAATATCGATCTGCGGAGGGCTACTATCAACCGCCTTGCCAGCCCTGCACATTTATACGCCAACTTTACGATCCTTTAGGTTCCGCGTCCACCTCCCGAGAGGCATTGGTCAGTAAATTGACTCATCACTCATACTAATGGCCACCACTTTGATAGTGGCGCAACTGGCGACGCCAGACCGCGTAGGCTGCCGCGAACAGAACCACACCGACGGCCGGTGCCGCATACCCGACCACAGCAGGGACGTGAAGCTCCCCAGCCTTGTCGAGTAGCACCGCCCCGGGCAGATACGCGACGAATGCCAACGGCAGCAAGAAGGTCAGTGCGAACCGGGCCGCGGCCGAAAAAATTTTCGTCGGGTAGTTTCCGAAGGTTCCGAAGATCGTATCGATCGTAACCCGAAGTGCTTGGCTGGACAATGTCCGAAACGTCAACGACGAAGCGGCCAATTGCAGGGAGAGTTCGGTCAGCGCACCGCCGACGACGGCGGCGATCAGGTACAGGATGCCGAGCAACGACCAGTTGACGGGCACCAAGGTCATGACGACCGCGAGCAACACGAGCCCACCGAGCAGGTCGCCGACGGGGGTCAACGCGGTCCGGTGTGTCATGAGGTGCACCAGCGGATTGCCCGGGCGCACGAGGAATCGGTCGAAATGGCCCTCGCGCACGATCTGGTCGATCACCAAGAGCTGGCTGAAGAGCACAACCCACAGCCCGTGGGCGGTGAGCCGCAACCCGTAGAGGAACGCGACCTCCGGGAGCGTCCACCCGCCGAGCGTTTCGAACGTCGACAAGACCACACCGATCGACGCCAGGCCGACTCCCTGGTAGCACAGGCTCGCGATCACGGACACCACGAAGTTCGCGCGGTACTGAGCCTCGGCACGCAGCGCCGCCCTGGTCGCCGACCACCAATAGCGGAACATCACCCTCCTTGCACGACGACGCGGTGCAATGCCCGTACCCATATCCACCGGGACAGCACCGCGAGCAGCGCAATCCACAACAACTGCACGCCGATGACCCCGAGTCCGTCCTCCCGGCCCAGGTACACCGCGACCGGCCCGTAGGTGATGGCCTGAAAGGGCAGCACCTCGGCGAGCACCCGCAGCGCAGGGGGCATGAACCACAGCGGGACCAGTGCACCCGACAAAAACAGCGACACCATCCGGTAGACCAGGAACCAACCGCTGACCTCCAGGGTCCAGAACGCCAGCATTCCCACCACTATCGACAGCTGGGTTGCCACGATCCACGCCCCGAGCAACCCGGCCACGTACCAGACACCGGCCGCCGGGGACGCGGGTGACTGGCTCCGTCCGACGACCACGGCCAGCGGGAGCAACGCCACCGCGAGCGGCAGCACCGCGAGTGTGCGGCCGAACTGGCCCGCCACCACCTGTCCCACAAAGCCGATCGGCCGAACCAGGTCGAACGCCACCTGCCCCTCGCGCACCCTGGCCGGGATGAGGGAGAACTCCCACGGAACCAGCAGCCAGTTCTGGACCGCGGCGAACGTGGAATAGACCATCACCGTCTCCAGGGGCACCCCTTCGACCGCGCCACGCCCCTCGTACACCGCGCTCCAGACCACGTTGAGCAGGTAGATGTGCATGATCACGCCGATGACGCTGATCAGGTAGTTGAGCCGATAGGTCAAAACGGTGCGGACCTGCACCCGCAGGCACGCGAGGTGGCCGCGTGCCCGCGCTAGCACGGTGCCGGGGGGACATGGGCGGGTTCGGTGTACAGACGGTGCACAACGTCCTCCAGCCGGGCCTCCTGGACGGACAGGTCGGCGACGGCATATCGACGGAGCAGTTCGGCGACCAGTGCCGCGGCGGGCGTGACAGCAGGATCGAACCGCACCGCCCAGCGGCCCTCGCCGGCTTCCCGAACGACTGTGCCCGGCACGTCGGGGACTATGTGCTGCCCGGCCAGTCGCATCACCAGCTCCCGGTGCGGCGGGAACCGGCTCTTCAGCGCCTCCACTCCACCGTCGAACAGCACCCGTCCCTGGTCGATGAGCACGATCCGGTCGCACAGCCGCTCGACCTCGTCGAGATCGTGCGTGGTGAGCACGACAGTGGTACCGCGCTCCCGGTTCAGCTCGGCGATGAACCCGCGGATGCGATCGCGCGCCACGACGTCCAAGCCGACGGTGGGCTCATCCAGGTACAACACACGTGGCTCGTAGAGCAGGGCGGCGGCCAGGTCGCCGCGCATGCGCTGCCCGAGGGAAAGCTGCCGGACGGGCGTGTCGAGGAAAGGGCCGAGTTCGAGCAGTTCGGAGTGGTGGGCCAGGTTGAGCCGGTAGCGGTCGTCTGGCACCTCGTACAGATCGCCGATCAGGCGCAACGATTCACGCAGCGGCAGATCCCACCACAGCTGGGAGCGCTGCCCGAACACGAGGCCGATCTGCCGTGCGTTGCGACTCCGGTCGCGCCACGGAACCGCACCGGCCACCTCGACCGTGCCGGAGGTGGGCACGAGGATGCCCGCCAACATCTTCACCGTGGTGGACTTGCCCGCTCCGTTCGGTCCGAGATAGCCGACCAGCTCACCCTCCTGGAGGGTGAAGCTGATCCCGTCCACGGCACGCTTGGTGACGCGTTCCCGGGTGAACATGGTGCGCAGCCCACCGAACCGGCCCTCGACACGCTTGGGCCGGTGGAACTCCTTGACGAGGTCGCGCACCACGATCAGCGGCCTCATCCCAGCCCCTGATTCACCAGGGTCATCGCGAAAACGTGGATCGCGATGTTGTCCGGCAGCCGCAGTGCCGCCAGGTCGTGCTGCCGGGGCACGGGGACACGCTGCTGCCAGATACGGGGCCCGACGCGTGGCTGGATGTGGCGTGGGAAGTGCATCTGTTCGCAGCGGATCGCCTCCACCTCACCGAAATGCGGTGGTGACGCCGGCCAGAAGTCCGAAACACGCAACCATTCGGCGTCCACGGTTCCGTCGGTGTAGTGGAGTTGCAGCACGTCCTCGGACCGGCGCTCCGAGCAGGCCAGCAAGTAGATCCAGTCCCAGCGCCCGGCCGGTAGCTCCACCCGCTGGCCGGCACAGCGGATGTTGTCGTGCCGACCGGGGCCGATCGCAGGAAACTCGAACGGCACCGAGGTAGCGACGAATATTCCCGCATCAGGCAACTCCTCAGCGGGGAAGGAATTCTGCCACACGTTGAGCCGACCTCGCGCCAGGTCTGATTTCGCGGTCGCACCGGTGTTGTTGAAGTATGCCGAGAGGTCTACCGGAAAAGCCTGTACCCGACTCTCGATGTCAGTTCGCATACCATCATCCCCGGAGTCGATTCGAAATATGGTCCACTCGCCGCAGGTCATCGTGAGCACCGAACTCGACAGCTGTCAAGACTCGGGCCGGCCTCGTAGTCACGGTGGTTACCCCCGATAGTCGGCATGTTGACACGGCAATAGTCGCTGAATCGAAAAATCGTCGGCGGAACCAGTTCCGTTCCACCGGGAGAATCTCAGAGTCAGCGCCAGCGTTATCGCGGGATCGGTCGCGCCCATTTCGTCATCAGAAGATACCCAGCCCTTCGTCGCGACCACAGCCCGGCGAACCAGACCAGCATTACGCACTGAAGATTAACCAAAACCAGTACACGTCCAGAATACGAGCAGAATACGGCCGGCGACCCGACGGCCAGCTTCACGCGGACCTGCGTGGCGCCTCCGCCGACCCCGTCCGCCCGGAGAACGTGCTCAGCCGGTTCCTGTTCGCACTGGGCATCGATCGATGAGGGGTGATGCCTCTGGTCAGCGGCCGCTCAGCCACACCCACCGCCTGCTGCCCCAGGCTCTGCTGCACGAGGTCGCGGAAGTACTCGCCCGTCATGCCTCAACTGGGACGACGGAGTGAGAGCCGAGGAGGCTCTGGTCCGCCTGTCGGGGCCAGACGGGCTGCTCCTCCCAGCGAACGGCTCGTCAATCGAAAAGTTGGCCCGCCACGCCGCAGAGTGGTTCACCAGAACGAAGAAGGGCCGGTGGGCCGATTACTCCGGCTCGTGAGCGGAGCCCAACCGTCACCACCTCACGGATGCCCACTCATGCCGCTGAGCGGGCGGTGATCCGGCCGACGTGTTAACCCGCCACGGTGCTCCTCGGTTCGGAGGCGGGCCGGCGCTGATCTAACAGCGGCAGTTCGCGCTAGACGGGATTTCGCCCTCGTTAGGCTGGACGTGGCGGCGGTCTACTGTGGCTGTATGGCTGTGTAGAGCTGTGTGGCCAGGTCTGTCGTACGTGTCCGGCATTGCTCGCCTCGTGGCGGATCGTTCTTGCCGGAGACGTAGAACACGCTGATCACCGCGTTGTCGTCGAGGACCGCCAGTCGGCAGCCGGCCCTGCCGCCGTCGGGGTCTGACCAGCGGGCTTCCGCTCCGATGCCGAGGTCGCTGATCTGCTCGTCCTGTGGGGTCGCGCGCCGGTTGAAGTCTTCTTTGGCCCGCTTGTTCCCTAGCTGGGGGCCGTAGGCGTTCTCTGAGTGCTCCCAGGCCGCGACGCTGAGGTCAGCGTAGGACTCGTCATCGCCGATGCCCCGGAAGGTGCAGCTTCGCCCGGGCGCAATGCCGTTGTCGGTCGAGTCGTTTACCCGTTCGGGGGGCGGTAGCCCGGGTACTTCGGCGTGGATTGTCGCGCAGTTGGGTAATTGGGCGGAGTTGTACTTGAGCGGCGGCGCAGGTGTGGTCGAGGTGGTGGTCGCGATGGGTGCGGGCCTGGGTTGCGGTGGACCGCTGGGTCGGCCGCAGCCGCCGACGAGCGCCGCGATCACCAGGCCAAAGACCGCCCAGCCCCGGGTGCGGGAGAGATGTGTGCGCATGACTCCTTCTCGACTATCGCGGGTCAGCCCTCGATGATGGTGATCGTGTCGCCGAGCACGAACTCCGGCCAGACGCGTGGTCTATTGGATGCCATAGGCTTCACAGTCCCACCAGACTCTTCCGCTGTGGCGGTGGAATCTCTTTCGATTACCGCATCGGGTGATTGCAGGCCATCAGCATGCTCGGCAGGCTGCTCGGCAGCGCAGGCCGCGCACCCGGCTCGGCTTGGGTGCACCGCCGGACCCCTCCAACCCGTCACGCGACCATCCCCGCCAGCCGCGAGCGGGCTGTCGGCCGGCCCGAGCCCAGCCGGGCTGGAGAACCGGGCCACCAATCCAACCAGCGCGCACCTTCCCAAACACGCCCACCGGCCCCCTGGAGCCACCCAGGAATCCGACAACGCCGGGCAAGTGGCGGCTCGCTGGACGGCTCACCACGACGGGCCGGAAACAGCTTCACCACGCGGCCACTCCGGGGCCGAGGCCAGCAGGACGGGCACCGTCGAGGAACCCATCCCCCGAACACCACAAAGTCACGCCCTCCACCCCACCAGCCGAGCTCGCCAAGGAGCCGCACTCGAGCGGGCCGGAGCGGACGCCGGCACCCAACACGAGCCACCAGGCCGCAAGGCACACCAGCCGCAGGTCGTGCGCGGTGGTACCCGGTGCCGGTCCCAACCGCAACCAGCGCCCGGCACCGGCCAATTCGTCGTCCAACCCGGCCAGCAGCGCCGCCGCGCTCCCGCCGCGCAGGCACACCGGGGCGAGAAATCGACGACCCCCTCGTCCAGCCCAGCCTTCCAACGCCGTCGACCAGGTCAGGGGGGCGGTGGGGCGATGCGCTGCAGATAGGCGGAGAACACCCAGCCGGTGTAGGGGAACCGGACCGGGATCCAGGTGTCGATCGGGACGGTCTGCGCGCTGCACGTGGTGCCGGACTCGGCGTGCTGTGGGGTGCATGCGCCGATCACGACCTGCTCCACTTGGCTGATCGTGTGGAACTCTGTGCCCGTCTTGAAGGTCGGCCTGGGGCGTACCCGGATCGGTGCTGCTACCGGCGAGTAGGCGCACTCGCCGGCAGCTTGCCCTGTGGGGGTGGGGGTGGCCACGGTAGTCGGCTTTTCCGAGGACAACAGCGCCATCATGCTGGTGCCGCCGGCCAGGAGGGTGGCTGCCACGACTGCCGTTCGCCACAGCGGCCACCGTCGGCGCCCTGGCGGTCCGGCGTCGGTGCGGGCCGGAGGCGCGGCGGGCGCGGTGTGGGGGTCGGGGCCGGAGTTGTGGTCATGGACGCGGTCCCAGGCATTCGCCCATGCCGACAGTTCCGCATGGGGGATCCCGAGCGCTCGCAGGATCGATTCGTAGGCTCCCGGTGGGGGCAGTGTGCGCCCTGCGAGGTAGTTGGCGAGCGTGCTGCGCGGGATGGGACCGTCCTCGCTTCGGCTCAGCCGGCGAGCCAGGTCCTGGACCGACAAGCGTTCTTTGCCGAGATGACGGCCCTGCGCTCGACGGAGGGAATCGAAGGCTTCTTTCAGGTCCGGCAGTGAATGGATTCCGGACGGCTCCGTCCCGTTGCTCACTTGAAGTCTCCCCTACCTCGTCGTGCACCGTTTCGGCGAGTGGCTGATTCCAGGATGAACGCGGCTGTGGCTCGTTTTCGGCGAAGGCGAGTTCATCACTCGTACGGGCGACCCCTGCCCAGATGGGCAGCCGATACCCAGGCGGGGGCGTCCAGCAGCGTCCAGTCATGTCCAAAGGTGTCCAAGTCGGCCTGATGAGCAGGCGAAACCGTGTGCTGTGGGCGCGACGGTCATTGCCGTCCCCCACGCCCTCAGACCGGCGAAACGGATCACCATGGAAACGGAGAAGGCACTTTCTCCTGCCCGACGACCGGCCCCTGCCCCGGACCGGCGCGGGGAGCGACTTGAAATACTCCAGCAACGTTCCGACGACAGCCAGTGGCGTCGCCCGGGGATAGTTCTGACTTTCCACCCAGACTGCCGAGGCTGTTCGGTTTCACCGAATGGAACACCTCACGTCTCGTTCTCCTCGGTGGTGGCGGCCGGACTGAACCCGGCCGCCCCAGTGGAGTCACACCAAGGCTTCGAGATAGTCCTGGCTCCATGGACGACGTCTTTCGTGGGCCGCGAGTTACTCGGATCACCCATCGGTGTCCGCCTTGACGGGGTTCCACGGTTCACCGCACTCCTAGAAGCGATGTGCGGAACCCGTGGCCATTCGGCGCGCCAGCGACTCGTCTCCGATGTCCTGGTTCCCGGCCATCACCCCACACCATCTGCGCCGGCCATCGTGGCCTCGGCGTGGCGTGTGATGATGCGCGAACACGGCAAGCGGTCCATCGCTGAGCTCACCGCCGAGGTCGGCTGCAGTCATCGGCAACTGTCACGTTTGTTCACCCAGCACATCGGCCTTTCACCCAAACGGGCAGCACGTGTACTTCGCCTGCGGCGTGCCCTGTGCCTGTCGATGCGCGGAATGGGCGCGGCAACGGTCGCGGCACAGTGCGGTTTCAGTGATCAGGCGCATTTGAGCCGTGAGTGCCGTCAACTCGCGGACCGATCGCTGCGGCAGTTGAGCTCGAACGGCGAAGGTGGCCAATTTCTTCAAGACCCGGCTACCGGTTGACGGTGACTATTTCATCACCGGCCCGCCCGGGCCGGATACCGAAGTGAAATCCCGAGAATCGAGGAGTACGTGATGGACGAGATCTACGAGGCGCCCAGCATGGTGGAAGCCGGCGAATTCGCCGAGGTCACCCAGCTCACCAGCACCGGCTACTGGGCCGACGGCATCTGGGGCTACTTCTGGTTCTGACCCTCGGTCAGCAGGCGGGGCGTGGCCGTGTTCGCGCGGCCACGCCCCCACCCAGAAGTGAGTACTCGACGAACGGAGCGAAAATGCGATTCCTGGTCCTGCCCGATCACCCCGGCGCCGCCACGGTGATCGGCGGCATCGACCTGGACGATCCAGGGAGCCAGATCGTGGCGCACCCTTCGGGAAGGCCGTGGATCGTGGGCCGCTGGCACGAGCGCGATCTGCTCGTCGCCACCGCCGGGGAGGTGTCGGTCGCCTTGCTCGGCGCCGCCCTGATCACGCCGGACGAGCTGGAGCGGCGGCTGCGGTCGATCACCTCGCCGCGTGACCTGGACACTCTCGCCGGTTCGATGGCCGGCGGCCACCACTTCGTCGCGTCGGTGGCCGGCACGGTGCGGGTCCAGGGTTCGCTGTCCACAGCCTTCCAGGTTCACTACGCCACCTGGCACGGCCTGACCGTGGCGTCGAACCGGGCAGAGCCGCTGGTGGACCTGATCGGCGCCGGGATCGACGAGGAACGCGTCGCCCTGGAGTTGCTGGTGCCGTTCGGACCGCCCTGGCCACTCAACGACCGGCCGCCCTGGCGCGGAGTGCACGTCCCCCAGCTCGGAGAGTGCCTCGAGATCCGGCCCGACGGCGCCGGGCGCACCCGGCGGTGGTGGTCACCCCCGAGCCCGCACCAGCGGCTCGGAAACGGCGCCACCATCGGTCAGGCCCTGGTGGACGCCGTCACCGCGCGCACCCGCGGAGAGGGCACGGTGAGCACCGACCTGTCCGGTGGCCTCGATTCGACCACCCTGACCTTCCTGGCCGCCCGGACCGGAACGCGGCTCGTGACCTCGCACTTCCAGGCCGACGGCCGGACAACCGACGACCTGGCCTGGGCGCGGCTCAGCGGGCGCCACCTCGCCGGCGCCCGGCACCTGGTCACCTCGCCGCAGGACGCACCCGACTGGTACGCACAACCCGACCACGCCCCCCTCGACCGGGAAGGCCCCCACGTACTGGCCCGCGCCTCGGCGGCGACGGACCACCTGGCCGCGCTGGTGGCGGCCGAAGGCTCTCGCCGGCACCTGCAGGGCGTGGGCGGCGACGAGATGTTCCAGCCGGGAACCATGTGCCTGTCCGGCATCGCCCGCCGGAGACCGCTGCTGGCCCTACGCCACGCTCGGGCGCTGAGGGCACGACGCCGCTGGCCGATGCGTGCCACCGCGGCCGTGCTCGGCTACAGCCAGTCCTATGCCGATTGGCTGACCGGCTGCGCAACCGGGACACCGGACGCCGCGCGAAAGCTCGGCGCGCCGGCGTGGGAGGTGTCACCGACGCTGCCGCCGTGGATCACCGCCGACGGCGCCGCCACCATCCGCCGGTCCCTGCACACGGCCGCCGGTTCCCGCCCCGAACCGCTGTCCCCGCTGCCCGTACAACACGAGATGATCCGGATCAACTGCGTCAACGGGCGCATGCTGCGACGGCACTCCCACCTCGCCTCCGCGCACGGGGTCACCTTCCATGGCCCGTTCACCGACGACCGGGTCCTGGAAGCGGCGCTGAGCATCCGCCTGGAGGACCGTATGGACCCCCATCGGTTCAAGCCCGCGCTGGTGACCGCGATGACCGGACTGGTGCCCGGCGACATCCTCGCCCGCACGACCAAGAACGAAGCCAGCGCGGCGATGTACGCCGGAATGCGCAACCGCCGCGAGGAACTGGTGGACCTGATGGCCGACTCGCGACTGGCGCGCATGGGACTGATCGATCCAGCCGCGGTCCGCGGGGTCCTGCGTGGCGCCCACGCCACCGCCCTGACCCTGATGCCGCTCGACGCGACCCTGGCCTGCGAACTGTGGCTGCGAAACACCGGCGAACCCGCGTCGGCGAATCCGGGAGGAACCCCATGGGCTTGACCTTGTCCGCGCACGTGACCATGACACCGGCCGACCGTGGCATGGTGCTTCTCGACGAAAGAACAGGCCGTTACTGGACGATGAACCACACCGGCGCTACGGTCCTGCGCGCACTGCTGGCCGGCTCCGATACCGCGAGCATCGTGGCAGATCTCCGCGTCACCTACCCCGCGGCGAGCGACCACGTCGCCGCGGACGTGACAACGCTGCTGCGCGCACTCGACGACGCGGGGCTGGTCGCGCGATGAGCGGCGTCGAGATGACGCTGGAACCTCGCGTTCGGGTCCCCCTCATCCAGCGGCCCGCCGCCCTGGCCGCGGCCCTCGCCGGCCGACTGCTGGCCACCGCCTCACCCGCCCGCCTGCGGAAGCTGCTTCAACTCGCCGCCCGAGGAGCTACCCCGGCCACCGCCGAGCAAGCCCTCCGGGCCCGCCGGGCCGTGGTCGCGGTCAGCATCGCCTGCGCGGGCCCTCGTTGCCTGCAACGCTCGATCGCCACCGCACTGCTCTGCCGGTTGCGGGGCACCTGGCCACAGTGGTGCACCGGCGTCGTCACCGAACCCTTCGCCGCACACGCCTGGGTCGCGGTGGACGGGCAGCCGATCGGTGAGGACCCTGACATGGTGAAGCACTTCCACATCGTCATGTCAGTCGACAGCTAAGCAGTCCGGCGGCACGGCGCCATCCCCACTCCGAATAGTTTGCCCCGTCAATATGGCCAATCGGCCAAACTCTCGAAGCCACCCCCTTGTGGTCTGGCAACCCGCTTCGCCAAACGAGCCGCCTGTCACCGCGCCGGAATCATCCTCGCCTGCATCGTCCTCCAACTCCGAGAAAGATCCGCAGGACACGTCCTAGTCGGGGATGGCTCCGAGGCTCATGTTCGCGCGGGTCTGAGACGGTGCCCGCCTCGCGGAGATCGGCCAGCCGACGCTGAAACTCCTCGGCCAGGTGCTGATAGGGCCCTGGTCGCTGGTTGCCCTGCGGGTCGGTGCGTGCGTAGAAGCCCGTTCTGGCGACGCCGGCTTCTCGTGCGAGAGTCTTGAGGTCGCAACCGCCGCGGGCTGGAAGCTGCCCCAGCAGTAGGCGGTCCATCGCAGCACGGATGCTGGTCTCGTTGCGGCGGCGCTGTTCGGTTGTCAGCGGCATGATGTGCTCTCCTGCATTGCGGTCTGCGGAAACATGGCGGAGTTCTGGGCCAGTTGGCGGCCGATGATCGGTCTCTCTGCGTCGGCCGTCCACGAGGTCGTGATCATGGAATATCGTGCCGGTCATGACCACGGATGACTGGTTGGCCGACACCCGAACCTCTTATGACACGGTCGCGGTCAGCTATGCCGACCAAGTGCGCGGCGCCCTCGCCGGACACCAGTACCTGCGCGCGGCTCTGGCGTTGTTCGCCGACAGCGTGCGGATCGCTGGCGGCGGGCCGGTCGCGGACATCGGCTGCGGCCCCGGTGAAGTCACCGCCCACCTGCATGAGCTCGGTGTCGACGCCTTCGGTGTCGACCTCTCCCCTGGGATGATCGACGTGGCCCGGCGCGACCACCCCGGCCTGCGGTTCGAGGTGGGCTCGATGACGGACCTGGACCTCCCCGTCGCTTCGGTGGCCGGCCTGCTCGCCTGGCAGTCGTTGATCCACATCCCTGACGACGAGGTGCCGACTGTGTTCGGGCACTTCCACCGAGCATTGCGTCCCGGCGGACCGCTGCAGCTCCTGTTTCACGTCGGCGACGAGTCGCGGTTGAAGACGGAGGGCTATGGCGGTCACCCGATGAAGGTCCATGTCCACCGCCGTCAGCCTGACCAGGTGGCATCCTGGCTGCGCGATGCCGGATTCGTGGTCGAGGCTCAGATGCTGCTCGACCCGGATGCGGAAGCTCAGCAAGCGATTCTTTTTGCACGCAGTAAGTCCTAACTTCTGCATATGTCGGGCTCGCCAGTCGGAACCGGAGGACGTGCGGGTGTGCTCCCAGCGGTGCTGGTGGCCTCGTCGATGCTGTCGAGCACTCGTTGGACACGGTCGTGCTCGCGCCGAAGCCGGGTCTTCTCCCCCGTGGGGACTCTGGGGTTGCCGAGGAACGCTTGGAAGGTGGCCGCCTGCTCGGCCCAGATCGGTCGGTGGCAGGCGTGGTGGGTGACCTGCGGGCAGCGGGCCGAGTCGCACAGTCCGATCAGCGGCCGTGTCGCCTCTGTGGTCCCGGCCAGTCGCAGGCAGAGCGCTTTGGACGGGTCGCGGAACCAGCAGTAGTTGGCCGGGCCGACGTGCAGGCTTGCGGCCTGCGCGCGGAGTAGGTTTTCGATTCGCCGGTCGGTGTCCAGCACCGTCGGCTCGGCCGGTGCGCTGTCCCGCAGCGCGTTGTCGATGTGGGTGAAGGTCGCGGTGAGGTCGCGGGCACCGAGTCCGGCGGGGAGCTGTCCGGCCTGGAACTGGCGGAATGCGTCGATGGTCAGGCGGAGGTGGTGTTCTTCCTCCAGTTCCTGGACTTCGGCGTGGAAGAGGGCTTGTGATCCGCCGGGGCGGTTGGCGTAACCCTCGGTGGTGGCGGTCGACACGTGCTTGAGGTGGATCTTCGCCGCGAGCAGTCCGCCGGGGCGTTGCGCGAGTTCCTGCGCCAGCGTGCGGCGCAGCATCCGCAGGTTGAGCGGGCCGGCGGGGATCGGTGTCAGGCCGAGTCGCTGCCCGGCCGGGCCGTTGATCCAGTTCCGCAGCCGTGGGTAGCTGGTGTGGAAGACCATCGCGCCGAACACGGGTTCGCCGGTGCCGCCGCCGTGGAGACGTTCGGCGAGCGCGAACGCCGCCGCGCTCGCCACCGCGATCCGGGGCGACGCCGCGACCGCCGACAGCACGGTCCCGGCTGCGATCGCCGCGAGCACGGCGCGCAGGCCGAACGCCTCGTGCAGGACATCGCGAACGGTGAAGACCAGACCCGCCACGCAGGCACCGGCGGGAATGGCCAGCGCGCCCAGGGTGAGCAGGTGCTGCGCACTGGCCCAGTTCGCCCCGACAACCAGGCTCAGGTAGCCCCCTGCCGCGACCCACCCCACCGACGCGCCGGCCCCACGGGCGCGGCTCTGGCCGTGCCACGCCACGACGAGGCTTGTCGTCTGCGGTGGCGTGGTCACGGTCGCTCCCCGCTGGGCTGTTCCGGAGCTGGTGGTTCGGGCGCTGGGCAGCGGTGCCGTGCGGCGGCGCGGCGCGCAGCGGCGGGCAGCTGGAACCGAGCTGTCCAGCCGCAGTCGGGGCACCGCGTGCGCGCACTCACGACCGCCACCCCCGGCCCGCGGGCGCGGTCGCCACCGGGTCGCTGGTGGGCTCGAGCGGGCGGCGCAGCACGATGACGTCTTCGTGCGCGATCAGATGCAGCGGCAGGCCCTGCGCGCGTTGCTTGCGGATGAAGTCGCGCTGAAAGAAGCTGCCGCGGGCGACGAGTTCGGTCTCGGCGACGCGGGCCAGCAGTGCCACGCACCGTTCGACCGGCACCAGTCCGGCGGCCTGGCCACAGGCGATGATCTGTGAGGGCAGGTCGATCAGTTCGGAGTGCTCTCGCCACGGCCGTACGGTGATCACGAGGTGCCCGCCGGGGCGCAGCACGGCGGCACACCCGGTCAGGATGCGGGTGAACCCGGACAGCAAGCGGTGGTGGCCGACGTTGGCGAGGTTGCCGCGGTCCAGCGCGCTGCCGTAGCGGTGGTGGAACTTGTGCACCTTGCCGTCGTCGGAGTCGGTGGTCGCGGTGACGACCTGCCCGTGGGTGGACGGCCCGTATGGGGGTGAGGTGACGATGAGCGCGGCCTGGCCCCGGTAGCGCGGGGCAAGCAGGTGCGGCAGTTGCCGGGCGTCGCCGTGCACGATCTCGCTGTCGTGGTCATGGCCGCGCCGGCGCGCCAGGTCGAGGTTGGCCCGGGCGACCGCGACCCAGTGCCACTCGTACTCCACGCCGACCGCGCGGCGCCCGGCGTCGATCGCCTCGACCAGGGTCGTGCCCGACCCGGCCATCGGGTCGAACACGAGGTCACCGGGGCGGGTGTAGTGGGCGATGGCGTGCGCCGCCACGGCCGGGAGCATCTTCGCCGGGTGCGCGGTCGAGGCGGCCACGTAGCGGCCCTTGCGCTGGGAGGCCGGCGAGGTCTGCGCGGTCGCCCACACCGACAGCGGCAGGTCGTCGGCGTCGGTGACGGCGGTGGCCGCGGACGGTGCGATCGGGTCGTCCACGGCCGGGATGCGCGGGCGCGCCGTGGTGGTGTGGGCGGCGGTGTCGAGGGCGGTGATAAGCGCACGCGGGATCGGCACAGTCGGGGCGTCGTCGAGGTGGGAGGCGGACTCGGGCGCGGCGAAGGTGGTCGGCGCCGAGGGGTGCTGGTGAGGCATGGGCGTGGTGCCTTTCGCGGGTATGGGAGTGGCCGGCAGCGGCTCGGGCAGCAGCGGTGGGGGCGGGGTCACTGGTCAGCCCCGGGGCTGGGCGCGGCGGTCGCCGAATCGGGCTGCGGTGGTGGTGTGGCGGGGTCGGCGGGCTGGGCGAAGGCGAGGACGTCGCCGTGCGCGCGCAGGTGCGGTGCGGGCAGTCCGCGCACCGTCGCGCGGTGGCGGGCACGCTCGTACTCGGTGGTCACCGCCGCGTTCGGCGCGGCGTGCAGACGCCCGTTCTCGATGGGGGTGTGCAGGACGACGACGTGCTGTAGGTAGAGCAGATCGGCGTGCTGGCAGGCGGCCACGATCGCGCCGGTCGGATCGACCAGCCGCCCTTGATTCCAGTCACTGTGCGTGTAGACCGCGAAGATGCCGCCGTGGCGCAGGCGCTGAGCCGCCAGTAGCGCGAGCCGATCCAGCGAGACCGTCTCGGCGGCGCGGGCGGGCAGCAACGCCAGCACCAGATCCACCCGCGTGCCGTGCTCCACTGTGAGCACGTCCGCGCTGCCGCGCGCACCGGGGCGCGCCGAGACCGCGGGCGCCTCGGTCAGCACCGTGGGCGGGTCGGCGGAGTCGGTGACGAGACCGGCCCAGAACGGTCGCGGCGACGCGGTGGCCGTGGGCGTGTGCGGTCCGGGGGTGAGTGTCTCGACGGTGCGCTCGAGCGCACGCACCGCCTCGCGCGCCGCCACCAGCGCACCGTCACCGGTCGCTGGGGCGCGGTCGGCAACGGGGCGGGTGGCCGTGTCGAGGTCGACGAGTACGACGTGCGCGCCGCGGTCGGTGAACGCCGCCGTGATGGCCTCCACGATCGGTACCGGCCATGCCGTGTGCGCGTCGATCGGTTCGTCCCCGCACGTCCACACCGTCGCCGGAGTCGGCTCCCCCGGCGAGGCTGCCGCGCGCCGGCGCGGCGACGCTGACGGGCTCTCGGGACGGGCAGATGCGGGGGCCGGTCGGCGAGCCGGCGTGGTGGCGTGTGTGCGGGCTCCGGGGTACGGAGCGCGGTCGCCATCGCGCCGGGCACGCGGCGGACGAGGCGAGTCGGGCCGGCGACCGGGACGACCATCCGGGGACTGCGAGCGCTGGGTCATGGAAGGCCTCTCAGGTGGGAACGAGACGGGACCGTGTGGGTCCGGGGCGCTGTGCTGGCATTCCCTAACTCCGAATTTCAGGGTCGTCGGGGACAGGACGTGTCCAACGAATTCCGGCGTTCTCGCGACGCCGGTCACCGAAGATATCCGCGACCACGACAATCGCTTCTGCAGCGCGGTGAACACCACGACTCGTGTTGAGTGACTGCGTATCAGGAACTCTTCTGTGACTGTTTCCCAGGCATCCGCCTCAGGGCCCACCGGCACGACGAGTGACTGAGGCGCCATCCGGCGACCGGCGGCCTCGCCCAGTCTTCCTACACTGCTCAAGCACCTGATACTGGACGCCTCACACGGGCCGTGAAGCTGCCTGGCGAGCCCGCGGCGAGAGCGGCGCCCGCTCTGCATCCAAGGCCATGAGGCGCTCGCGAGGCGCTTCTGTCGCGTTTTCGAGGCGCCTGTGAAGCGGTTCTGAGGCGGTACACACGGCTTTCTGATGGCTCACCGCCGTCGATCGCCTCGGGATTTTCCATGAACGTGCCGCGACCTGAGTCTGGAATGAAAGAACCTGTTTTCTTCACCCGCCTGAAGCCGGCGTTTGTGGAGAACGGGAATGTCTTCGATACCGCGTGGGCCAGCTTCGGGTGGCTGGTGACCGGGCCGGCACCGCTGTCGGTCGATGGCCGGGACGTCGCCGGCTTGCCACCGCGGCTGCTGGCCCTGGACGAACTGGGCACAGTGCTGTTGTCAGCGTCGTGCAGCCAGGACACGCGGGACGCGGCGTGGCGGCATCTGATCACCCTGTCCCGCGCCGAGGGCGAGAAGTGGACGGTGGCGTGTACCGGTCTGGCGCTGCCCGTTCTGCTGCCTGTCGCGCGCACGCTGACCCGTGGCCTGAACGCGGGAGACCGCGACGACATCCACGCCGCGATCCTGACCGGGTTCCTGGAGGGACTGCGCAGCGTTGATCTGAAGCGGCGGGCGGTGCTGGTGCGGCTGCGCTGGACCGCCTACCGCGCGGGCGAGCGGGCCTTGCGCGAGACGCTGGAGCGTCCGGTCCCGCACGAGCATCTCGCGTCGTGTCGCGCGCCGGCGCCGCGCTCTGGCGGACACCCGGACCTTGTCCTGGCCGCTGCGGTCGCAGAGGACGTCCTCACCGCCAGCGAGGCCGAACTCATCTCCGGGACACGCGTCGGCGACGTCGCACTGGCCGACGCCGCACGCGCTCGCGGGCAGTCCTACGACACCGCCAAACACGCCCGCAACCGGGCCGAGGCACGACTGGCTGCCTACCTGACCGACAACGCGACCGGCACCACGCCCGAACTCGGTCGTTCTCCCGGCGGTCCCCCACAGTCTCCGGCCGCGACACCCGGATCTGCGCACCGCGTCCAGCCACGCGATGTGACCAGGGCGCAGGGCGGGTCGGGGAAGAAACTGCGCGCCCCGATGTCCCCGGACGGGCCGGGATCCGGAGTTAGTCAGCGCGGGACCCGCCTTCCCGCAGACCGCCGTTCCCGCGCCCGCCGCACCCGCAGCGGTCCGGCCGCGCGCCCCACCCGGGAGGCCCGCTCATGCGACTGACGCCAGGCCGTCACGCCCACACACCGACACGCCGCGCGACGTCGCGCCGTCCCCGCTCCCCGGTTCCCGCGCCGCGACCGCGCAAGACCACTGGTCGAGTTACGACCACCGCCGCGCATCGGACGGGCACCTCCTGCGCGGGTTCGGCTTCCTCCTCGATTGCGGCCATCCGCACCCGGCAGGGAGAGGCTCGCCGGCGCCGGGGTGTGCTACTGCTCGGGTGGCTGGCCGCCGCCGGAGTGCTGCTGACCTCCTCGGCCGCGCGCGCGGACACCGTCCAGATCGTCGCGCTCGCCCAGACCATCGACGAGGTCTTGAACAACATCCGCAACTGGATCATGGGGATCCTCGCCGGGATCGCCATCGTGCTGTTCAGCATCGCGGGGCTGCGCTACCTGATGGCCTCGGGTGAGCCCGGAGAGGTCGAGAAAGCCAAAGGCGCCTTGAAGGCCGGCTGCATCGGGTTCGGGCTGGCCGCACTCGCCCCGCTCGTGGTCGAGATCCTCAAGGGCATCGTGGGCGGGGTGTGAGCCATGCCCGCACACCGCCGCATATCCTCTATCCCTCCCCTCCGTCGCGCTCGGCGCGGACTGCGCTGGGTTCGACGGCTCGTGGTGTTGGTCCCGCTGCTGGCTGTCGCCGGGATCACGCTGACCGCCTCGGCCACCCCCGCACCCACGCCGCACGCCACCGCCGCTGCCGTGCCGCTCGCGCAGCCACCGGTACTGCCGGTGCCTCCGGTCGACGACCCCACCTGCCCGCCCGGTGCCGTCGTCCCCGGGTGCCTGCCGCCAGTGACCCCACCTCCCGCGCCGTCTCCCGGGCCGCTGCCGCCGGTGACCGAGATCCCGGTCCCGGACCCCGCGGACTGTTTCCCGGGGTCGGTGCTGCCCGGCTGCCCGCCCCCGGGCGGCACCGAGCCGCCACCGGCGTGTGAGGGCCTGAACTGCATCCCGCAGCCCGTGCCGCCCGGCGCGCCGGCGCCAGGTACTCCGCAGGCCCCGGGTCCGGGCGGCGAGCCTGAGTCGGAGTGCGGGATTTTCGATCCGCTGGCGTGTGTCACCGACGGGATCGAGGCGTTCTTCCGCGGCGTGGTGACCGAGGCGCTCAACCCGCTGCTGGAGTTGCTCGGGACCACGCTGCTCACTACCCCGGAACCGGCGTCGCTGCCCGCGGTCGGGCAGTTATGGACCGAGTCCTGGCAGCTGATGCTGGCCGTCTACGCGACGCTGATCGTGATCGCCGGGATCCTGCTGATGGGGTATGAGACCCTGCAGAGCCGCTACACCGTCAAAGAACTCGCGCCGCGCGTCGTGGTGGGGTTCCTCGCCGGCACGCTGTCGCAATTCGTCGCGGTCACCGGGATCCGCCTGGCGAACGCGCTGTCGGCGGCGGTGATGGGCGACGCGCTCGACCCGGCGGCCGCGGGCAAGGCCATGACCGACATGGTGACCGGGTCGCTGGCCGGTGGCGGGGGCTGGCTGTTCTTCATCGCCCTCGCGCTGGTGGCGATGATCGTGGTCTTGCTGGTCACCTTCATCGTGCGGGTGATGGTCACCATCGCCGTGATCGCCGCCGCGCCGCTGGCGCTGATGTGCCATGCGCTGCCCCACACCGAGGGCATCGCCCTGACGTGGTGGAAAGGTTTCGGTGGCCTGCTCGCCATCCAGGTCGGGCAGTCGCTGACGCTGGTGGTGGCGCTGCGCGTGTTCTTCACCCCGGGCGGGTTCACCCTGTTCGGCCCCTCGGTGTCCGGGGTGGTGAATCTGCTGCTGTGTCTGGCGCTGATGTGGATTCTGATCAAGATCCCGTTCTGGTGTCTGTCCCCGCTGCGCGGCAACGGCCGCTCCTTGCTCGGGTCGCTCGTGCGCGGCGCGATCGCCTACAAAACCATGGGCTTGCTCGGCGGAGCCCAATCCATGCTCGGCGGCAAAGGCCGGAAGGGCGGTGGCCGGGTGCGCGGCAGCGGTGCCGGTGGGGGTGTGCCCGATCCTCCGGCTACGCGTGCGGGGCAGTTCATGTTGCCGATGCGGGTCCGCCGTGCGCGGCCCGCGCGTCGCTCGCCGCGCCTGGGTGAGCTTCCGGGCACTGGCGTCGGTCGCAGGCCTGGGCCGGGGCAGATGTCGCTGTTCACCGCCACCGGCTCTGGGAGCCAGCGGGAAGTGTCGGCGAACCCGCGGGCGCTGCCGCCGGAGGATCTGCCCGGCGCACTACCCCAGGATCAACTCGGGTTGCCGATCATGACGCGGCGTGACCCCGGCCGGGTCGGGCGCAGGACGGTGGCCGACGACCTCGCCGACCGCCCGGGTATGCCGCCACCGGTACCGCAGCCCGGACTGCTGTTGCCGGACGGGCGGATCAACCGCAACGCCCGCCCACCCGCGCACCTGCCGCGCGCGCTGATCGCGCCGAGCACCGGGATGCTGCCAATCCACCTGCGCCCCGCTCCCCCGCAACCGCCTCGCCGGACGCTGGCCGACGACCTCGCCCACCCCGCACCGACCAGCCCGCCGCCGCAGCCAGCACTGATCACCCCGTCCGGCCACATCAACCGCGCCGCCCGCCCTCCCCTCCGCCCCATCCGGGACGCCTACACCGGTAACCGGGCCTTGGCATCGGGGCAGTACCCGCTGCCGCTCGGAGTCCGGCGCGAACCCAAGCCTGCCGCTCCGCCGGCCGCCGCCAAGACCGCCTCGCCACCGCCGAAGGGGCGCCCCGGAACACAACTGCGACTGCCCCTGGACCTGCCCGGTCGCCGGGGCCCGACCACGAAGTGAGGTTTACTCGCCATGACTTCTCCCGTGCGTGTACCCGCCGACGTCGACCGCCCGGACCGAATCCTCGGGCCCCTGACCGCCCGGCAAGTCGCGATCCTCGGCGTCGCCGCGCTTCTGCTCTACGGCCTGTACTCGGCCACGCGGACGTTCGTGCCGCTGCCGGTGTTCCTCCTCGTCGCCGCGCCGCTCGGTGTCACCGTCACCGTTCTGGCCCTCGGAAAGCGCGACGGGCTGTCGCTGGACCGCCTCGCGCTGGCCGCGCTCCGCCAGCACCTCTCGCCACGCCACCGCGTCGCCGCGCCCGAAGGCGTACGCGCCGCACCGGCCTGGCTGACCGCCCAGCGACCCGGAACCCGCACCCGAGGCTGGCGACGGCGCGCGGGGGCGGGCGGTGCCGAGGCGGTGTCCCCGGCGCCGCTGGAACTGCCGGCCAGCGGTGTCACCGGCACCGGCACCCACGCCGGGGTCATCGACCTCGGCAGTGACGGGCTCGCGGTGATCGCGGTGTGCTCGACGGTCAACTTCTCTCTACGCACGCCCGCCGAGCAAGAGGCGCTTGTCGCCGCCTTCGCCCGCTACCTGCACTCGCTGACCGCGCCGGTGCAGATCCTGGTCCGCGCCGAACGGCTCGACCTCGCACCGCAGATCGCCGAGTTGCGGGCCCGCGCCGGCGGGCTGCCCCACCCCGCCCTGGAGGCCACCGCGCGGGACCACGCGGACTATCTCGCCGACCTCACCGCGCACACCGAGCTGCTGCGCCGCCAGGTCCTGCTCGTCCTGCGCGAACCGTTACGTAGCGGCCCGGCCCCCGCCGCGTCGGGCGTGCTGCCGTGGCGACGCCACCGCGAAGCACCAGCACTGGCCGAAGGGGCGCGGCAGGCCGCCGAGCAACGGCTCGTGCGCCGCCTCGGCGAAGCCACCGAACTGCTCGCCCCCGCCGGGATCGTCGCCACCCCGCTCGACGCCGCCGCCGCGACCGGCGTACTCGCCGCGGCCTGCAACCCCGACACCTTCCTGCCCCCGTCGGCGGGGCTGGCCGGAGCCGACGAGGTCGTCACCGCCACCACCACCTTCACCGACCTCTACGGCCCCGACAACGCCGCGGCAGGAACCCACCCCATGTCGGCTCCTCGCCCGTCGGCAACACACGAATCCGAGCCCGCATATCCCGCCCCGGCTCGCGCTGCCCGGTCGCGGGCGTCGGGTCCGTGGCTGCCGGTGGACGAGGACTGGGACTACGACGACGAGATCGAAAGCAGGTAAACCCCATGGCCTACACCAGGCACCACGACATGGCGGCCCGGGGCGGGTCGGCGGGGGCGTTCACCCCGGACGCGCTGTCGGTCTCGGCCCGGCACCTGGAGGTCGGCAACGAATTTGTCGCCTCCTTCGGCGTGACCGGGTATCCGCAGGAGGTCTACCCCGGCTGGCTCGCCCCGCTGCTGACCTACCCCGCCCGGCTGGACGTCTCGGTGCACGTCCAGCCGGTCGACCCGGCCAGCGCCGCGAGCGGGCTGCGCAAACAACGCGCGAAGCTGGAATCGTCGCGCCGGCACAACGCCCGGCACGACCGGCTCGACGACCCGGAGGTCGACGCCGCCGCCGAGGACGCCGCCGATCTCTCCCGGCGTATCGCCCGCGGCGACGGGAAACTGTTCAGGTTCGGGCTGTACCTCACGGTCCACGCAGCCGACGAGACCTCGCTCGCCGAGGAGGTCTCAGCGTTGCGGTCGCTGTGCGCGTCGCTGCTGCTCGACGCGAAACCCGCCACCTACCGAGCGCTGCAGGGCTGGGTGTCCACCCTGCCCCTCGGCCTGGACCCGCTGGGTCTGAAAAGGACGTTCGACACCGCCGCAGTCTCGGCGGCGTACCCGTTCACCTCACCGGACCTGCCCCCGACCGACCCGACCACCTCGGCCCCGTCCGGGGTGCTCTACGGCTACAACATCGGCAGCTCGGGCTTGGTGCACTGGGACAGGTTCGCCTGCGACAACTACAACTCCGTCGTCCTCGGCCGCTCCGGCGCCGGGAAGTCCTACTTCGTCAAGCTCGAGACGCTGCGCAGCCTCTACCGCGCCCTCGGCGACGACGAGACCGGGTGGGCCGCCGACGGGGTGCAGGCGTTCGTCGTCGACCCCGAAGACGAATACGCCCGGCTGGCCTCCCAGGTCGGCGGCACCTACGTCCACCTCGGCGCGGGCGGGGTCCGGCTCAACCCGTTCGACCTGCCCGTGCACACCGACGCACGCGGACGCCGCACCGCGCCCCAGGACGCGCTCAAACGCCGCAGCCTGTTCCTGCACACCGTGCTCGCCGTCCTCCTCGGCACCGAGGTCACCGCCGCCGAACGGGCCGTGCTCGACACCGCGATCACCGCCACCTACCACCGCGCCGGCATCACCGGCGACGCCCGCACGTGGACCCGCCCGGCGCCGCTGCTGCGCGACCTGCGCGACGTCCTCGCCGCCACCGGTGACGGTGGTGACGCGGTCGCCGCCGATCTGGCAGCCCGGCTGCACCCCTTCGTCGACGGCAGTTTTGCTGATCTGTTCGACGGGCCCACCACCGCGGCCCCGGACGGGCACCTCGTCGTGTTCTCCCTACGCGACCTGCCCGACGAGTCGCGGGCGATCGGCACCCTGCTCGTGCTCGACGCCGTCTGGCGCCGGGTCTCCAACCCGGCCCACCGGCGCCCGCGGCTGGTCGTGGTCGACGAGGCGTGGCTGCTCATGCAGCAACCCGAAGGCGCACGCTTCTTGTTCCGGATGGCCAAGGCCGCACGCAAACACTGGTGCGGTCTCACTGTCGCGACTCAGGACACCGCCGACGTGCTCGGTAGCGACCTGGGCAAAGCCATCGTGTCCAACGCAGCCACCCAAGTCTTGTTGCGGCAGGCGCCGCAGGCCATCGACGACATCGCCGAGACCTTCGACCTCTCCGCCGGCGAGCGGCAGTTCCTGCTCTCGGCCGACCGCGGCCAAGGCCTGCTCGCCGCGGGCACGCAACGGGTGGCGTTCCAGTCCCTGGCCTCCACCGCCGAGAACTTCCTGGTCACCACCGACCCCGCCGAACTCGCCCGTTTCGCCGGCGACGACCCCGGCACCACCGATCACGGCCTCGCCGACGCCTACCTCGACCTCGGCCCCGCCAACCCCCTCGGCACCGGCGCGCCGCCGGGAGGCGACGAGTTCGACGACACGACACCAGTCGACCTCGATCCCGCTTGACCAGTCCTGCCGCCTTCGCTTCCTCGTCCTGCCCCAGTGTTTCCGGAAAGGAGTTCCGCCATGGCTGTGCGCGCCGCAGGGTCCCCAATGCTGCAGAGCTGGGTGAGTGACTACCTGCGCGATCCCGGCGGTGCCCTGGCCGCGCTGCTCGCCGCTCTGAGCGAGTGGGCGCTGGAGTGGGGTCCGCTCGTCGTCCCGGCCCTCGCGGTGGCCGTGGCGGGCGCGGTGGGGGCGCGCCGGTGGTGGCGCGCCCGCCGCAACGCCGGGCTGCAGGTCGACGCTCGCCGGATCACCGTCCTCGCCCCACCCAGGGTGGATCCCGCCGGTGGCACCGCGGTGTGGTCCAACCTCGTCGGCCTCCTCCGCCCCTCCTGGCGGCGCCGGTGGGCCGGCCAACCTCACCTCGCGATGGAGTACGTGTTCGGCGAGCACGGCGTCACCGTGCAGTTCTGGGTCCCCGGCGTCATCCCGCCCTCGCTGGTGGAACGGGCGGTCGAGGCCGCCTGGCCCGGCTCCCACACCCGCACCAGCCCCGCCACCTCCCCGCTGCCCACGCTGGAGGCCGGGCGGCGGCGGGTCATCGTCGGCGGGCAGTTGCGCCTGGCCCGTTCCGAAGCGCTGCCGCTCCGCACCGGCTTCGACGCCGACCCGATCCGCGGGCTGCTCGGCGCCCCGGTCGGCCTGGGCCGCGACGAGCACGCCTGCGTGCAGATCCTCGCTCGCCCCGTCACCGGCCGCCGCGTCGCCCAGGCTCGCCGCGCGGCCCGCCGAGTCCATCGAGGTTCCTCACGCCGTCTCGGAGGTCGGGTCCTCGACATCATCACGCCGGGCGCGCACGCCACCCGCTCCGGCCGGACCCCGGATACACGGCGCATCAGCCAAGATCCGCAGCTGTCGCTGGAATATTCGGCGCAGAACAAAGCCATCGTCGGCAAGCAGCGCGGGTCCCAGTACGAGACCCTCGTGCGCTACGCGGTGGCCACCGACCTGCCCGCCGACGCGGCCGACGAGCTGGCGCGCCAGGCCCGCGCCACCGCCCGCGGGCGGGCGCACGCCCTGGCCGCCGCCTTCGCCGCCTACACCGAGCACAACCACTACACCCGCACCCGCCTGCACCACCCCGCCCACGCCCTGGCCACCCGGCGCCTCGACCACGGTGACCTGCTCTCGATACCCGAACTCGCCGCGCTCGCGCACCTGCCCACCGACGCCGAGATCCCCGGCGTCGAACGCGCCGGAGCCAAAGCCGTCGCCCCACCACCCGGCATCGCCACACCAGGGCCCGAGGTCAAACCGCTGGGCCAGTCCGACACCGGGCACGCCCGCCCGGTTGGCCTGCGCGTGGCCGACGCCCGCCATCACCTGCACGTCCTCGGCGCCACCGGCTCCGGCAAATCCACGCTGCTGGGCAACATGATCCTCGACGACGCCGCCAGCAATCGCGGTGTCGTCCTGATCGACCCCAAAGGCGACCTGGTCACCGACGTGCTCAACCGGCTCCCGCGCAGCGCGGCGGAGCGGGTGGTGCTCTTCGACGCCGACTCCCTGCACCGCCCACCCATCCTCAACCCCCTCGAAGGCGGGGAAACCGACCGCGAAGTCGACAACCTCGTCTCCGTCTTCCGCCGGGT